>DATABZ010000259.1:0-4369 GCA_036259315.1 Gemmatimonadales bacterium | reverse complement strand
GATGATCGCGCCCGGATCCTCGGTGCGCGGATTGTCGGAGGTCACGACCGCCAAGTCGGCGAGCTCCGCGGCGACCCGACCCATCAGTGCCCGCTTTCCCTGGTCCCGGTCACCGCCACAGCCGAACACCACGACCAGTCTGCCGCTGGTGAGTGGCTTGAGCGTCGCGAGCGCCCGCTCCAGGGCGTCCGGCGTGTGGGCGTAGTCGCGGAGCACGACACAGGGGGTCTCGCTCAGCAGCTCCATGCGCCCGGGCACCTGGGGAGATGAGGAGAGACGGCCGGCCACCTGGCGCAGCGGCAGGCCCAGGCCGAGCGCGCAGGCAGCGGCGGCGAGCGCATTGGCCACGTTGAAGTCCCCCAGCAGCGGGAGCGACACCTCGGCGGTCCCGAAGCAGCCCTCCAGTTGAAAGCGGCTGCCCGCGGCATCGAGGACGACGCCACTCGCGCGCACGTCGGCCGCCGGGTGCAGGCCGAATGTCACCCGGCGGGATCCGGAGGGGAGCGCGTTCCACGCATCGTCGTCCAGGTTCACCACCTCCACGCCAGCCTCGGCCAGCATGCCGGCGAGCTTCAGCTTGGCGGAAAGGTAGGACTCCATGGTGCCGTGGTAATCGAGGTGGTCCCGCGTCAGGTTGGTGAACACGGCGGCGGCGAAGCGCAGCCCGTCCAGCCTGCCCTGGTCAAGGCTGTGGGAGGACGCCTCCATGATCACCCGCTCGACGCCACGCTCCACCATGGCCGCGAAGGTGGCCTGGAGATCTATCGGGCCCGGCGTGGTGAGCGTGCCGGCGGTGGAGAGCACGGCCTCGCCGCGCCCATCGAAGGCCCCCAGCGTGCCGATGCTGCCCGACCGTTCGTCGCCGTTCAGCAGGTGCCGAATCAGGCCGGTCGTCGTCGTCTTCCCGTTGGTGCCGGTGACGCCCACGAGAGCGAGGCTGCGCGCCGGGTACCCGTACCAGGCGGCGCCGAGAACGAGCGCCGCGCGGCGGCCGTCACGCACCACGATCTCGGGCACGCCCGCCCCGGATGGCGTTTCCACGACGATGCCGGCCGCACCGCGCCGCACGGCGTCAGCCACGAAGCGGTGCCCGTCGGTCTGAGAGCCCCGCAGGGCGAGATACAGCGAGCCGGGGCCCACCGCGCGGCTGTCCGCTCCGAGCGTCGAGAGCGCCGGAGCCTCCCCGCTCGCGGAAACCAGGAGATCGGCTCGGCGAAGCTGGGCCAGGATTTCCGCCCAGGTGAGTGCCACGGCTCGATCCCCCGGCTTCACTCGGCCCAGACCGTCACGGACGAGCCCGGCGCAGCGGCATGGCCCTCGGCCGGCATCGTGCGCACCACTCGGCCCATGCCGCGCAGGCTCATGCGGAATCCCCGTCGGTGAAGCGCAAGCGCGGCCTCGCGGATGGAGCGCCCCGTGACCTCCGGCACGGCGACCGCGTCCGTCGCACTCGCGGGCTCGCGGTACGGCCAGGCGATCACCGTCACCGGCGCACGCACCGCCGCGGCGGTCCCGCCCCCGGATGGTGGGCCGGCGGTCCGCACCTCCCTCGGAGCCAGCCTTCCCCGATCGATGGAGACGCGGCGGGAGGCGAGCGTCTGCTGGAGCATCGTGCGGGTCACCGGGGCAGCGGTGCGACCGCCGTAGTAGCTCCCCTTCGGGTTGTCGATCTTGACGATCACCACGAGCTGAGGATCGTCCGCCGGAAAGATGGCGGCGAACGTCGAGGTGTACTTGCCGGCGACGTAGGTGCCGTTCTCGTAGCGCCGTGCCGTTCCGGTCTTCCCGAGCACGGTATAGTTGACCAGCTGTGCCTCGGTGCCCGTTCCGCCCTCCTCCACCGCGCCACGGAGGTACTCCTGCAGTCGCCGCGCGATTTCAGGGGAGATCACCCGTCGCACCGGCTCGGGTTCCTTCGTGAAGAGGACCCGGCCGGAGGGAGATCGCACTTCCTTGACCAGGGTCGGCGCGAGCAGTAGCCCGTCGTTGGCGATCGCACCGTAGGCAGCCGCGAGCTGCACCGGGGTGACCCCGAGCTCGTAGCCCATCGCCAGGCTGGCGCGGGTGTACATGGGCTGCCATCGGTGGGGCATCGCCAGCTGGCCCCGGCTTTCCGAGGGGAACTCCGCGCCGGTGGGCGAACCGAACCCGAAGTCGCGCAAGGTCTCGTACTGCTGCTCCGGCGAGAGCCGCAGGCTGAACTTGGCCATGGCGATGTTGCTCGAGCTTCGTATGGCTTCCGCCAGAGTCAGGTTGCCCTTGTGTGCGTGGACGTCGTGGATCGTCCGCCGCACCCTGCCGCTGCGGGTGACCGCCATGTGCCACACGCCGCCCTCGCCGAAGACCTCGTCGGTACTGTCCACCAGACCGTAGCGCAGGAGCGCCGCGGCCGTGAACAGCTTGGCCGTCGAGCCGGGCTCGAAGGGATCGGTGAAGGCGGAGGCGCGCGGCACCGCCCCGGGATGGACCTGGCGGGAGGCCAGCGCGAGCAGCTCGCCGGTCTTCGGGTCGAGGAAGACTACGTCGCCCCCCTCGGCCTCCATTCCCTCGAGGGCATCGGCCAGACCGCGCTCGGCGATCTCCTGGAGCTCGGCGTCGATCGTGAGCACCACGTCGTTGCCGGGGACGGGATCGCGCACCTGGCGCGAGGGCGAGTCGTAGCGGCGCCCGGCGCGGTCCTTGAGCAGCACGGCCTCGCCCGGCCGCCCGGTGAGGATCGAATCCATGGCCATCTCGAGTCCGGCCCCGCCGGATGCACCATCACCCTTCAATCCACCGATGATCGGCCGGGCAAGCTGGCGGGACGGATAGAATCGCTGGAACGCCCCCTCCAGGTGGACGCCGGAGAGCGCGCGCAGCGGCTGGACCTGGGTGGCGTTGTACGGGCCATGCAGGTAGATCCACCGCTTTCCCGAGCGGAACTCTCGGTCGAGCGCGGCGGCCGGAACTCCGAGACTCCGCACCAGCGCGCGGAACGCGGCCGCGTGATCGTCCAGCTCGTTGGGCGCGATCCCGACGTGATAGAACTCCTGGGTGACCGCGAGCGGGACGCCGTTGCGGTCGTAGAGTGCACCGCGGCGGGCCGGCAGCACCCGCCGCTCCGTCCGGGTGCGCTCGGCCTCCTTTGCCCACTTCTCGCCGTCGACGATCTGGAGCTGGACCGCGCGGACCAGCAGCGCCAGGACGGCCAGCGCGAAGCCGGCCTGGATGGCGGCGATGCGCACGGAGGGCTTGGCCATCAGGGCCGAACCTCGGGCACCACGGGAAGAGGAAGCAGAGTGAACTCGGAGTCCGAGGGCTCGTGGAGGCCGAGCCGCCGCTCGGCCAAGGGTACCAGCACCTGACGGCTCGATGCGACCCGAATCTGGCGCTCCAGCTCCGCCCGCCTCGCCTCCAGGGCCGTGCGCGCCTCGCGGAGCTCTCCCAGGCGCCGCGCGGTGCGGAAGCCGGCGCTCTGTCGCGTCGCGATGGCGAGCAGAACGCAGACGAAGATCACGAGCCAGAGCATCAGCCAGTGCCGGCCCTTAAGCCGCATGATCGACTCGAAAGATCCTCAGCTTGGCGCTCCGGGCCCTCGGGTTCGCGGCGATCTCCTCCTCCGACGGCAAGATCGGCTTGCGCGGCTCGAGGCGGCCCAGTGGGCGACCCCGGCAGGTACACACCGGCTGGTGAGGCGGGCAGATGCAGGCGCTGGCCCATTCGCGGAACGCGAGCTTGACCAGGCGGTCCTCGCCGGAGTGATAGGTGATGACGGCCAACCATCCGCCCGGCTGGAGCGCATAGCGGAACGACGGCAGTGCACGGCCCAGGCCGGCCAGCTCGTCGTTGACCGCGATGCGCACGGCCTGAAACAGCCGAGCGAACTCCGACGGCCCGGCCCGGGGGCCGAGGGTGGCCCGGATCGCGTTCACCAGATCGTCGCTCACGGCGAACGGCGCCCGCTGTCGACGGCGGACGATCTCCCGCGCGAGGCGGCGCGCTCGTCGCTCGTCGCCGTACTCGGCGAAAATCCGCTCCAAGGCCTCCTCCCCGAGCCGGTTCAGCAGATCGGCGGCGGAGTCGCCCTGCCCTTCCATGCGCATGTCCAGTGGAGCGCCCGGTCGGAAAGTAAAGCCGCGCCCTTCCTCGTCCAATTGGTGCGAGGAAACCCCGAGATCGAGGAGCACGAAGCCGGGCCGGAATGCCGCCACCGCCTCGAGCGCCTCATCGGAGTGGTAGGCCGCCTGCAGGTAGGTGATACGCTCGTCGCCGAGCCGGCGCCGCGCGAACGCGATGGCCTCGGGATCCCGGTCGATCGCGAGCACCTCGAGCCCCCGTGCCAGCAGGGCCTCGCTGTGCCCGCCGCCGCCCACCGTGCCGTCCACCGCAC
>DATABZ010000258.1:0-7960 GCA_036259315.1 Gemmatimonadales bacterium | reverse complement strand
ATCGTGGGAACCCCGATGGTGGTCGCGTACAAGGTGCACCCTCTCACCTATCGCGTCTTCCAGCGGGTGCGGACGGTGAGTGGGTGAGCCTGGTCAACCTGGTGGCGGGCCGCGAGGTCGTTCCCGAGCTGCTCCAGGAACGGGCCGAGGCAGGCCCGCTGGCGACGGCGGCGGCCCCGCTCCTGGATCCGGTCGATGCACGCACGCTCGCCCAGCAGGAGGGTTTCGCTCTGGTCCGGCGCCGGCTCGGCGAGCCGGGGGCGACCACGCGGGTGGTGGCGCTCGCCGGGGAGCTGCTCGGGGCGTGAAGCTGCGGGTGCCGCCGCCTGCCGCGCGAGCCCTGGCGGGGCCGGCGATGCGGCTGCTGGCCGGCTCGTGGCGGATGGGGACGGAGCACGAGGACCGGTGGCGGCCGCTGTACGAGGCCCGACGCCCCCATGTCTTCCTGCTCTGGCACGAGGTGCTGCTCCCGCTGCTGTGGCACCACCGGCGGCAGGGTATTGCGATCGTCGTGAGCGAGAACCGGGACGGGCAGTATCTGACTGATTTCGCGCAGTCGCTCGGCTACCGGGCGGTGCGGGGCTCCAGCTCCCGGGGCGCGGCCCGGGCGCTGCTCGGTGCGGTTCGGGAGCTCCAGGCCGGGCACTCGGTAGCGTTCACGCCGGACGGCCCGCGCGGGCCGCGCCGGGAGCTCAAGCCCGGCGTGGTGGCGGCGGCGCAGCGGGGAGGCGGTATCATCGTGCCCATCCACGCCCGGGTCGATCGAGCGTGGCGGTTAGATTCGTGGGACCATTTCCTCATCCCCAAGCCCGGCGCCCGGGTCACGGTTACCTACGGCAGACCCTTCGAGGTGGCACCTGGCGAGGAGGGCCTGGCGGATGGACTGGCGGAGGCCGGTGTGAGGCTGGCGGAGATCGCGGAGGCGGGTGGATGACGCGGCGGGGCGATTCCCACCGGGTGATGCGCTGGCTGTGGACCAGCGGGCGGGCCGACGCGCGGCTCGCGCGCCTGGCGCTGTTGCCTGCCTCGGGCCTGTGGCGAGGCGCGATGGCGGTCCGCGGCATGGCCTACCGCCGAGGCTGGCTCCAGGTGCACGACCTTCCGCTCCCCTCCGTCGCAGTCGGCAATCTGACCGTGGGCGGCTCCGGCAAGACCCCCATCGCCATCTGGATCGCACGTCATTACGCCTCCGCCGGGCTCGTGCCCGGCGTGCTGCTGCGGGGATACGGTGGGGACGAGACCCTGGTGCACCGCCACGCGGTGCCGCAGGCCGTGGTGATCGCCGACCCGGACCGCGCCGCCGGCGCGGAGCGGGCCCTCGCCAACGGGGCGCAGGTGCTGGTTCTGGACGACGCCTACCAGCGGCTGGATGTCCGGCGCGACCTGAACGTCCTGGTGATGAGCGCGGAGACGACCCGGGCCGTGCGCTGGCCTCTGCCCGCCGGGCCCTGGCGGGAGAGCTGGCGCGCGCTCGATCGGGCCGACGCGGTGGTCGTGACCCGCAAGCGTGCAACCCTCGAGGCGGCCCGCGCCCTTGTGGCCGACGTGCGGAACCGGATTCGCGGACCGGTGGCGATCGCCTACCTCGGCCTCCACGCGCTCGAGGGCCTGGTGAGCGGCAACCGGGCGTCGGCGGCGGTGCTCGGGGGGAAGCGGGTGGTGGCGGCTTCCGGCATCGCGGACCCCGACGCCTTCGTCGCCCAGGTGAAGGCCACCGGCGCCGCGGTCCAGGTCGCCACCTGGAAGGACCACCACGAATACCGGGACGCGGACGTCGCCTGGCTGGCCCACGCCGCCCGCCGCGCCGACCACGTCGTCATCACCGAGAAGGATGCGGTCAAGCTGCGCGACCGCTGGCCGCACGCGGTGCCCGAGCCGCTGGTGGCCGTGCTCGACCTGCAGTGGGAGGACGGCGGCGAACGGATCGCCGCCGCGCTGGACGCCGTCGTCACGCCCGTGGAACGAATGTAGGACCACCCAGGAGCCAACCCGGACTTCGCCTCTATGACCACCGCATCACGCCCGAGCCAAGACGTCATCCGTCCCGACAAGGACCGCGCGCTCCTCGCCGAGGAGAACCCGTTCGAGGCCATGATGTCGCGTTTCGATTACGCGGCTCAGCGGCTCAGCCTCGATCCCGGCTTGTACAAGGTGCTGCGCAGCCCCGAGAAGCAGATCATCGTGGCGGTGCCGGTGGTACGCGACAATGGGGAGGTGGAGGTGTACACCGGCTACCGCGTGCTGTACAACACCTCGCGCGGCCCCGCGAAGGGCGGGATCCGCTTCGACATGGCGGTGACCCTGGACGAGGTGACCGCGCTCGCGGCCTGGATGACCTGGAAGTGCGCGGTGGTGAACATCCCGTTCGGCGGTGCGAAGGGCGGCGTCGTCTGCGATCCCTTCCAGCTCTCCAATGGCGAGCTGGAGCGGATCACCCGGCGCTACACCTCGGCCATCATCGAGACCCTGGGTCCCGACTCCGACGTGCCCGCCCCGGATGTGAACACCAACGAGCGGGTGATGGCGTGGATCATGGATACGTATTCCATGCACAAGCGCCACACCGTCACGGCGGTGGTCACCGGCAAGCCGGTCGAGATGGGAGGCTCCCTCGGCCGCCGGGAGGCGACCGGGCGGGGCTGCATGCTGGTGACTCGCGAGGCGCTGAAGCGCCTGCGCATGCCGATCGAGGGGAGCCGCGTCGTCGTGCAGGGCTTCGGCAACGTGGGCTCGGTCGCGGCCCGGCTCATGGAGGGCCTGGGCATGCGGGTCGTGGCGGTGAGCGACAAGTCGGGTGGGATCTACAACCCCAAGGGTCTCAGGATCCGCGATCTCATCCAGCATACCCGCCAGCACCGTTTCCTCAGCGATTACAAGGAAGCCGATCACCTGAGCAACGAGGATCTCCTCACGCTCGACTGCGACGTCCTGGTCCCGGCGGCGCTGGAGAACGTCATCACCAGCCACAACGCGGCCGCGATCAAGGCCCGGATCATCTGCGAGGGCGCCAACGGCCCCACGACGGCAGGCGCCGACAAGATCCTGGAGGAGAACGGCGTCTTCGTGATTCCCGACATCCTGGCCAATGCCGGCGGCGTCACCGTGAGCTACTTCGAGTGGGTCCAGGACCGCGGCGGCTACTTCTGGGACGAAGAGACGGTGAACCAGCGGCTGGAGCGCATCATGGTCGAGTCGTTCGATCAGGTGGCGGGCATGGCGGGCCGGCACGGCATCAATCTCCGGATCGGCGCCTACATGCTGGCGATCGAGCGGGTGGCCGCGGTGCACCGGCTGCGCGGCATGTACGCGTAGCATGACGCTGCTCATCCTGGCGGTCGGGCGTCTGCGCGCCGCCTACCGCGAAGTGTGCGATGACTACCTCCGCCGGCTCGGACGTTACGCCAGGGTGAGCGAGGCGGAGGTGCGCGAGGCGAGTCGGGCACCTACGGTCGATGTCCAGCGTGAGGAGGAGGCCGGGCGCCTCCGCGCACGTGTCCCGGCCGGCAGCACGGTAGTGGCGCTGGCGCGGGAGGGCAGCACGTGGACCAGCGAGGAACTCGCCCGCCGGCTGGACGGTTGGATGGTGGCGGCCCGGCCCCTCGCGTTCGTCATCGGCGGCTCGCACGGCTTGGCGTCGGCCTTCCTCGACTCGGCCGCGGCACGCTGGAGCCTGGGCCCGCTCACGCTGCCGCACGAGCTCG
The DNA here is from genome assembly GCA_036259315.1 of Gemmatimonadales bacterium. GTDB lineage: Bacteria > Gemmatimonadota > Gemmatimonadetes > Gemmatimonadales > GWC2-71-9 > CAVVWJ01. The sequence continues at coordinate 4,259 of DATABZ010000258.1, read as the reverse complement.
CGCGGGTGGTGGTGGCCGAGCAGCTCTACCGGGCGTTCACCATCCTGCGCGGCGAGCCGTACCACAAGGGACGGGCCTGACCGCCCATGGCCGAATGGTTCGAGGAATGGTTCGGAGAGGAATACCTGCAGCTTTACCCGCACCGCGACGACGCCGACGCGAAGCGGGCGGTAGCGCTCATCGCCCGGGCGACGGGCGTCAGCGCGAGCTGGCGGGTGCTCGACGTCGGGTGCGGCGCCGGCCGGCATGCCCGCGCGTTCCGGGCCATCGGTGCCCGGTGCATCGGCCTGGATCTCTCGCTCACCCTCCTGCGTCTCGCCGCGCGGGTCACCGACGCGCCTCTGGTGCGCGGGGACATGCGCTGCCTTCCCATCCGACCCCGGAGCATGGATCTGACGGTGAGCCTCTTCACCAGCTTCGGCTACTTCGAGCGCGACGAGGAGCACGCCCAGGCCCTGCGCGAGATGGTGGGCACGGTGCGGCCCGGCGGATGGTTCGTGATCGACTTCCTCAATGCCGCCGAAGTGCGCCGCCGTCTGGTCGCCACTGAGATGGTGAGTGTGCGGGGGGGTGAGGCCGAGATCGTGCGCGCCGTCTCCGCCGATGGCCGCTACGTCTGCAAGACGATCGTCACCCCCGGCGGGCGTCGGTTCACCGAGCGGGTGCGCCTGTTCGAACCGGGACAGATCGCGGCCATGCTCGAGGCGGCCGGCGTGGACGTTCGCGGCCGCTATGGCGACTACGAGGCGGCACCACTCCAGCCCGGATCCCCGCGGACGATTCTCGCCGGGCGCGTCTCGTGAGCTTCCGGTTCGTTCCCACACCGCTCGAGGCGCCGCTCGTGCTTCCGCCGCTCCGGAACGGCGGACTGCGACCGTCGCTCCTGGACGCCTTCGTGCCGTCCGAGGCGCGGGACACCGCCCTCGCCAGGCTGGCCCAGCCCGGCGCGGTGGCCGTCACCAGCGGCCAGCAGCCCGGGCTCTTCACCGGTCCCCTCTATACGGTGCACAAGGCGCTGTCCACGGCGGCCCTCGCACGCGTGCTGGAAGGGCGCTGGGACCGGCCGGTGGTGCCGGTGTTCTGGATCGCCGGCGATGACCACGACTTCGCCGAGGCGAGCCACACCGCGTGGCTCGGTGCGGACGGCTCGCTGGTCACCGCGGCGCTCCCTCCGCGGGCGCCGGATGCTCCACTCACGCCGATGTACCGCCAGCCGCTCGGCGACGGCGTGGTGGCGGCACTCGAAGCGCTGGGCACCTCGCTTCCGACCTCGGAGTTCAGGGACGACGCCCTCGCGTGGCTCGCGCGTCACTACCGCCCGGATGCGACCGTCGCGACGGCGTTCGCCGGTGCGATGGCCGAGTTGCTGGCGCCAGCCGGGATCGTCTGCTTCGACAGCAGCCACCCGGCCGCCAAGGCGGCCGCCGCGCCGCTGGTGCTCCGGGCGCTGGAGCGCGCGGGCGAGATCGACAGGGAGCTGGAGCGCCGGATGGAGACGCTCGGCGAGACGACCAGAACCTCCGGCGTCATGGTGGGTGACGGGGCTGCCCTGGTCATGCTCGAAGGGCGCCAGGGGCGTGACCGACTCGTCGCCCTGGATGGCGCCTTCACGACCCGCCGGAGCAGGGAGCGCTTCGACCTCGACGCCCTCGCCACCATCGCCGAGCGGGAGCCCACCCGGCTCTCCCCGAACGTCCTGCTCCGGCCGGTGATCGAGAGCGCGCTGCTCCCCACCGTCGCCTATCTGGGTGGGCCCGCGGAGCTGCGCTACCTGGCGCTGACCCCACCCGTCTACCGCGAGCTGGACGTGGAGGCGCAGCGTCCGCTCCCCCGCTGGTCGGGCGTCCTGGTGGAGCCCCGGGTGGACCGCGTGCTGGAGAAGTTCGGCATCGGGCTCGACGAGCTCATGGAGCCCGCCGGATCGCTCGAGTCCCGGCTGGTTCGCTCCCAGCTGCCCGCTGAGGCCGTGGGCGCCCTCGAGGCGATCCGGGCCGCGCTCGAGCAGGGCTACGGCACCCTGGAGCGCAGCGCCGCGGAGATCGACCCGACACTGGTGCGGCCGGTCCAAGGCGCGCGGCGCCAGGCGCTCTCCGGCACGGAGGAGATCGAGAAGAAGCTGGTTCAGCACCTCAAGCGCCGGCAGGAGACCGAGCTCGGCCAGATCGCTCGGGCGAGGACGGCCGTGCTCCCGGGCGGGAAGCCGCAGGAGCGGGTCCTTACCCTGGCTCCGTTCCTCGCGCGGTACGGGCCGGCGCTGCTCGCCGATCTGCGGGAGGCAATCGAAGCGTGGTACGCAGGCGCCCTTGAAGGGGCGTCGGCCCGGTCTTAGACTCGACCCATGTCGGTGATCGCGCTCATCCTCCTCGTGGCGCTGCTCATTCCGATCATGGGCATCATCGTCGATTCGCCGATCGGCCGCGCGCTCGCCCGCCGGCTCGAGGGGCCGCAGGCGGTGCCGCCCGGCCTCGACGACCTCGCGAAGAAGGTGGATCTGCTCGAGGCGGAGGTGGACGATCTGAACCGGAGCGTGCAGGCGCTGCAGGATGAGAACGCCTTCCTCCAGCGCCTGCTCACCGAGTCCTCTCCCCGCCCGACTCTTCCACGGCCTCCCGCCTGAGCACCGCGGTCCGCAGCCGGCGTACCGCCGGCGGCCGCGCCCCCCGGCCGGCGCTCGCCGTCGCGGGCGGCATCCTGCTCAGCCGCCTCGTCGGCCTCGTCCGCAACCGGGTCTTCGCACACTACTTCGGCACCTCCGATGCGGCCGATGCGTTCAACGCGGCTTTCCGCATTCCCAACTTCCTCCAGAACCTCTTCGGCGAGGGCGTGCTCTCGGCCTCGTTCATCCCGGTCTATGCGGGCCTCCGAGCGCGGAACCAGGGCCGCGAGGCGGCGGCCGTCGCTACGGCCGTGGCGGTGCTGCTCGGGCTCACCGTCTCCGTGATCGTGTTGGCCGGCGTGCTGCTCGCGCCGTGGCTCATCGAGGTGATCGCGCCGGGGTTCGAGGGCGAGAAGCGCGAGCTCACGACCAGGCTGGTGCGGATTCTCTTCCCCGGAGCCGGCCTCCTCGCCCTGTCCGCCTGGTGTCTGGGCGTGCTCAACAGCCACCGGCGCTTCTTCCTCTCGTACGTCGCGCCCGTGGTGTGGAACCTAGCGATCATCGGCGCGCTCCTCGGATTCGGCGACGGGATGATCCAGTCCGATCTGGCGGTGGTCGCCGCCTGGGGGTCCGTGGCGGGCAGCCTGCTCCAGTTCGGGATCCAGCTCCCCACGGTCCTGGTGGTGCTGGGAGGTCTACGCCCGGGGCCGCTCCTCGGCGAGGGCACGAGGTCGGTGCTCCGCAACTTCGGCCCGGTGTTCGTGGGCCGGGGCGTGGTGCAGATCAGCGCCTACGTGGACACGCTGCTCGCGAGCCTGCTACCCACGGGAGCGGTGGCCGCCGTCTCGTATGCGCAGGTGCTCTACACGCTGCCCGTGAGCCTCTTCGGCATGTCCGTTTCCGCGGCGGAGCTGCCGGAGATGTCCAGCGCGACAGGCAGCCGGGAGGAGCGTGCCGCCCACCTGCGCGGCAGGCTGGAAGCGGGGCTCCGGCAGATCGCGTTCTTCGTGGTGCCGTCCGTGGTCGGCTTCGTCGCGCTGGGCGACCTCGTGACCGGAGCGCTCTACCAGTCGGGCGAGTTCACCCACGAGATGACGCTCTATGTGTGGGCCATCCTGGCTGCGGCTGCGGTGGGGCTGCTTCCTTCCACGCTGGCGCGGCTGTATTCCTCGGCCTTTTACGCCATGCACGACACTCGCACGCCGCTCCGGATCGCGCTGGTGCGGGTGTCGCTGGGGATCGCGCTCGGTTACGTGCTGGCCCTGCACATCCCTCGCGCGCTCGGGGTCGGGGCCGCGTGGGGTGCGGCGGGCATCACTCTCGCCTCCGGGCTGGCAGCCGGCGTGGAGTACCTCCTCCTCCGTGGCGCCCTGACCGGGCGTATCGGGCCGACCCGGCTCGAGGCGGGCTGCTGGCGCGCCTGTGGACCGCGGCCCTAGCCGGCGCGGTAGCCGGATGGCTGGTCCGCCTTGCACTGCCGGCCCTGCATCCCATCCCGGCCGCGATTCTAGTCCTCGGCGCGTTCGGGGGGCTCTACCTCGGAGCCGCCGCGGTGCTGGGCGTGCCCCAGGCGCGACGTATCCTCCGATTGGCGCCGTCCTGACCCGTAGGCGACGCCCCGACCTGTGGGCTCCGCCTTGACCCGTGGGCGACGCCCTGATCT
>DATABZ010000257.1:0-7172 GCA_036259315.1 Gemmatimonadales bacterium | reverse complement strand
GGCGTCATCGCCGACTTCGACGTCACCGAGAAGATGCTGCGGTACTTCCTCAAGACCATCATCGACAAGCACGTTTTCCGCGTCAAACCGAAGGTCATCGTCTGCGTGCCGTCCGGCATCACCGAGGTGGAGCGCCGCGCGGTGCGCGACTCCGCGCAGACCGCGGGCGCCAAGCAGGTGCTGATGGTGGCGGAGCCGATGGCCGCCGCGATCGGGGTCGGCCTGCCGGTCGAGCCCCCGCCCGGCAACATGGTGATCGACATCGGCGGCGGCACCACCGAGATCGCGGTCATCGCGCTCTCCGGCATCCCCAAGACCGTCCGCGTCCACTCCACGGAGATCCGTGAGGCGGTCCAGGAGCCGATCCAGCAGATCGTCGACGCCGTGCGGCGCGCGCTCGAGATCACCCCGCCGGAGCTCGCCAGCGACATCGTCGACCGCGGCATCGTCATGACGGGCGGCGGCGCGCTGATCCGCGGGCTCGACATCCTCCTGGCGCAGGAGACCGGCCTCCCCATTCACGTGGACGAGGACCCGCTGACCTGCGTCGTCCGCGGCACCGGACGCATTCTCGACGACTACGAGAAATACCGCAGCGTCCTCTCCGTCTGAGCATGGCCACAGCGTCGGATCGCTCGTACACTCGCCGGGACACCGTCCTGTTCCTGGCGTGTCTCGGGTTGTCGCTGGTCGGGCTGTTCTCGCCGGCCAGCTGGGGGTACGGCGTCTCCGATGCGCTGCGCAATTCCGTCCTCGCTCCGCTGGTCTGGCTCCAGGCCCGGGCCGAGGAAGGGCGCACCAGCCGCGCACGCCTCCAAGCCATCACGGTTCAGCGCGACTCCGCCGCTTTCCTCGCCCAGGGCGTTCCCTCGCTCATGGCGGAAAACGAGCGACTCCGCCAGCTGCTGGCGCTGAGCCGCAGGATCTCGACGCCTTACGTGGCCGCCGAGGTGCTCCACCAGGCCCATGCGACCGATGGCCGGACCCTGCTGATCGACGTGGGCCGGAGCGATCTCGTCTCGGAGTTCGATCCGGTCGTGTCGCCGGAGGGGCTGATCGGCATGGTGCTGACCGCCGGCGAGCGCTCGAGCGTGGTCATGACCTGGGCCCACCCGGAGTTCCGCGTCAGCGCCTACACGGTGAGCGGTAACGCGAACGGCGTGGTGGCCCCGTCGCTGTCCGCCCTGGCAGGCGAGGGGGCGCTGGAGTTCCGGGGCGTGCCGTACCGGGACTCGGTCCCGACCGGTACCCTGGTGCTGTCCTCCGGTCTCGGCGGGGTGTACCCCAAGGGGATTCCGGTAGGCACGGTTACCCAGGTAGTGAGGGAGCAGGCGGGATGGGAGCGCGTCTACCGCCTGCTGCCCGCGGCCAATCCGGCCGGCGTCGCGCACGTCCTGGTGCTGGTCTCGCCGTCGGGCGCGAGCATGGAGCGCGCGTTCCCCAGCGACTCCGCCCTGCTCGCGATGCGGCTCGACTCGATCGCCAAGGTGCGGCAGGCCGATTCCGTCGCCGCGGCCAGGGCCGCCCGGGCGGCCGAGCAGAAGGCGGCTGCCGAGAAGGCCGCCGCGGACAAGGCGGCGGCGCGCAAGGCGGCGGCGCAGAGAGCGGCCGAGCAGAGCGCCGCGGCGCAGAGCCAGGCTGAGACGCCGGCGCGCCAGCGAGCCGCCGCGCAGCCGGCGGCCACGGCGGCGGATTCGACCCCGTGAGCGTCTCCCGCGCCAACCGGCTCCAGCTCGTGCTGGTGATAGCGGTGCTGGTGCTGCTCCACTTCTATGTACGTCCGCGCCTCTGGTCCCCGCGGGCGAGTCCCGACTTCCTCCTCATCGCGCTGGTGTTCTTCGCGATGCGGGCGGGCCCCGGTCCCGGGGCGCTGGCCGGCTTCGTCGTCGGCGTGGTCAACGACGCGCTCACCCCCGCCGCGTTCGGCGCGGGCGCGCTGGCGCACACCGTGGTCGGGTATCTCGCCGCCTGGGGCAGGGCCGTGTTCTTCGCCGACAACCTGCTGGTGAACGCCGCCTTCGTGGCGGTGGCGCTCTGGGTGCGTGATCTCGTCCTGCTGGTGGCGAGCGGCACGCCGAGGGACCAGCTGCTGGTGGAGCTGATGCTGCAGAGTCCGCTCCAGGCGCTCTCCACCGCCGTGTTCGCCGTGCTGGTGCTGGCGGCGTTCCGCGAGTGGTTCGCCATCAGGCTGGACGCATGAACGGCTTCGATTCCTACCGGGTCCGCGAGCGGGCCGACGTCGCCCGCGTGGTGCTGATCGCCGTGTTCCTCCTGCTCGGAGGAGCGTTCTTCCGGACGCAGGTGATCCAGCACGACAAGTTCCAGCTTCGGGCCGAGACCAACCGGCTGCGGCCGATCTCCCTCACCGCGCCGCGCGGCACCATCTTCGACCGGAACGGGGCGGTGATCGCGGAGAACGTGCCGGGCTACTCCGTGAAAGTGTTGGCGCCCTCGGCCGACTCGCTGCGGGCGGTGATCGGCCGGATCGGCCGCTTCGTCCCGATCGACACCGCCGAGATCGAGGACATCGTCCGGCGGTACCGGCAGGCCCGCTACCAGCCGGCGGTCGTCTTCGGCGACGCCAACTTCGAGACCATCGCCCGGCTGGAGGAGCACCGGGCCGTGCTGCCGGGGCTGCTGATCCAGTCCGAGCCCAAGCGGCTCTATCCCGCGGGCAGGGCCGTGGCCCACCTCGTCGGGTACGTCTCCGAGGTGACCGAGCGGGACCTGGAAGCGGAGCGATTCCCCGGCGCCGACCTCGGCACGATCGTCGGCAAGGCCGGGCTCGAGCGGCAGTACGACGACACGCTGCGCGGGATCGAGGGCGTGCGCTACATGGAGGTGAACGCGCGCGGCCGCCTGGTCCGCGAGGATGCGGGAGGCGCCTCGCTCCAGCCGACCCCGGGCCGCCCGATCTTCACCACCATCGACCTGGAGCTCCAGCGCTACATCGACAGCATCTGGCCTGCCGGCATTCGCGGTGCGATGATCGCGATGACGCCTGGCGGCCAGATCCGGGCGCTCTACTCGGCGCCCTCCTACGACCCGAACGTGTTCGTGGGCGGCATCTCCCGCGCGAACTGGCGTGCGCTGAGCGAGGACGAAGCGCGGCCGCTGCTCAACCGCGCGATCCAGACCCGGTACCCGCCGGCGTCGCCGTTCAAGCTGGCCATCGGCGCCATGGCGCTCAAGCGCGGGTTGATCGGGCTGAACACCCGCATGCCCACGCCCTGCCGGGGCGGGCTGCGGCTCGGCAACCGGGTCTTCCGCTGCTGGAAACGGGAGGGGCACGGCTCCCTCGACCTGATCGGCGCGGTCGCGGCGAGCTGCGACGTGTACTTCTACCAGGTCGGGCTCCGGCTGGGGCTCAAGGCCATCCTGGAGGACGGAGTCACCATGGGCTTCCGGGAGCTCAGCGGAATCGACCTGCAGAACGAGAAGGACCCCATCTGGCCGGCGTCCACGGCGTACTTCGACAAGCTCTACGGACCCCGGTACTGGAGCCCGCCCGCGACCACGCTCAACTTCTCCATCGGACAGGGTGAGATCACCCAGACCCTGATCAACATGATGAAGTTCTACGAGGGCCTGGCCAGCGAAGGCCGCTCCTCCACGCCCTACGTCGTGCGGCCGGCCTCCGACAATTCCGTCGACCTTGGCCTGACCCCGGAACAGCTCGACGGCCTGCGGCATTCGCTGATCGCCGTGGTGGAGCGGGGGACCGCCGCGGCCAGTCGCCGGCGCGACCTCGCGGTGGCGGGCAAGACCGGCACCGCGCAGAACTCCCACGGCAAGGACCACGGCTGGTTCATCGGGTTCGCGCCCGCCGACAAGCCCGAGCTCATCGTCGGCGCGATCATGGAATTCGCCGAGCACGGCTCCAGCGTGGCGCCCTACGTGGTGCGGACGCTCCGCCGCCAGCTCCTCGGCCCCGACACGGTGGGTACCATCAAGATCAAGGCGCTGCTCGACGAGACCACGGTGCCGCAGGATACCGCCCCCCGACCGATGGAGCTGAACCCCGATTCGGCGGCCGCGCGCGCGCGGGAGGACTCGATGCGTCGCGCCAACCCGGCGCCCGCGCTCCCGGACTCGGCGCCGCCGGCGGAGCGGCCGTGAGAGGGGCTACGGTCGACCGGCAGCTGCTGCTGGTGAGCGCAGGCCTCATCCTCTTCGGGCTGCTCACGCTCTACTCGGCGGGGCAGACCGACGTGCCGACCCGGGCGGCCGGGGTCTGGCATCGCCAGTTCATCTGGGTCGGGATCGGGGTCGTGGCGGCGATCACGGTCTTCCACGTGTCTCCCCGACTGCTGGAATGGCTGGCCCCCGTGCTCTACGGCGTGAGCCTGTTCCTCCTGGTGCTGGTGCTCCTCGTCGGCACCGGCGCGGGCACGGCGCAGGGCAGCAACAGCTGGCTATCCATCGGCGGCCATCAGATCGGCCAGCCGTCGGAGCTCGCCAAGGTGGCCGCGGTCCTGATGCTGGCGCGCTGGCTCTCCAGCCGGCGTGAGCCGCCGCGCTCACTGCGCGACCTGGTGGTGCCGGGCATGATCGTCGGGGTTCCGTTCCTCCTCGTACTCAAGCAGCCGGACCTCGGCAGCGCGATCGTGTTCGTCGGGATCGCGTTCGCGATGCTGTTCTGGGCAGGCGTGCGACCCCGGCTGCTGTTCATGCTGGCCTCGCCCGGGCTCAGCCTGCTGCTGGCGTTCAACGACTGGACGTGGGGCGCCTGGATGGTGTTCTTCACGGGGCTGCTCTTCGCGTGGCGGCCCTACATCTCGGACGCCCTCGTGGTGTGGTTCCTGAACGTCGCGATGGGCGCCATCGCCCTGCCGCTCTGGAAGCAGCTCGCTCCCTACCAGCAGAATCGCCTGCTGACGTTCCTGAACCCGGAGGTGGATCCGCGGGCGGCCGGGTATCACGCGATTCAGTCTCGGGTCGCGATCGGATCCGGCGGCTGGTTCGGCACCGGCTACACCCAGGGTCCCCAGAAGCGGCTCGCCTTCCTGCCGGAACAGCACACCGACTTCGTCTTCCCCATCGTCGGCGAGGAGCTGGGCTTCGTCGGCGTGGCGGTCGCTCTGGCGCTGTTTCTCGCCCTGTTCCTGACTCTGCTCCGGATCGCCCGCCGGGCGACCGACTCCTTCAGCAGCCTGCTCATCTTCGGTATCCTCGGCCTCCTCTTCACGCACGTGTACGAGAACGTAGGGATGACCGTGAACCTGATGCCGATCACCGGCATCCCGCTTCCGTTCTTCTCGTACGGCGGGTCGTTCTTCGTGATCTGCTGCCTGTGTCTGGGGCTGGCCTTCAGGGTCGCGAACGATTCCAGGCAGTCCGGTTATCCCGATATCTGAGCTTGGGGCGGACGGGCGCACGGGCGGAGTCCTGATTACCTCATCCGGAGAAGCGTAAGCGACCCAGGGATTTTCTAACCCGGTCTCCAGGTGACCGCGGGAAGATCACTGCCCTCGGTACGCTCGGAGCCGGGACGGCAGGCCGTTCCGCCGTTCCGCCCGTCCGCCCGTCCGCCCGTCCGCCCCAAGCTCGTTGACTCACAACAACTTAGCTCTATGGCCCTAGCGCCGCGGGGTCGGATCGCAGAGATTTCAGCGGTTCCGGATGCTCACTGTCCCTTCAATCCGGGTGACCCCCTTCATCTATGGCCGTGATGGCATGGTTTAAGAAGGAACGCAAGCCGCGCACATCCCAGCGGGAACGGCTGGAGATCCCGCCCGACGCCTGGGAGAAGTGCGACGGGTGCGGGCACATCGATCTGCGCGAGAAATTCGAGAAGGCGCTGAACGTCTGCCCCGAGTGTGGCCGGCACCGGCGGATCTCGGCCGAAGAGTACGTCGAGATCCTGACCGATCCCGGGAGCTGGCGGGAGCTGTACCGGGAGCTCCGCTCGGTGGACCCGCTCGACTTCGAGCACTATCGGGATCGGCTCGCCGCGGCCCAGAAGAAGGGTGGCGGGGCGGACGCGGTCATCACGGGGACCGGCAGGATCGACGGCATGCCGTTCAACGTCGCCGTCATGAACTTCGCGTTCATGGGTGGCTCGATGGGCTCCGTGGTCGGCGAGAAGATCGCGCGGCTGGCCCGCCGCTCGCACGAGAAGCGCGTGCCACTGGTGATCGTCTCGGCCTCGGGCGGCGCCCGGATGCAGGAGGGCGTGCTCTCGCTGATGCAGATGGCCAAGACCTCGGCGGCCATCGCCCAGCTCCACCGCGAGTGCATTCCGTACATCTCCGTCCTCACCGATCCGACGACGGGTGGTGTTTCCGCCTCCTTCGCCATGCAGGGCGACGTTATCTTGGCCGAGCCCGGCGCCGTCATCGGATTCGCGGGGCAGCGGGTGATCAAGCAGACGATCGGTCAGGACCTACCGGAAGGCTTCCAGACCGCCGAGTTCCTCCTGGAGCACGGGCAGGTCGACGACGTCGTCCCGCGGGGCTCCCTTCGGGACACCATCGCGCGCCTCCTGCGGCACATGCAGGGACAGCGCCCGCTGGCGGAGCACGCCGAACTGAGCTGACGCGAGCGTCACTGCCTGCTCCGGCGCCCCACCCGCGGTTCTGCTGGTGGGGCGCCGATGTTTTCGGGCGACGGAGAGACGGCACGATGTCCCTGACCTACGACCAGGCCCTCGAGTTCCTCTTTCCCCGTACGACGACCATCAAGTTCGGGCTCGCCACCACGCGTGCCCTGCTCCGGTCGCTGGGGAACCCGCACGACGTCGTGCCGGCGATCCACATCGGGGCACCAACGGGAAGGGCAGCGTCTGCACGCTGGTGGCGGCCGCGCTGCGCGAAGCCGGCTGGCGAGTCGGGCTCTACACCTCACCCCACCTGGTGTCGTTCCGTGAACGAATTCAGGTGGACGGCGTCCCGATCTCGGAGGATGCGGTGGCCATGTGGACCGAGCGGCTTCGGCCGCTCATCCTGGAGCGGCGCGCCACCTTCTTCGAGGCCACCACCGCGATCGCGTTCGCCGATTTCGCGGCGCGCGGGGCCGAGATCGCGGTGGTGGAGGTCGGGCTCGGCGGGCGGCTGGACAGCACCAACGTGGTGCGCCCGCTGGTGAGCGCGGTAACCAAGATCGAGCGCGACCACATGAAGTATCTCGGCGACACGCTGGAGCGGATCGCGGGCGAGAAGGCGGGGATCGCC
>DATABZ010000256.1:0-3357 GCA_036259315.1 Gemmatimonadales bacterium | reverse complement strand
GCAGCACGCAATCTGGCAGTCCGCCGCTCGACGTGATATGGTAAGACTCCCCGCGACGGATCCTCCCGTGCTCGACCTGGTCGACCGCCTTCAAACGGCACTCCAGACCCGATACGGCATCGATCGGGAGGCCGGGCACGGCGGGATGGCGGTCGTCTACCGTGCCCACGACATTCGCCACGACCGCATCGTCGCGCTCAAGGTGCTCCAGCCGCGGTTCTCCGAGCTCCTCGGGGCCGAGCGCTTCCTCCGCGAGATCCGGGTGGCGGCCCGGCTGCACCATCCTCACCTGCTGCCGCTGTACGACTCCGGCGACGCCGGCGGCTTCCTCTATTACGTGACCCCGTACGTCGAGGGGGGCTCGCTGCGTGACCGCCTGGTGCGCGAAGGGCGGCTCAGCCTTTCTACGGCCCTGAAACTCGCGCGCGAGGTGGCCGACGCGCTCGACTACGCGCATCGGAACCATGTCGTACACCGCGACATCAAACCCGAGAACATCCTGCTCGAGGAGAGCCACGCGATCGTGGCCGACTTCGGCGTGGCCCGCGCTGTGAGCGCGGCTGCGGAGACCGAGCTCACCCAGACGGGCGCGCTGGTGGGCACACCGGCCTACATGGCTCCCGAGCAGGGCACCGACGCGCCGGTGGACGGTCGAGCCGACATCTATGCGCTCGGGTGCGTGTTGTTCGAGATGCTTGCGGGTCAGCCGCCGTTCACCGCCGCCAGGCCCTTGGCCCTGATCACTCGCCGCCTCACCGAGCGCGCCCCGGATCTGCGGTCGGCGGGCGCGCAGGTGCCGCAGGCGCTCGAGCACGTCGTCGCGCGCGCTCTGGCCACGGAGACGAGCGACCGGTTCCAGACCGCCGGCGAGATGGCCGAGGCGCTTGCCTCGATCGATCGGGACCGCGGGCAGGGCACCCCGACCCCCATCACGACCTTGGTGGTCCCGGTGCCTCGGTTCACCGCCCTGGCCGTGCTCCCGTTCGTCAACATGAGCGCGGACCCGGAGAACGAGTTCTTCAGCGACGGCATGACGGAGGAGCTGATCAACGCGCTCACCCGCGTGCCGGGCCTGCGCGTCACCTCGCGGACCTCGGCGTTCGCGTACAAGGGGCGCGACATCGACGTTCGTGAGATCGGCCAGCGGCTCAACGTGGGCGCGGTGCTGGAGGGGAGCGTGCGCCGTGCGGGGAACCGGCTCCGGCTCACGGCGCAGCTCATCGATGCCGCCGACGGCTACCACCTCTGGTCCGAGACCTACGACCGCCAGCTCGCCGACGTCTTCGACGTGCAGGACGAGCTGACCCGCTCGATCGTCGCCACGCTGCGGCCAAAGCTGACCGGCGTGGACTCGCAGCCCTTCGTGGTGCCGCCAACCGCGAATATGGAGGCCTACACGCTCTACCTGCGGGGTCGATACTTCTGGAACAAGAGGACCGTGGAGGGGTACCGGCGCGGCATCGAGTTCTTCGAGGAGGCGCTGACGAAGGACGCACGGTTTCCGCTGCCCTACACCGGGATCGCCGACTGTTGGGCGATGCTGGGCTTCGATTACTTCGGCGGGGCGCCGGCCCAGGAGGCCATGCCGAAGGCCAAGGAGGCGGCGCGCCGCGCGCTCGAGCTCGACCCCAATCTGGCGGAGGCCTACTCGCCGCTCGGCGTGGTCGGGATGCTGTACGACTGGGACTGGGCCGAGTCCGAGCGCCGCTTCCGGCGCGCGATCGAGCTCAAGCCCGGCTACGTACCCGCGCACCACTGGTACTCATACCTCCTCAGCATCCTGGGGCGGCATGGGGAGAGCCTCGATGCCGTGCGCCGCGCGGCGGAGCTGGATCCGCTCGCGCTGGTGGTGCACCAGAGCGTGGCGCGGAGCCTCCACTACGCGGGACGGTACGAGGAGGCGGTGGAGCAGTGCCGGCGGCTGCTCGACATGGATCCCGGGTTTGTTTCGATCTACGAGACCATCGCCCGGCCGCTCTGCGCGCTTGGGCGCTACGCAGAGGCGGAGGAGCTGGTCAAGGAGGGCGTGGCCCGGTCCAACCGGTGGTCGCTGCTCCTCAGCGCGTTGGGCTACGTGTACGGCCGATCGGGCAAGCGCGCGGAGGCGCTCGCCGTGCTGAAGGAGCTGGAGGAACGGGCGGCTCGGCAGTACGTGTCCCGCTACCATGTCGCGGCCGTGTACTACGGGCTCGGGGACGAAGAGACGGCGCTGCGCGAGATCGAGGCGCTCGTCGCGGACCGAAGCGGCGTCGTGGTCTGGATCGCCATCGATCCCCACACCGCCTGGCTTCGGGGCAACCCGAGATTCGACGCCCTGGTGCGCCGGCTCGGCCTGCCGGTTGGGCCACCTACGGGGAATCGTCACAGCAGGGAAGAAGCATGAGCGCGATCGACGTCGCGCGGCGATACGTCGCTGCGTGGAATGCCCGGGACGCCGCCCGCCTTGCGGCGACGTTCCGCGAAGGTGGCACCTACGAGGATCCGAACACCGGCGGGCCAATCGGCCCCGGACCGCTCGGCGGTTACGCCTCGACGCTCTGGTCCGCGTTCCCCGATCTCGAGTTCGAGGAGGTCAGCTGGCGGCAGGATGGCGCCGGCTCGCTCACCTTCGCCTGGCTCATGCGGGGCACCAATCGCGGCCCGCTCCGCGGGCTGCCGCCCACCGGCGCCACCATCGCGCTGCCCGGTGTGGACCTGATCAGCGTGTGCGACGACGGCGTCGAGCGGGTGCAGGGCTACTTCGACCGGGCGACGCTGATGGATCAGCTCGGCGTCCAATCGGTGGTGCAGCCGTATGCCATCGGTCCGGTGCGCTTCGGCGTGTGCAGCCAGGTTCGATCGACGAGCACGGCCGCGCCGGGAGCGGTCGCACTCACGATGATCGAGGCGAGGTCCGACGAAGAGGTGCAGTGGATCCGCGATATGAGCCGCCGCATCATGCTCCGGCTCCCTGAGATGCCGGGCTTCCTGAGCTTCCAGGGAGCGGTCGTCGGTCGCAGACTCACCACCGTCACTCTGTGGGAGAACGGCGCGGCGGTGCGGCAGGTGATGCGGGAGGCGAACCACAAGCAGGCATCCGAGGGGCTGGCCGGCGGTGAGGTGGGGCGCGCGTTTCACGCCAGCACGTGGACGCTGGAGCGTCTGGGCGAACTCTGGGTGCGCTGCACAGGCTGCGGGACGCTCAGGGATGCGCGGGGGCCGGACGGGTGCAGTTGCGGGGCATGGGGCGAGGAGCGACCGGCGTTCTGGTAGCCGGCCGCTCACCGATTCTGGGCGTCAGCACGCCGAAACGTCGCGGGGCGCCTTCCCCGGGAGATCAGAGCGTCAGCAGATCACGAGCGTCGAGAACAAAGGGCC
>DATABZ010000255.1:0-8901 GCA_036259315.1 Gemmatimonadales bacterium | reverse complement strand
TCGAAGGCATCCTCGCCCTCGAAGGCATCCTCGCCAGTGGACGACGCACTCGATCGGGTGGTCGCGACCCTTCCGGAGTCGAGCACCGGGGCCGAGCTGCGGCGAGCCCTGCGCCTGCTTTCCGCCGCGCTCGGCGGGTCGGACCGGATCCCATCCAAGCGGCTGCTCGACGAGTCTTACCGGGTTCTCCGAATCCTACAATCGTCCCCAGCGTCATCCGGGCTCGAGGCCGACCTAGCCGCGGTCGCACTCGCGCTGGATGTGGTCCTGCCCCTGGATGTAGAACGGCCGTGATCATGTTCCTAAGGCGATTAATCTCGCTTGAGGCCTCCCATGCTGCCACAAACGCGTCATCGTAGCCGGGTTCCTTCTGGCCTGCTCTTCCGCGGCCTGCGAATCCAGCTCCGACGTCAGTTCCAGGTGCTGGCGGAAGAGTTTACGCTGCGGCCGATTGGCGGGTGAGCGGGGAGCAACAGCTGAAGGCCGGGACACTGCGTGTCTCGGCCTTTCGCATAGCGGGTCTGTGGAGCCGGCTTTCGATGTCGTCGCGGCCTCACCCGATTGCCCGGAAAACCTTCTGAAGCGGAGGCGTGAGCAGCTTCTCCAAGAGTAGAGGGTCAGCGACCTGTCGCCGCTGCTCCGATCCGACTCGTGATCGCCAGCGCCGCCCGCTCCTCCATCTCCGCCCCGGCCTTGTCCCCCAGCGCCTCGTGCGCCCGGGCCATCAGCGTCCGCGTCCGCGCCAGCTCGAACGGCAGGTCGATCTCCGTCCAGATCCGTCGCGCGCGCCCGAGGTGCTGCAGCGCCACCTCGGCGTTGCCGCGCGCCAGCTCGACCGCCCCCCGCGCGAGCGCGGCCGAGGCCACGAGCGCCGGCGAGCTGTAGGTCTCGGAGATCGTCTCCAGCTCGTGCGCCGCGGCGGCCGCCCGGTCTACGCCGCCCCCGGCAACGGCGATCTCCACCAGCGAGGGCAGCAGCTTCGCCCGGCCGAGCGCCGTCGTCGCCGTGTCGGCGAGCGCCCGCTCGATCATCGAGCGGGCGGCCTCGGCGTTCCCCTGCGCCAGGCGCAGCAGCGCGAGCCCGGGCTGCGGAGTGCGGCCGCGGTTATGGGCCTCGGTGTACATGGCCTCGGCACCCGCGTGGTCGCCCATGCGCATGCGGATCTCGCCCAGCTCGTAAAACGCCTCGCCCGCCACGTCCTTCAGGAAATGTCCCAACTCCTCGGCCGCGCGGCGTGCCTCCTGCTCGGCCTCGGTCAGCGAGCCCCGAAGGCGGAGGATGCCGGCGTAATGGACCCGGCAGAGTCCGGGAAACACCGAGTCGGCGTGCGGCTCGGCCCAGCGGTGCGCGGCGTCGTGCCATTCGGCCGCCCGGCCGTAGTCGCCCAGGCGGTCGCACGTGGTCATCATGTTGCAGAAGGTGCGGCCCGCCGTCATCGGGGTGAGCTGCCCCGCGGTCGCATAGGTCATGGCGTCGTCGATCAGCGCCATCCCGTCGGCGACCTTGCCGATGGCGATCAGGATCCGCCCGCGGTCCTGGATCGCGAGCGCCTCGAGATCGGTGTCGCCGGTGCGCCGGGCGATCTCGAGCGCGCGGTCCGCGTGCCGCATCGCCGCCTGCGGATCGGCCTGCACATCGAGCGTGAGCAGGAGATGGAGACGGGCCAGCCACCCGTGCGTCGGCGTCTCCGAGAGCCCCTCCAGGTGCTGTTCGGCGCGGCGGAGCCAGCTCTGGGCGACCGAGCGGGCGAGGCGATGCCAGTGGTCCTCCGCGAGGGCGAGCGCGACCCGGGCCGCGGCCTCGAGCTCGACGCGCTCCATGTAGCGGCGGTACGCCGCCTCCCGCGCGCGGACGCAGGCCGTGCCTTCGCCGACCCACCACGCGGCTTCGGCCAGTTGCTCGAGATCCTCCGCCTCCAGCCGCCCCGCGCCGCCCGCGGCCGTGAACCGCATGTATGCCTCGCGCCAGCGGCCACGCCGGATCGCGGCGCGCGCGGCCTCGAGGTCCTCGAGCGCTCCGCCCTCCCCTTCCGTCCGCTCCGCTGCCGCGGCGACGCCGGCACCGGATGCGCTGCTCCGCAGGGCGTGTAACAGCGCATCCGCCGAGCTCCAGCGCTCACCCGGCTCCTTCCGGAGACAGCGGGCGATGATCTCGGCGAGTGCCGCCGGCACGTCCGGACGCCGGGCGGTCAGCGGGACCGGCTCGCGCGTCGCGTGCGCGACCAGCAGTGGCCCCAGCTCCAGTCCGGTGAACGGCGGTTCGCCCACGAGCAGCTCGTAGGCCATCACGCCGAGCGCGTAGAGGTCCGCCCGGTGGTCCAGCGTGGCCTCGGCGCCGACCTGCTCCGGCGCCATGTAGGCCGGCGTTCCCACCAGGCCGCCGGCGATCGTGAGCCCCGTGTCGCCGGTGGGCTCGATCGCCTTCGCCACGCCGAAGTCGGCCAGCAGGACGCAGTCCTCGCCGAGCATGACGTTTTCCGGCTTCACGTCGCGGTGGACCACCCCACGCCGGTGCGCGTAGGCCAGCGCGCGCGCGACGTCCTGGAGCACCGGCACGATCTCCGCGACCGAGAACCGCCCCCGGCGGCGGAGCCGCCCGCGGAGCGTGTCGCCCTCGACGTAGGGCATGGTGTACCACAGGATTCCATCGGTCGCCCCGGAGTCGTAGACGGGGAGGATGTTGGGGTGCTGGAGCTGCGCCGCGAGCCGGATCTCGCGCTGGAAGCGCTCGGGGCCGAAGAGGGAGCCGAGCCCGGCGCGCAGCACCTTGATGGCGACCGGCCGGTCGTGCTTCAGGTCCTGGGCGAGATACACGGTCGCCATGCCGCCGCGGCCCAGCTCGCGGCCGAGCAGGTAGCGGTCGGTGACCGCGGCCTGGAGGTGGGCGAGGGCGTCCGGTAGGGCAGGGGCGTGGCTCGCGGGGGACATGGTGGAATCCTAGGGGGCAGGGCGCGGAAGGGCCAGCCGATCTTTCCGACTCGGACTACCGTTGAGCGGGCTTACCCTCCCCGGCAGGCATCACGGCCCCGCTCGATCGCGCGCGGACGCTCCCGTCGAGCAGGGCGCGGAGCCGCTGCAGCAGGTGCTCGGGTCGGAACGGCTTCTGGATGAACGGCGCGCCCTCGACCAGCAGACCGCGGCCGATCATCTCCTCACCCGGATGACCCGATGTGTAGAGCACCGGCAGCCCGGGGTAGAGCCGCGTCAGGGCGGCCTCCATCTCCCGACCACCCATGACCGGCATGACGATGTCGGTGAGGACCGCGTCCACCGGAGCCCCACCCTTGCTCCCTGGGTGTCTGGCTGCCTCGTCCGAAAGCCGGCGAAGCGCGTCGGCGCCGTCGGAAGCGGTCAGCACGGTGTACCCGCCGTCCTCGAGGACCCGTGCGGCGACCTGCAGGACCATCGAATCGTCGTCAACCACCAGAACCCTCTCGCTCCCGCCGCTGGCCGCTGCGGTCTCGTCCTCCGGACGATTGGGCTCCTGGCTCGAGGACAGGGGCAGATAAATGGTGAACGTGCTGCCCTTGCCCGGCGCGCTGCGTACGGAAATGGCGCCACCGCTCTGGTTGACGATGCCGTGGACCACGGACAGTCCGAGACCGGTGCCCTGGCCGGGCGGCTTCGTGGTGTAGAACGGCTCGAAGATACGCGCGACGGTCGCCTGATCCATGCCGTGGCCGGAGTCCTCGACCTCGAGACAGGCGAAGTGCCCGGCTTGGAGATCGGCGCGGCCGAGCCGTGCCAGGCCGCCGGCCTCCAGGGTAGCGGTGCCCAAGCGGATCCGCACCCAGCCACCCGGCGACGTAGCGTCGCGGGCGTTCAACACCACGTTGAGCAGCACTTGGTCCAGCTGACCGCGATCCGCGAAGACTATGACCGCCGAAGAGGGGAGCTCCAGCCGAAGCTCACGCTCCGGCCCCAGGGCCCGCCGGCATACCGGAGCGAACTCCTCGAGCGCCGCACCGAGGCTGACATTCGAGGGCTGAAGCAGCTGGCGGCGACTGAACGCCAGGAGACCGAGCGTGATCGCCGCGGCCCGCTCCCCGGCCTTGAGCGTCTCGCGCACGTCGTCCCGGACAGGGTCGTCCTGGCTCATGCGCTCGAGCGCGAAGCTCGCGAACCCGATGGCGGCCTGCAGGGCGTTGTTGATCTCGTGCGCCGCGCCGCCGGCCAGCCGCCCCACCGCCTCCAGGCGTTGGGCCGCCTCGACGTGCGCCCGAAGCCGTCGTGCCTCGGTGACGTCCCGCGCGGTCTCGAGGACGAGGGTGGGCTCGCCGTCGCCGGGCATGCGCACCATCCGGCTCTCCACCGTGATCTTCCGCCCCTGGCGTGTCGTGTGCACTAGTTCGCCGGTCCATTCGCCGGTGCCGCGGACCAGCTGCTCCCGCGCGGCGGTCACCGCCGCGGTCTCGGTCTGCAGCAGGTCGTGGATTCTCCGGCCGACCGCCTCGTTGCGTGGCCAGCCAAACAGCTCCTCCGCGGCCTGATTGCAGTAGGTGATCGTGCCGGTGTCCAGGATCCACACCACGATCGCGTCGTGGGTCTTCTCCAGCAGCTCGGCCTGCCGGCGGAGCGTCCGCTCCGCCGCCCGCCGCACCGCCATCTCACGATTGAGGGACTCGATTCGCGCGGTGAGTGCGACGAAGCGGCTGGCGGCCTGCATTTTGGACCGGCAGCGGAGGAGCACGAGGGTGGAGCCGCCATCGCCGGTGGAGGGCAGCAGCCCGCCGTCGCAGCGGCATTCGACGGTCACCTCGCGCGCGCCGCGGAAGCCGAGGGCGCCGGGGATCATCTGGCGGCTGCGGGCGCACATCCTCAGGTAGCGTCCGACCTTGGCCGGCTCGTCGGAGACCAGCTCGTCGAGGGGAGTGCCGATCAGATCGCCGGGAGCGCGGCCCACCAGCGCTGCCGCGGCGCTGTTGGCCGTCACGACCCGATGTGCAGCATCAAGAATCCAGTGCGGCTCCGGCAGGATGTCCAGAAGGTGGGCGGCAGTCTCGCCCCGGTCTCCGCCGCCGGTGCCGGTCACGACGGCTTCACGTACTCCCGTCCATCCGCCGCCGCGCTGGCCATGGTGGGCTTCAGGTAGACTACCACGCGACACCCGGCGTGGCCCTCGGCGATCGTCTCCCGCAGCTCGACCTTCGCATAGCCAAGGTTGTCGGCCGCGATGGAGCCGAAGACGTTCGATGTCATCATGCACATGGACGGCCTGCCGATCACCTTCTCCGCGAAGGGACAGGCGCTGTTCCCGAACACGATCTTCTCGTCGTCCTGTTCGATGACGTGGAATTGGCCCTGAATACGCCGCTTCAGATCGACCAGGACCTCGGCGACCTGCTCGCGATTCAGCGTCGGAACCCCGAGCGCCTCGCGGTAGGCCTGGTTGATCTGCTCCCCCATGGCCTGGCCCACCACGGTGACGAAGCCCGAGGCCTCGGTGATTCCGACGACGTCCTCCAGGCTGCCGGCGAGCTCGCGAATGAGAGTGCGCATGAACACGTCACGATCGAGCGGGATGTCCAGGGCGCGGACATCCGGAGTCGTGGAGGGCGGAACCATGGATCCTCCGACGCGGGCAGGATGGGGTGGGGTGGTGCGATCTCTCCCAGTATAGCCCTCAACTCTGAGGGTGACTAGCCGAGATCGAGCGGCTCACGTGCCCTGCAGGCCGTGCGCCTCACGATGCCGCACGATGCTGAGTCTCTGCTTGACCATCGTGGTCAAGAGGGCAGATTAGGCCATGTACCGCGAGCCCGCTGGGCGGTGGGAGGTCGGTCTCTACCGGGCCAAGACCCGGTACTGACCATCCTGTGACATGACCGCTGCCGAGCCCCCGATCACACCGCCCGGTGTGATCACACAGGAGTTCCACACCCCCCGCGACATCCGCCGTGGCGTCATCGCGGGTGTGGTGGGGAACATGCTCGAGTGGTACGACTTCGCGCTCTTCGGTTTCTTCGCCCAGCAGATCGGCGCGCAATTCTTTCCCGCCGACAATCCCACCGCCTCGCTCCTCGCCGCCTTCGGCACCTTTGCCGCGGGGTTCGTCATGCGCCCGCTGGGCGGAGCCCTCTTCGGCTGGGTGGGGGACCGCTTCGGCCGCAAGCAGGCCCTGATCTGGTCGGTGATGGCGATGGCGTTGCCCTCCTTCCTGATCGGCGTCCTGCCGGGCACCGCGGCCATCGGGATCGCTGCGCCGATACTCCTGCTCGCGTGCCGGCTGCTGCAGGGGCTCGCGGTCGGCGGAGAGTACAGTGCGTCTTCCGTGTTCCTGGTCGAGGGCGCCGAGCCCGGCCGGCGAGGGTGGATGGGAAGCTGGGCGCCCGTCGGCACGTTCGCGGGCACGCTGCTCGGCTCCGCTGCCGGGGCCATCGTGAACGCCGCGATGTCGCCGGAGGACGTGCTGGCCTGGGGCTGGCGGGTTCCGTTCATCGTCGGGGTCGTCGTCGCGCTGGGAGCGATCGCGATCCGGCGCTACTACGTGGAGCGGGTGTCCCACGAGGCGCCGTCCAGGTCACCGCTGGGCGAGGCGTTCCGCTCGCACTGGCGGACCATCCTGCACCAGGTCGCGCTCATCGCCGGCCTCAGCGTCGGGTTCTACACCACGTTCGTGTACTCGGCCACCTGGCTCGCGCAGGTGGCTCAGGTGCCGGCTCGCGTCGCGCTGACGATCAACACCCTGGCGATGGCGCTGTCGCTGGTCGCCTCGCTGGCAGCGGGTGCGGTCAGCGACAGGGTGGGCCGCCGTCCAGTGCTGCTGGCGTGGGCCGGGGCCCAGGTGGTGCTGGCGTATCCATTGATGGCGCTGATGTCGCGAGGCGAGACCGGCGGGATCGCTGCCGGCCTGGTGGGACTGGCCTTGCTCGTCGCCGCCGGCAGCGGCGCCCTCCCGGCGGTCGTGGCCGAGATGGCGCCCTGG
The DNA here is from genome assembly GCA_036259315.1 of Gemmatimonadales bacterium. GTDB lineage: Bacteria > Gemmatimonadota > Gemmatimonadetes > Gemmatimonadales > GWC2-71-9 > CAVVWJ01. The sequence goes on along the minus strand of DATABZ010000255.1, from coordinate 1,977 downwards.
CGGGTGCGCTGCACGGTGGTCGCGGTGGCGCACAACGTGGCGATGGCGCTCCTGGGCGGGACCACGCCCCTCGTCGGGGCCTGGCTCGTCGCCCGCACGGGCCACCCCCTGGCCCCCGCGGTCTACCTGGCCGCCGCGGGTGGGGTGAGTCTCGTCGCGGCGTTCCTGCTGCCGAGGTCCGCGCCGAATCGCCTTACGAAGGAGTTCGAAGCGGCGCGCTTCCGGTGATCCGAGGAGGTGGTCCCATGACGACCGCGTATGCGATCCGCGGAGGGGAGGAGGGGGCACGTCGCCTGGACCTGCTGGCGCAGGTCATGGCGCCGACGACAGAAGCTTTCCTGGGCAGCGCGGGGATCGCGGCCGGCATGGTCTGCCTGGACATCGGCTGCGGCGCCGGGCACGTGAGCCGCCGTCTCGCCGCCCTGGTGGGTCCCGCCGGCAAGGTGGTGGGACTGGATCTCGACCCGGTGAAGCTCGCGACCGCGCGGGCCGAGGCCGAACGCGCCGGTCTCGAGAACATCGAGCACCGGGTCGCCGACGCGACCGCCTGGTCGGAGCCCGGCCGCTTCGACGTAGTGTACGGACGGTTCATCGTGTCCCATCTCGCCGGGCGCCAGGGGTTCATCGCCCAGCTCCGCGACGCGCTCCGCCCGTCGGGCACCCTGGTGCTCGAGGACATCGATTTCAGCGGCGCCTTCTGCTATCCGGCCAATGCGGCGTACTCGCGCTACTGCGAGCTGTACGTGCAGGTGATCGCGCGCCGCGGCGGCGACGCGAACGTGGGGGCGAAGCTGTATCAGCTCTGCCTCGACGCGGGTCTGGAGGACGTGCACGTCGGCATGGTCCAGCCCATGCACTGCCGGTGCACGCCGGAGAAGAGCCTGAGTCTCAGCACGATGATCAACATCGCGGACGCCGTGCTGGCAGAGGGGCTGGCTGGCGAGGAGGAGGTGCGCGAGACGATCGCCGAGCTGAGGGCGTTCACCGAAGACCCTCGCTCGACGATTGCTTGCCCTCGGATCTTTCAGGTGCGGGGGCGCAAGCCGGCACATCGGCACTGAGCCACCTTCTTGGCGGGTTTCGGTGATGAACGGTTCTCGGGCCCATCGAAGAGGCCCTCGCCGAAGCCGGGATCTATCGAGACGCCCGGTTCACCGCGCTCGCCCCCGAGAACATGCACGATCGCCCTATCTGAAAGGCGGCGTCGGTCCCGTTCGGACGCCAGGCCGCGAAGCAGGGGGCCGGCAGCCCACGTAGGTTGCAGGGTGAAAGCCGAGTCCATCGGAAGGCATCAACCGCGAGCCGGATCCCTACCATGAACACGACACTTCCTCTAACAGCGCTCATTGCGCTTGCCGCCTGGTCCCACAGCGGGACGAGTGACCTGCCGGATCCCGCGTCACCGGTGTCCGAAGCCGTCCGGTCCTCCGCCGGCCGGGCTGCGACCAATTTCATCACCGCCGCGGAGGACATGCCGGCCGCCAAGTACGGGTTCAAGCCGACTGCCGCCCAGATGAGCTTCGGCGAGGTGATCGCGCATATGGCAGCCGGCAACGACGCTCTCTGCTCCAGCATCGGCGGGGTGGCCGCGCCGAAGCGGTCAGCGCTGAAGGCAGGCGCCTCCAAGGAAGAACTCGTCGCCCGGCTCCGCGAGACGTTCGAGTTCTGCGAGTCGGCGCTCTCGGGCGTGGATGATTCGCGACTGCACGAGAAGGTCTCGTACTTCGGAGAACAGACCGTCGCGCGGGCGGCGGTCATGGTCGCGACCGCAGAGGAGTGGGCCGGGCACTACAGTCAGATCGCGGTGTATCTCCGGCTCAACGGCCTTGTACCACCTACGGCGAAGCCCCGAGGAACGCAGTCGTGAAGCTGGGGGGCTCGGGGGCACCTCGCGGAGGGAGCCTCGGTGCCCGCCACCAGCTCACCCTCAGTAGCAAGCCCGCGTTCGAGTGGCGGGCACTGTAGTGACCGGAGCGA
>DATABZ010000254.1:0-6831 GCA_036259315.1 Gemmatimonadales bacterium | reverse complement strand
GACGCCGTCGTAGTCCCACTCGTCGTGCGGCGTCATCTGGTAGGCCCACTTCGCCTGGCCCGTCTCGGGGTTACGGGCGAAGATGGTCATGGACCACTTGTTGTCGCCCGGCCGCTGGTCGGGGTTCCAGGTGCCCGGGTTGCCGGTGCTGTAGTAGAAGAGGTTCAGCTCGGGGTCGTAGGAGTACCAGCCCCACGTGGTGCCGCCGCCCCGCTTCCACTCGTCGCCTTCCCAGGTGGTGACGCCGAGATCCTTGCCCCTGTGGCTCGGATAGTTGGCATTGGCGTCGCCCTGGATCATGACCTCGTTGTCGGGACCGGTCGAGTAGGCGGTCCACATGTGCTTGCCGTCGTTGACGTTGAACGCCGAGACGCGGCCGCGGACGCCGAACTCACCGCCCGAGATGCCGGCGATGACGATGTCCTTGATCACGATCGGGGCGTTGGTCATCGTGGCGCCCTGCTTGTAGCCGGTCGCCTCGGTGCCGGCGCCGGACTTGTCCGGGTGCCGGGCCTTCCACAGCTCCTTGCCCGTCTTCGCGTCGAGCGCGAGCAGCTCGCCCTGGAGGAGCTGGATGAAGATCTTCCCGCTGGGGTGGTACGCCGTGCCCCGGTTCACGAGGTCGCAGCACGCGATGGGGATCGCGTCGGGCGACTGGTTCGGGACGTGCTTCCAGATCTGCGGCGCGCCGGGCTTCGACAGGTCGAGCGCGTACACGATGTTCGGGAAGCTGGTGTTCACGTACATCACGTTGCCGACGACGAGGGGATTGCCCTCGTGCCCGCGCAGCGTTCCGGTCGAGAACGACCAGACCGGCCGCAGCTCGGCCACGTTCGACGGGGTGATCTGCTTGAGCGGGCTGAAGCGCGTCAAGGCATAATCACGGCCCGTCATGTGCCATTCGCCCTGGGGCGCATTCAGGGTCCAAGCCCCCGAGCGCGCCTGCTGCTGCTGGGCGTTGGCGGATGCCGCGAGAGCCACCGTCAGGCCCGCCGCGATGCCGCCAGACAGCACCTTCTGCGTGAAACGGTTCATAACTGACCTCAGGATGAAGGGTGATTCTACTACTCTACTGCAAACCGTTGCCTGCTGCGAACAGGAGGACTGCGGGAGCAGCCCGGATTCATGTGCTGATGGCGGCGCCAAGGCACCGGGGGAAGTCGGTTGGTGTGAGATATCGGTCGGAGAGTGCAATGCAGCGGTGTTACGGCGAGGAGTCGTCGGATGGTGATGCCACCAGACTTCGTCCGTATATCCATTGGTCGCGGCGTGCGTCAGGCCCACGCGCGAGCAGGGAGGATTCGGGAGACGAGTCGAGGTGTCCGCCAACGGGAATACGCCCATCATATTCCTCAGCGACGCCGCTGAACCGCGTTGTATCAGAAAAAAACTTCAGTAGGGGAGCGGCTCCCTTTCGACCGTACCGCTGGAGCTGCATCCGGTTCCTTGTTCTGGTGCCGCGTGCCGCCGATCCGCCGGCGTCAACCCGCGTTCGGAACCGGCCAAGTCGCCGACTACGGGAGGCTTAGGTGGGCCAGTATACAGCCTGAAAAATGAACTGTCAATCATTTGCGGACGGGGGTGCGCCACGCGCGAGCCGGGCCCCGCCCGGGGCGAATCCGCCCTCGAACACGAGGCCGTGCTCCCCGAGAAAGTCCCGGCACCGCTCTGCCAGAGTAGCTCCGGCACCCGCGCCCTCCACCAGCCCGTACACCGCCGGTCCCCAGGAGCTCTGCCCCACCCCGGCGGCACCCCAGCGCCCCAGTGCCCGAATCAGGGCTTCGCCCGGACCCGGAGCGAATACTCCCCCCTGCTGGGGCGCGAACCAGGCGCCCGTGAGGCGCTGGATGCCGGAGAGCGCCTCCCCGAAGCTCGGGAGGTCGCCCTCCACCAGCGCTGGAAGGAGTTGCATCAGCACGAGATGGGAAACCCGCTCCGCCTCGCCCCCTGGGGGCGGGGGCAGCTGCTCGAACGCCGCCGCCTCCGCCTCGCCGCTGAGGCCGGGGCTCCCCGGCGGCACCGCCACCACGCAGCGCCAACGCTCCGGGATCTCGTAGCGGCCGATCAGCGGCGCGACGCCGTGATCCCCCGGTCTCCGACCACCCTCGACGATGAAGCCGCCGAGCGCGAATGCCCAGGTGCCGATGGCCGAGCGCCGGCCCCGGGCAACCGCACGTGCCAGCTCGGTCGGACCGGCGGGCAGCCCGTGCAGCTCGGCGAGAGCTCGGGCCACGGAGAGTCCCAACTGGGTGCCGGAGCCCAGACCACTGTGCGCGGGGATCGGGCGGTGCACGACCACGCGCGCACCCTCGCTCAGCCCGTGATGGGCCAGGAAGCGCCGCGCGAACTCGGCGGCCCGGTCCGCATCCGGGCCCTCGGCCGCGATGCCATCGCGCGAGCGGGAGACCTCCAGGAGCAGTGAGGGAGATGGAATGGCCGCCCCCAGGCCGCCGAACCGCCGGCCGAGAGACCCCCGCAGGTCCAGCACGCCGAAATGGAGCCGGGCCGGAGCCCGCACGAAGACGCTATCGCCCCTGGACATGCCCGGTCACCAGCGCCATCGCCTCGTGCTCCCGTGGGCCGGCGGTCTTGTCCACGATGACCTGAAGCCGGGCGAGCTCTGCCCGGATCTGCTCGGCGGGAATGAGGTGGGTGCGCGTGGCGAGGATCGTCGCCTCCAGCACGGCATGGCGTGCCCGGTTGAAGCCGAGGAACTCCCGCCGGTAGCCGCGGTGCACCACCGTGCTCTCGATCCGCGAGCGGGGCGGGGTGTCGTCCACCTTGGCGACCTCAACCTCGCGCCACGAGCACGCCGCCTCCAGAACCACGCCGCGTACCACGGCTGCCGGGAACGCGGGGAATTGCGGGTTCGAGAGCGCGGCCTGCGCGAAGAGCATCACGTCGTCGGTCAGGTTCACCACCGCGCTGCCGCCGCCGCTCAGGTTCCGGAAGGTGGTGGTCTCCAGGAACGGCTTGAGCACCAGTGTGTCCTCGTCCCACTCGACACCCATGGGCGCGAAGTTGATCGTGCCGTCCGCTGCCATGGACGTGACGATGGTCTCGATGATCACCGGACCAGGTCCGCCGGCGGCGGTGCGGCGGCGAGGGGTGGGCTCTCCCACGGGCGTGCCGGCATCACGCGGTCCGCCGAGGGCGGCAACTCGCGCCCTGCGCTGGGCGCGCCGTGGATGAAGTGGTCCAGGATCCAGTAGCCGTGCTCGGTGAGCACCGACTCCGGGTGAAACTGCACGCCGTACACGGGATCCCGGGTGTGGCGCACGGCCATGATCTCACCGTCCTCCGAGGTCGCGGTCACCTCCAGCTCCGGCGGCACCGATTCGGGCGAGATCACCAGCGAGTGGTAGCGGGACGCCAGGAACGGGGCAGGGAGCCCATGGAACAGATCGGTGCCGCGGTGATGAATCCGTGAGGTCTTGCCGTGCATCGGCCGGCCGGCGCGCACGATCTCCGCGCCGTACGCGGCGCCGATGCACTGGTGGCCGAGGCAGACACCGAGCACGGGGATGGTGGCGCCCACCCGGCGGACGACCTCGGTGGAGATGCCCGCCTCGGCCGGTGAGCAGGGGCCGGGAGAGATGATCACATGCGAGGGCGCGAGCTCCAGCACGTCCTCCGCCGTCATCGCATCGTGGCGGCGCACCAGCGGCACCTCGCCCAGCTCCCGCACGTAACGTGCGAGGTTGTAGACGAAGGAGTCGTAGTTGTCGATCAGCAGAATCATGGCCCCGACACGCCGGTGAGCGTCCGAATCAGTCCCGCCGCCTTGTCCAGCGTTTCCCGGTACTCCAGCTCCGGCTCCGAGTCGGCCACGATGCCTCCGCCGGCCTGAAAGTAAACCGTGCCGTCCACCGCGACGAACGTGCGGATGACGATGCTGGTGTCCATCGCGCCGGTGGCGCTCAGGTAGCCGATCGAGCCGCAGTAGACGCCGCGCCGGGTCGGCTCCAGTTCCGCGATGATCTCCATGGCACGCACCTTCGGGGCACCGGTGATGGAGCCGCCGGGGAACGCCGCACGAACCAGATCAACCGCGTCGGCGCCCGGCTCCAGTGCTCCCACGACGGTCGAGACGAGATGGTGCACCGTGGGGTGCTGCTCGAGGGCGAACAGCTCGGGCACCCGGACCGTTCCCGGCCGGCACACGCGACTCAGGTCGTTTCGCAGGAGATCCACGATCATCACGTTCTCGGCTCGGTCCTTCTCGCTCTCCGCCAGGGCCCGGCCCAGCGCCGCGTCGTGCATCGGTCCGAGCCCGCGCGGGCGGGTGCCCTTGATCGGCCTGGTCTCGACCTGACCGTCGTGATCGAGGCGGAGAAAGCGTTCCGGCGAGGCGCTCATCACCGCCACCTCGTCGAAGCCGAGGTAGGCGGCGAATGGGGCCGGGTTCCGCCGGCGCAGGCGGAGGTACAGCTCGAAGGGCGGCTCCCGCAGCGGGGCCTGGAAGCGCTGCGACAGATTCGCCTGGAAGATGTCTCCCGCCACGATGTACTCGCGGACGCGGGCCACGGCGCCGAGATAGCCCCGGTGCGTGAAGGTCGAGCGAAGGTCGATGTCGGCCGCGGCATCGGAGGGATAGGCCGGCGCGGCAGGGCCGCGTTGCCGCGACGTGCAGGGGCCCTCGCGGCGCCGGGGCGGTGTCCGCCGCGCGTCCGCGGAACGCAGCCGCTCCGTCACCATCCGTAGCCGCTCGGCGGCCCTGCGGGCGCGCTCCGGCCCGTGGCCCGGGATTCCGAGCGAGAGGAGCCACGCCGCCCCCGCGTGGTGATCCCACGCGATCACCCAGTCGTACAGGCCGAGCAGCACGTCAGGGAGAGCCAGGTCATCATAGCGTGTCGGCGGAATCCGTTCGAGCACCGCCCCATAGTCGTAGCCGATGTACCCGGCGACTCCCGCCTGGAACGGAGGCAGGTCCGGCACCGGCTGGGTGCGCGCCTCGGCTAGCCAGCCACGCACCACATCCAGCACGTCGCCTTCCACCGGGCGCCAGGTGCCGTTCTGCTGAACCTCGGCCTGGGCTCCCCGGCTCCGCACCACCGCCGCCGGATCCGCGGTCAGAAAGGAGTACCGGGCGAGGGCCCGCGCCTCGGGTGTGCCGCTGCCGGCGGAGGCGCTGTCCAGCAGAACGAGATAGGGCAGATCGAGGAACCGCGCCGCCACTGTTGCCGGATCTCCGAGTCCCTCGAGCTGCTCCACCAGCGGCGCGGGGCCGCTCATCTGGCGCCGCCGCGCTCGCGCGGCTCGCCGGTCCGGGGCCGCTTGCGTCGCGCGGTCAGCTTCACGTGCTCGGATTTGACGTCGTCCGGCGGCGTGAGATACCCCCAGGCGAGCGCGCCCTCCTGGCGGTACGTCTTCCCGAGGGTGATGGCGAGCCTGGCCTTCATCAGCTCCCGGCCCAGGTAGAACGCATGGGTCGCCTCGTCCACCCCGAGCCGGGAGAAGATCTCCTGGATGTCCTGCCCGCGAACGAAGATCGAATCGTTGAACACGGTGATCGTGGTCCGGTCGGCGAAGATCCGGAAGTTGGGATCGGTGACCGCCTCATGGAGTCGCCGCAGCTCCGCCTCGTCGTACTCCAGGATCGCGGGATCCTTGACCGTCAGCAGCCGGTCGTCCACGCCCTTGGGCAAGGTGCGGTGCGACACGGCGTGGTGCATGAGGCGGCGAGCGATGTCGATCTCCTTCACGGCGCCGCGCGCCCACGGGATCACCTCGGTGGTGAGCACCGCGCGCACGCCGAGCTCCTCGCAGATCGCGATCAGCAGGGCGTTCACGCCGGTACTGTCGGCGCTGGTCAGCTCGGTGATGTTCCCGATGCCCATGAGCTGGCCCGCCTCGGGGTAGCGGCGCCGGACCTCGGCGTAGCGCTCCAGGGACGCCATGAAGCCGTACCCTATCGGCTCGATGACCGGGTCCAGCAGGTAGGGGACGCCCCAGCCTTCCAAGGCCTCGACGCTGGGCCCGAGCGTGTCGATGCCCTCGCCCAAATCCGGGATGACCACCACGGTGGCGCCGGAGCCCTCGAGGTCCCGCGCGACCTCCAGGTTCGAGCGGTTGATGCTGAGCACCATCTCCGCGCCGGCCGCTACCGCCGTGCGGATCTCCGCGGGGTCGAAGCTGTCGATGCTGACCCGAAGGCCCGCCCCACGCAGCTCGCGCACCACCTCGCCCAGCTCGGGGAAAGAGAGTCCCGGGGTGCAACCGACGTCGATCAGGTCGGCGCCGCTGGCGCGGAAGTACTCCGCCGCCGCCATGATCTCCGACCGGGCGAGCCGGGGCGCGTTGTTGATCTCGGCGAGGATCTCGATGCGGTAGGCCCCGTACTCGGCCGCCGCGGCGGCCTGCCCGAAGTAGCGCGGAATTTCGCGCAGGTCTTTCGGTCCCTTCTCCACCGGCACGCCGAAGCGCTCGCGGAGAACGGCGAGCTCGCCTTCGCACAGGCCGGGGATGAGCACGAGATCGGTGTCCGGGGGAACCTCGAGGAAGCGTGCGATCCATGGCGTGGTCATGAGCGCCGCCACCGTGATCCGGAGAACCGCCACCTGCGCCTCGAACGGCGGCTGCATTTCCTCCAGGACCCGACGGAGCGCGGGCTCGGCGAGCTTGCCGGTGACGAACAGCACACGGCGGAACGGCGGGTCGGCAGACGGGCGGACGGGCGGACGGGCGGACGGACTGCCGGGCTGTCCCGCGGTCTCACTGGGAGAAGTCAGGTGATTCCCTCCGGCACCCCGACTGCCGCTCGTGTCTTCCGGTCCGCCCGTCCGCCCGTCCGCCCGTCCGCCAACCCGCCGTTCCGCCGTGTGCTGTTCG
>DATABZ010000253.1:0-3355 GCA_036259315.1 Gemmatimonadales bacterium | reverse complement strand
TCGCGACCTCGGCCTCGAAGGCGCGGTGCGCGCTGGCCTTGAGCTCACCGCTGCGCGGATACTGGTCGATCCGCTGCCGGGCCTTCGAGGCCGAGGTCGCGAGCGAGGCCCGGGCAGAGCTGGAGGCGGTGCTCGCGATTCTCGACGGTCGGGCCCCCGCCGTCGCGACCCCGCCGCCGGAGGCGCTGCCGCCGACGCCCCGCAGCGGCGGGGCAGGGCAGCGCGGCGGCAAGTCGGGCAGGTAGCTTGCACCGCTGCCCGGCCGGCCCGGTGCCCGGCTATCTTTGCCCCCCATGAACATTCTGGTCACCAACGATGACGGCATCCTCGCTCCGGGGCTGGCGTTGTTGGCGGACGTCTGCCGGGAGGTGGGGAACGTCACGGTGATCGCGCCCGACCGGGAGCAGAGCGGGACCTCGCACTCGCTGACGCTGCACCGGCCGCTCCGGCCGGCGCGCCGCCCCGATGGCGCGTGGCAGATCGACGGCACGCCCACCGACTGCGCGATGCTCGCCATCCAGGCCCTGATGCCCGAGCGGCCCGACTTCGTGTTCTCGGGGGTGAACCACGGCCCCAACATGGGCGAGGACGTGCTGTACTCCGGCACGGTCGCGGCGGCGATGGAGGCGGTCACGCTGGGGGTGCCCGGCATCGGCATCTCGTTCTCCGGAAACCACCCCGAGACGATGGCCACCTACCGCGACGTCCTGCTGCAGCTGGTGAAGCGCATCGTGAGCGTGCCCGACTTTCCGGAACAGACGCTGCTGAACATCAACCTGCCGAAGATCCCGGCGTCCGAGGTGCGGGGGATTCAGGTCACCAAGCTCGGCAGCCGCTTCTTCTCGGAGTCGCTCACCCGGATGAAGGATCCGTGGGGCCGGGAGATCTTCTGGATCGGTGGGGGCACGATCACCTGGACCGGCGGGGAGAACTCGGACCACCTGGCGGTGGCGGAGGGGTTCATCTCGGTCACGCCGCTTCACATGGATCTCACCAACTACTCGCTGATCGAGACCGTGCGCGGATGGTCGCTGGAGGGGTAGGGGAGGGAGACGGCTATGGCGGGTACCGCGCCCAGCTGGTGGAGACACTCCAGCGGAAGGGCATTCGCGACCTCGCCGTGCTGCGCGCCATCAGGATGGTTCCGCGCCATCTGTTCGTGCCCGAGAGCGTGCGGCACCGGGCCTACGACGATGCCGCGCTCCCTATCGGGAGCAGCCAGACGATCTCGCAGCCGTGGGTGCAGGCCCGATACCTCGAGCTCCTGAGCCTGACCGGCCGGGAGCGGGTGCTGGAGGTCGGGACCGGATCGGGGTACCAGACGGCGCTGCTCGCCATGCTCTGCGACGCCGTGTTCAGCGTGGAGCGGATTCCGGCCCTGGCCCAGCGAGCGCGCGACGCGCTGGCCGCCGCCGGGATCCGGAACGTCACCGTCCTCGTCGGCGATGGCACGCTCGGATGGCGGCCCTTCGCGCCGTACGACGGGATCCTCGTCGCCGCCGCATCGCCCGAGATCCCGGCGCCTCTGGTGGAGCAGCTCGCGCCGGGCGGCAGGATGGTGATCCCCCTGGGCGACCGCTCGAATCAGACGCTGACGCTGGTGCGCCGCGAGGGCACCGAGCTGCGCACCACCACCGTGGCCGACGTGCGGTTCGTGCCGCTGCTCGGCGAGTTCGGCTTCCGCTAGCCTCACCGGAGATCTGCATGGACTTCGTGCGGTCCGTCATGGACCTCTTCCTGCACCTGGATCAGCACCTCAACCGGATCGTCACGGATTACGGCGTCTGGACCCACCTGATCCTGTTCGCCATCGTGTTCGCCGAGACGGGGCTGGTGGTCACCCCGTTCCTGCCGGGCGACTCGCTGCTCTTCGCGGCGGGGGCGCTCGCGGCGCTCGGCTCGCTCGACCTGTGGCTCCTCGTGGTGCTGCTGATCGGCGCGGCGATTCTGGGCGATACCGTGAACTACTGGGTGGGGGCCTGGATCGGGCCGAGAGCCTTCAGCGGGAACGTCAGGTTCCTGCGCAAGGACTATCTCGATCGTACGCACGCGTTCTACGAGAAGCACGGCGGGATGACGATCATCCTGGCCCGCTTCGTCCCCATCATCCGGACCTTCGCGCCTTTCGTGGCCGGCGTCGGGGCCATGAGTTATCCCAAGTTCATCACCTACAATGTGGTGGGCGCGGTCCTGTGGGTGGGGCTGTTCGTGCCCGCAGGGTACTTCTTCGGCAACATGCCGACCGTGAAGGAGAACTTCAGCCTGGTGATCCTCGCCATCATCGCGCTGTCCGTGATGCCGATCGCGCTGGAGGCGATCCGTGCGCGCCGGAGTCGCCCCGCGTGAGCACGCGGTTCCTCGTCGGCGGCATGGTGCAGGGCGTCGGCTTCCGCTGGTTCGTGGCTCGGCACGCGCGCGCCCTGGGGCTGGGCGGCTATGCGAGAAACCTGCCGGACGGCCGGGTAGAGGTCGTCGCCTGCGGCGGCGAGCCCGAGGCGATGGCGAGGCTGGAGGAGCTGCTCCGGGCGGGGCCCGCCCACGCACAGGTGGACCACCTGGAGCGGCAGGACGACGTGGACGAACCGGTCTCCGAAAGGAGCTTCGACATCCGATGACTGCCGCGACTCTGGAGCAGAGGATCCGCGACGCGCTCCGACCGATCAAGGACTACCCGAAGCCCGGCATCGTGTTCCAGGACATCACGCCGCTGCTCGCCGAGCCCGCGCTGTTGCGGGACACGGTGGCGGCCATGGCGGAGCCGTTCGCGGCCCAGGGCGCGACCCACGTCGTCGGGATCGAAGCCCGGGGGTTCATCCTGGGTGGAGCCGTAGCGACGCGGCTGGGGGCGGGCTTCGTTCCGGTTCGGAAGCCCGGGAAGCTTCCCTGGGAGCGGGTCAAGGAGGAGTACGCACTGGAGTACGGCACGGATGCACTGGAGTGCCACAGGGACGGGCTCAGGCAGGGGAGCCGGGTCGTGATCGTAGACGACGTGCTCGCGACCGGGGGCACGGCCGCGGCCGCCGGGCGATTGACCCGGAAGCTGGGCGCGGAGCTGCTCGGATGGTCGTTCCTGCTCGAGATCTCCTTCCTCCAGGGCCGGGAGCGCCTCGAAGGGGCGCCGTGCGCTGTGGCGGCCTCGGTCTGAGGCCCAGGGGAGAGTGGCGGACCCCTCGCCGAATCGGACAGCGGCGGTTGCCCGAAGACCACCCGGCATGGCATCTTTACAGGCTGCGGAGCAGGCAGCTCCCGGCCCCCGTAGCTCAGATGGATAGAGCAGCAGTTTCCTAAACTGTTGGCCGCGTGTTCGAGTCACGCCGGGGGCACTCGGACGTCGGCGAATCGACAGGCGTGACCC
>DATABZ010000252.1:0-3199 GCA_036259315.1 Gemmatimonadales bacterium | reverse complement strand
CTGCCCGCAATCGCGGCCAGCGCCCGAATGCCGGCTCGCGCCAGGGGGGCCGGGACTCGGGCCGCAGCGGCCGGTAGGACCGGCGGCTCGGCGCCATCGGCCCGAAACCACGGCAGCGGCCAGGCCGCCATTCCACGCCGGAGGCTCCCCGCCTCCGGCGTTCCGGTGCCAGCAGCGCACGGTCTCCTCCGCACCGAGTCGAAGGCGACGACCCGGAGCGAGACCCCGACCCGATCCATGTTTGGACTTCTTCCAGAATCCCGACTAGGATGGCCCGCGTGACCAGGAACCCGTCTCGCGACGCCGGTGCGCTCCTGCGCCGGCACGGTCTGCAGGTGACGGCCCAGCGGCTGGCGGTGCTGCGGGCGGTATCGGAGCGGCCGCACGCCACGACGGACGACGTCTACCAGGGGGTGCGGGCCGCCATCGGCGCGATCTCGCGACAGGCGGTCTACGATGCCTTGGCGACCTTCACCGAGCACCGGCTCCTGCGGCGCATCGAGCCCGCGGGGTCGCCTGCCCGGTACGAGACGCGGACCGGGGACAACCACCACCACCTCATCTGCCGGACGTGCAACCGCACCGTGGACGTCGATTGCGCGGTCGGCCAGGCGCCGTGCCTGAAGGCCGCGGACGACGCGGGCTTCGAGATCGACGAGGCGGAGGTCATCTACTGGGGCCGCTGCCCCGCGTGTGTCGCGGCGGCCAGCGGCGAACGAGAACCGCGAGACAGCGCAACGAACGAGAGAGGGAGAGCCACGACGTGACCGACGGATTCGGCGAACACGACAAGCGAGCGACCCGCAGCACCAGCGAGAGCGAGAACCCGGCGATCCCGGCGCCGGAGCCGAAGGCACACCGGCCCCGGACCAATCGGGACTGGTGGCCGAACCAGCTGGACCTCACGGTGCTGCACAAGCACTCGCCGGCGTGCAACCCGATGGACGCCGGGTTCAACTACGCGGCGGCTTTCCAGTCCCTGGACGTCGAGGCGCTGAAGCGCGACATCTTCGACCTGATGACGACGTCCCAGGACTGGTGGCCGGCGGACTACGGGCACTACGGGCCGCTCTTCATCCGGATGAGCTGGCACGCCGCGGGGACGTACCGCATCCACGACGGCCGGGGCGGCGGCAGCGACGGCTCGCAGCGCTTCGCTCCGCTCAACAGCTGGCCCGACAACGCGAACCTCGACAAGGCGCGCCGGCTGCTCTGGCCGATCAAGCAGAAGTACGGCGAGAAGATCTCCTGGGCTGACCTCCTGGTCTTTGCCGGCAACTGCGCGCTGGAGTCGATGGGGTTCGAGACCTTCGGGTTCGGCTTCGGGCGCGAGGACATCTGGGAGCCCGAGGAGATCTTCTGGGGCCCGGAGGACGCCTGGCTGGGCGACGAGCGCTACAGCGACGACCGCCAGCTCGCCGATCCCCTCGCCAACGTCCAGATGGGCCTGATCTACGTGAACCCGGAGGGGCCCAGCGGCAAGCCGGATCCGCTGGCGGCGGCGCGGGACATCCGGGACACCTTCGCGCGCATGGCGATGAACGACGAGGAGACGGTGGCGCTCATCGCCGGCGGCCACACCTTCGGCAAGACCCACGGTGCCGGCGATCCGAGCCTCGTCGGTGCCGAGCCGGAAGGCTGCCCCGTCCATGCCCAGGGCCTGGGCTGGAAGAGCTCCTTCGGCTGCGGCATGGGCAAGGACACCATCACCAGCGGCCTCGAGGGCGCGTGGACGCCGACGCCGATCACCTGGGACAACAGCTTCTTCTCCACGCTCTTCTCCTACGAATGGGAGCTCACCACGAGCCCGGCCGGCGCCAAGCAGTGGAAGCCGAAGGGCGACGCCGGCGCCGGCACGGTGCCCGACGCCCACGACCCGTCGGTGCGGCACGCGCCGATGATGGCGACCACCGACCTCGCGCTGATCGCGGATCCGGCCTACGAGAAGATCTCGCGGCGCTTCTACGAGAACCCGGACGAGCTGGCCACGGCGTTCGCCAAGGCCTGGTACAAGCTGCTGCACCGGGACATGGGTCCGCTGCCGCGCTACCTCGGTCCGTGGGTTCCCGAGCCGCAGCTCTGGCAGGACCCGGTGCCGCCGGTCGACCACGAGCTGATCGACGCGGAGGACGTCGCCGCTCTCAAGCGGCGGGTGCTCGCCTCGGGGCTCACCGTCTCCCGCCTGGCGTACACCGCGTGGAGCGCGGCCGCCAGCTTCCGCGGCACCGACAAGCGGGGCGGCGCCAACGGCGCGCGCATCCGCCTCGCCCCGCAGAAGGACTGGGAGATCAACGAGCCCGCCGAGCTGGCGCAGGTGCTGCGGACGCTCGAGGGGATCCGGCGCGACTTCGACGACGCCCAGTCGAACGGCTCCCGCGGCAAGCGGGTCTCGCTGGCCGACCTGATCGTGCTGGCGGGGTGCGCTGCCGTGGAGCAGGCGGCCCGCGACGCGGGGTACGACGTCACGGTGCCGTTCACGCCGGGGCGCACCGACGCCACGGAGGAGCAGACGGACGCCGACTCCTTCACCGTGCTCGAGCCGAGGGCCGACGGGTTCCGCAACTACCTGGAGCCCGGAGCGCGGCTGTCGCCCGAGACGCTGCTGCTCGACCGGGCCAACCTGCTGACCTTGAGCGCGCCGGAGATGACGGTCCTCGTCGCCGGCATGCGGGCGCTCGACGCCAACCACGGCCGAACCCGCCACGGGGTCTTCACCGACCGGCCGGGGGTGCTGACGAACGACTTCTTCGTCCACCTGCTCGACCTGGGCACGGAGTGGTCGCCGTCGGCCGCGGACGAGCACGTGTACGAGGGCCGCGACCGCGCGACGGGAGAGGTGAAGTGGACCGCCACCGCCGTCGACCTCGTCATCGGCGCCAACTCCCAGCTCCGCGCCATCGCGGAGGTCTACGGCTGCGACGACGCGAAGGAGAAGTTCGTGCGCGACTTCGTCGCCGCCTGGGACAAGGTGATGAACCTCGACCGCTTCGACCTCGCCTGACCCCGGCGCCCGGATCCCGGCCCCGGATGCGGCTGGAGCCGGGCCCCTGGTCCCGCCCTCCGATCCGGGCCCCTGATCCGGGCGTCCTGATTCGGGCCCCTGGTCCCGACCCCGGGATCGATCGGGACCCCTGAGTCCGGACTCGAGGAGCGGTTGCTGGCCTCCGTGCCGCCCCGGCGACGCGGCCCGCCAGCAACC
>DATABZ010000251.1:0-5294 GCA_036259315.1 Gemmatimonadales bacterium | reverse complement strand
AGGCTGGGCGCCTTCCGCACCTTCGCGCCGATGGCCATCGCCTCCGCCATCTGGTACGGTGGCATCACCCTGGTGGGCTCGTTCCTCGGCGCGCAGTGGGAGCGCATTCTCGACATTCTCGAAGACGTGAACCGCACCATGGGGATCGTCGCGCTGGTCCTCGGCATCGGTGGGTTCGCCTGGTACTGGCGGGCGCGGCGCCGCAGGGCCAACGAGCGGTTGTGGCACGCCACCCGGGACGCGCTCGACCCGGCGGCACCTTCGTTCCTCGAGGGCACGGAGATCGCCGAGGGATCGGCGCGGGAAGCGGCGGCGCTCCTGGTGCTCGAGCTGGCCTATGCCGACCCGGTGCTGACCCCCGAAGACCGGGACCTGATCGCCGGGCACCTCCGGGATCGCTGGGGTCTCGCCGCGGACGGGCCGACTGCCGACCCGGGACCCGAGGACGAGCGGCGAACCCGCTTCGCGGCCTACGCCGACCGGCTGCGTCAACGTTTCGGTCGCGCGCAGCGTCTGGAGCTGGTGGAGCGGGTGTGGACGGTTGCGTTCGGTGACGGGGCGATCGGGCCGCAGCAGGAGTCACGGCTGATGACGGTCGCCGCGGAGCTGCTCGGGATCGGCCCGGCGGAAGTCGCCGAGGTCCGGCGGCGGCTCCGCAACGGAGGAAACGCGTGACGGCGTCCGCCGTGCGTGACCAGATCGACCGCGACTTCTGGCTCGAGGGTTTCCGTGACTTCCTCTCGCTCGAGGCCGGGCACAGCCCCAACACGGTCGAGGCCTACCTGCGCGACCTGCGCCGCATGGGCGAGTTCGCGCTCTCCCGAGGAGTCCGCGACCCCGGGCGCGTCGGGCGTCCGCTGCTGCGGGACTTCGTATATCTGCTCAAGGACCTCGGGTTGAGCGCCGCCACGATCCGCCGCGAGGTGTCCGCCATCAGGACGTACTACGGGTTCCTGGTCGGTGAGGGTCGGGTGACCGACGACCCCAGCGACCGGCTGGAGACGCCGCGTCGGGGCCGAACGCTTCCGGACACGCTGAGCGTGCGCGAGGTCGAATCCCTGCTCGCCGCCCCCGGCATCGACGATCCGCTCGGCTGGCGCGACCGCGCCCTGCTGGAGCTGGGCTATGGAGCCGGACTCCGGGTCTCGGAGCTCTGCGGGCTCGAGCTGAGGGACCTGCTGCTCACGGAGGGGCTGGTGCGGATCCTGGGAAAGGGCGGCAAGCAGCGGCTGGTACCGATCGGACGCGCAACGATCGGCGCCGTGTCGGTGTATCTCCACTCCTTGCGCCCGACACTCGACCGGGGCAAGTCGGCGGGGCATGTCCTGCTGAACGCGCGGGGCGAGCCGCTGTCCCGCGTGGGCGCGTGGGGCATCGTGAAGCGTGCGACCGAGCGCGCCGGGATCACCAAGCACGTCACACCCCATACGCTGCGCCACAGCTTCGCTACCCACCTCCTCGAAGGCGGCGCCGATCTTCGCGCGGTACAGGAAATGCTGGGCCACGCCGACCTCTCGACCACACAGATCTACACCCACGTGGACCGGGAGTACCTCCACTCCGTGCACAAGCAGTTTCACCCGCGCGGCTGACCGCGACGTGATTCGGATCGGTCTGTGTCTCGCTCTGGTGTGCACGGCGTGCGTGCGCTACGAGCCGCGTCCACTGGACCCGGTCCTGCACGCGGCCGAGGCGCTGCGGCGCGACCTGCGCGACTCCGCGCTGGTGGCGGCCGTGACACGACATGCGGGGGCGCCCGAAGGGAACCGGTGGACCGACCGGCAGCTCGCGCTGGTCGCGCTGCGCTACCGGGCCGATCTCCGCCGCTACCGGGCTGAGTGGCGCGCGGCCACCGCGGCGGTAGGCTCGGCGGCCCAGCGGCCGGGCATCGGTATCCAGGGCGAGGTCGAGCGCCGCGTGAGTGGGCGCGAGGAGGGAAGCCCATGGGTCGTCGAGCTGGCCGGCCTGTTCACCCTGGAGCTCGGCGGAAAGCGTGGGGCAAGACTTCAGACCGCGCGGGCGGGAGCGACGCTCGCCGAGGGCCGCCTGCTGGCCGCCGCCCGCGCGGTCGCGGTGGGCACGCGGCGCGCGGCGGCCGGTCTGGCTCATGCCATGGGGAGCGCCGCGGACGCGCGGGAGGAGGTGGACGCGCTGGAGGCGGTGCACCAGCTCGAGCGCGAGCGCTACGCCGAGGCGGCGCTTGCCGCCTCGGAGCTCGCCCGCACCGCGACGGATATCCAGAACGCCAGGCTCACGCTCGCCAGGGCCGAGCACCAGGTGCTCTCCGCACGTGCGACGCTGGCGGCCGCGCTCGGGGTTCCCGCGGGCGCAGTGGAGTCGCTGCACCCGGTTCCCCCCGAGCCGCTCGGGTGCTCGACGATCGGCGCCGCCGGCAGAGGCAGGTTCGTGGGTGACGCCCTGGCACGGCGGAACGAGATCGCTCTGGCTCTGAGTGAGTACGCCCTGGCCGAGTCCCGGCTCAGGCTCGAGGTTGCGCGGCAGTACCCCGACCTCCAGCTCGGCCCGGGATTCGTGTGGGATCAGGGCGTGAACCGCTGGGCGCTGGCTCTCGCGTTGCCGGCGCTCCTCGGCAGCCGTAACCGCGGGGCCATCGGCGAGGCGGAAGCCGCCCGGGAGGTCGCCGCCCTGCGCGTGGCGGAAGTGCAGGACTCCGTGCTGGCCGACGTGGAAATGTCGCTCCAGCGCTGCCGGGGCGCGGCGCTGGAGCTCGCGGCCGCGGACTCCGTGGTGGCCGCGGCGAGCCGTCTCTTCCGTCGCGAGCAGGAGGCTTATGAGCGCGGTGAGTCGTCGCGGCTGGAGCCGGCGCGCGCCGAGCTGCAGCTCCAGCGCGCCCGGAGTGCCCGGCGGGCAGCCGAACGTCAGTTCGCGATCGCCTCGATCGAGCTCGAGCGAGCCGTCGGCGGGCCACCCTCGGCTGCCGGTGCGGAATGGCCCGACCCCAGGGAGGAACCCGAAGTTCCCGCCAAGGAGGCGCCCCCCAAGTGAGATCACGCATGACGATGGCGACGCTGGTCATCCTCGCGCTCATGGTGGGTGTGCTCGCGCTCGGTTGCGACGGCCGAGCACAGCAGGACCGCGCCGAGGAGGACCGAGTTGCGGACGAACGGGATGCGGACGACCTCGACGCCGACGACCCGATCGTCGCTCCCAGTCGTGTAGTTGTAGCGGGCGACGAGCCCCGTGTGGTCCTCGATTCCGCGGAGAGACGACGGATCGGCCTCCGGGTGGCAGCACTGACGCACGCCTCCGCGGAAAGCGGCCGGCACCTGCCGGGTCAGGTGATGCCGGAGCCCGAGCGGACGGTAACCTTGCGCGCACCGGTGACCGGCCGCTTGACGATTGCGGAGGGCCGGCGATGGCCTGCGCTGGGGCAGCGCCTCGCCGCCGGAGCGATCGTGGGACGAGTATCCGATGCGCAGCCGCTGACCGTGCCCCTCGGGGGCACGGTGACGGCGGTGGGTGCGCGCCCTGGCGAGATCGTCGAGGCGGGGCAGGCCCTCCTGGAGGTGGCGGACAACACCCATCCCGTCGTGCGCATCGCCTGGCCCGGCGACGCGGGGCGGCCTCCGGAGCGGGTCAGCATCCGCCCCTCCGATGGCGAGACACCGGTCCAGGCCGCGCTCATCGGGCCGGCGGCCGAGGCCGATCCCCTGACGCGCCGGCCGGCGTACCTCTATCGCTCCCGTCGGCGATGGGCGGGGGCAGTGCCGGGAACCCCGGTGACGGCCCTGGTGCCCGATGGCGAGAGGACGGAAGGTGTCCTGGTGCCCGACGACGCCGTGGTGCAGTGGGAGGGACTCGCGTGGGTGTACGTCAGCCGGGGACCAGGAGAGTTCGCCCGGGTCCGTATGCCGACCGATCAGCCGGTGCCGGGCGGTTGGATCGCCAGGGCCCCGCTCGAGGAAGGGGATAGCGTCGTGGTCACGGGAGTGCAGGAGCTGCTCTCGGAGGAGTTCCGGAGCCGGGTGACGGTCGGCGAGGAATCCGGCGAATGAGCTCCGGGCGTCCGGCGTGCTGACTTCGCTGGTGCGGGGCTCGATCCGCCATCGTGCGGTGGTCCTCGGGATCGCCGGCGCGCTGGTCGTCATCGGGGCGGATACCCTGGGCAGGGCGCCGCTCGACGTGTTTCCCGAGTTCGCGCCGCCCCAGGTCTCCATTCAGACCGAGGCCCCGGGTCTCTCACCGGAGCAGGTCGAGCTTCAGGTCACGAAGCCGATCGAGGACGCCATCAACGGCGTGCAGGGCATCGCGGCGGTCCGCTCGCACTCCATCCAGGGGCTGTCGGTGGTCACCGCGATCCTCGCCGAGCGGGTGGATATCCATCAGGCGCGCCAGGCCCTGGCGGAGCGGTTGGGCGAAGTGGCGGTCCGCCTGCCGGAGACGGTGGAGCCGCCGGTACTCACGCCGCTCACCTCCTCATCCAGCACCGTCCTGGTCGTGGGCATCACGTCGGACTCGGTGTCACCCATGGCCCAGCGCACTTTCGTGGACTGGGTGCTCCGCCCCCGGCTCCTCGCGGTGCCGGGCGTGTCCAAGGTGGCGGTGTTCGGCGGCGAGGTGCGCCAGCTCCAGGTGCAGCTGGATCCGGACCGGCTCCGGCTGCACGGCATCGGCATCGCCGAGGCGACCGAGGCGGCGCGCCGTTCCACCGGGACGCGCGGGGGCGGTGTGATCGACCGCCCCAGCCAGCGCCTCACGGTCCGGACCGAGGGTCAGGTCTCGTCTCCCGATGAGCTGGCGGCGACGGTGGTCCGCGAGCGGGACGGCGCGGTGCTGCGCCTCGGCGACCTGGGCCGGGTCGCGTACGCCGCGGAAACACGCTTCGGCGAAGGAGGGGTCAACGGCGCACGCGGCCTGGTGATCGTCGTGTCCGGCCAGCTCGGAGCGAACACCAAGGTCGTCGCCGGCCGGGTCGAGGCCGCCCTCCACCGCCTGCAACCCACGATCGAAGCTGCCGGGCTCGAGCTCCACGCGTCGCTCTTCCGGCCCTCGGAGTTCATCGACCTCGCGCTCCGCAACATCACCACGTCCCTCCTGCTGGGCGCCGCGCTGGTGGCGGTCGTGCTCTTCCTCTTCCTCGCGGATGCCCGGGCGGCAGCCATCTCCCTGACCGCGATCCCGCTGTCGCTGCTCGCCGCCATTCTCACGCTGGAATACTTCGGGTTCGGCATCAACACGCTGACGCTGGGCGGACTCGCGATCGCGCTCGGTGAGGTGGTGGACGACGCGATCATCGATGTCGAGAACATCGCCCGGCGGCTTCGGCTCAACCG
>DATABZ010000250.1:0-3922 GCA_036259315.1 Gemmatimonadales bacterium | reverse complement strand
GGCGGCCGTGGGTAGCGCCGGGGTCGTGTTCGAGCCGGTGCGGTTCGTGAAGCTCGACGCGATCGCCGACGCAGCCCTGGACTTCGCCAAGACCGCCGCCGAGATCTCGCTGGGGCTCATCGGGGTGCTGGCGCTGTTCCTGGGCCTGCTCAAGATCGCCGAGGACTCGGGAGTCGTCTTCGCCCTCGTGCGGCTGGTTCAGCCGATTCTTCGCCCGCTGTTCCCGGAGGTGCCCCCTGATCACCCCGCGCTGGGCATGATCGCGCTCAATCTCACCGCCACCGTCTTCGGCCTGGGGAACGCGGCCACGCCGTTCGGGATCAAGGCCATGGAGGAGTTGCAGACGCTCAATCGTTCGGAGGACACGGCCACGAATTCGATGGTCATGCTCCTCGCCATCAACACCGCCAGTCTCCAGCTCGTCCCGCCCGTGCTCCTCCTGGCGATCATGGGCACGCAGATCAACACGCTCATCTTCCCCATCCTCACCACGACGGTGCTCGGGCTCATCGTCGCGATCGTGGCTGCCAGGCTGCTCGGCCGACTGCCGGGATACCGGGCTTCGGACCCCAACCGCAACGAGCCGCCGCCCGCGGCGCCGCCGGTGTGAGGCCGCCAGTGGATACCGTGCGCGACACCATCAGCATTCTGTCGTTCTTCGTCCTCCCGCTCATCCTGGTGGGTTTCCCGCTGTACGGCCTCTGGAAGCGGGTCCCGGTCTACGAGAGCTTCGTGGAGGGCGCCCGCGACGGCTTCCAGGTAGCCGTCCGCATCATTCCCTACCTCGTGGCGATCCTCTTCGCCATCGCGATGTTCCGCGCCAGCGGCGCCATGGAGGCGCTGACCCGCGCGCTGAACCCGGTGCTCGGCCTGATCGGCTTCCCGGCCGAGCTCCTGCCGATGGCCATTATCCGTTCGCTCTCCGGCTCGGGCTCGGCGGCACTGGTGGTGGACATGATCAACCAGTACGGGGAGGACTCGATCTTCGTGAAGATGGCCGCGGTGATGTACGGATCCAGCGAGACCACCTTCTACGTCATCGCGGTGTATTTCGGGGCGGTGAACATCAGGAAGACGAGACATGCGGTGCCGGCTGGGCTCATCGCCGACGCAGCGGCCATGGTCATCGCGGTCTGGACGGTGAGGCTGCTGCTCGGCTAAGCCAGGGCCACAGCGGCCAGCAGTCGGGCGCCCCAGAGAACCAGCACGATCCCCGCGACCCTGCCGATCCACGGCCCCGCGCGGGTCACCTTCTCGACCAGCACGAGCGCCGCGATCGCGGCGACCCAGAGCAGGTTCATGACCCCGGCCACGAACAGCAGCAGCATCAGGGCCCAACAGCAGCCCATGCAGTACAGGCCGTGCCGCAACCCCATCACGAGCGCGCCGGTGGTGCCTTCCCGCCACTCGGTGCCGAGGAAACCGACCGGTGAGCGGCAGTGGTGGAGACACGCGGCCTTGGCCGGCAGCCACTGGTAGACCCCGGCGACCACCAACAGGAGGCCGCCCAGCACCGGACTGGTGCTGGCCATGGCCGGCGAGAGCAGGGCGGCTTCGTGGAGCCCCCACTGGGTGAGCGCGGCGGCGGCGCTGAAGGCGGTCCAGACCAGGAGATATCCGGCGGCGAACGCCGCGCTGGGGGCGGCGGGGCTGGCGCGCTCGCGTCGCCGGCGGTTGACCGTGGCGACCAGCAGGATCATCGGCGCCGCGGACGGGAGCATCATGGCCACCATCATGGTGGCCCACATGAGGAAGAGCAGCAGCAGCTCGGTGGGGGACCAGGCGTGCATGCCGGGCATGGCCATGCTCACACCCGATCGCATGTCCATCCCCGCGCCGGGCCCCATGTCCATCCCTGATTCCATGCGGATGAGGGACGCCCATGCCAGGGCGGCCGCGGCGATCAGCGCGATCACCGCCACCGTCCGGTCGCGGCGCACCAGTGTCTCGAGCGCCGCCACCGGCTAGGCTGCGTTGGTCCAGTTCACCTCGGCGGTCGAGGCATACTTGCTGGGCCACTCCATGCGCAGGGACGGGTGGTCCACCCGCATCGTCCGGGTGGTCACGACGTTCCCGTCGTTCCAGAAGAAGCCGCCCTTGGGGTAGACGATGTGGACTTCCTTCTCCTCACCCGTGACCGGGTTGATCAAGGGGGTGGTCTCCAGCTCGATCGCGCCGGGCACGCGAACGTGCGCCCGCTGCCCCCTGATCGAGAGATCGATCGGCTTGGAGATGGGGCCCTCGAACCGCTCGATGGTGCCGGCCAGCGCCTCCCAGGGCATACCGCCGAGCCGGCCGGAGAAAATGGTCGCGAGGGCGTTGACCTGCTCCGCAGTCGCCAGCTCGTCCACGAACAGCACGACATGGCCGTGCCCCTCGTGGATGGCGTTGGGATACTTCGCCGCGATCACCGCGCGAGCTCCGCGCAGGTCTACGTCGCCGAACCGCCCCTCCTGAACTTCGTAGCCGATGACGAACTCGCAGTTACCCTCGTTCGGCGTCCCTCCGAACTGGCAGTTGCACCCGTGGGCGCAGCTGCACGCCTCCACGCTCTGCGCCTTGACGCGGTAGGCGACGCGCGGCTCGGCGCCGGTTGCCTGGGTCATCTACACCTCCTGGTTGAGCGGTCTTTTCAACTTGACCGATCCGCCCGCCGCCCGCCAGTCGGCCAGCCGCCCCGGCGGCGCAAATGGCGCCCGGACGCCAACATGGCATCCGGGTCCCAGCCGCTCGCCGCTACTCTCCCGCGCCGATCGGATGGGTGGTGGGAAGCTCATTGGCGATCGTGATGTGTTCGCCCTGGCCTTCCAGATCGAAGCAGGTCGGATGCTCGAACCCATCCAGCGTATCCTCGGTGTAGATGATGTTGTCGCTGCCGTCCGGCGCCGGCCCCGCCGGCACATTGTCGAGGTTCAAGGCGTGGCGAAGCTTCCAGGCGATGATGTGATCGGTGCAGGAGGTGTCGCCGCTCACACCGAGGCCGCCGAGCAGCTCGCCGCTGCTCGAGTAGAGGGCGAGGCCGCCGCCGAACACGTTGATCCCTCCGATGCGCTTTCCGATCATGGGATCGTTGTGCTTGCCGTAGGCGGAGACCGGGCCGGCGTAGGCCACCTTGGTGTCGACCGGGTTGCTCTCCTGGAGCCCGAACAGGCTCCCGCCCGGCTGGACCGCGGCGAAGATGTTCGCCGTGCTCAAGGCGAAGCCCTCCAGGCTGAACGCGTTCGCCGTGTTGGCCTTCTGCGCGGAGATCACCCTGCTGCCGGGCCACTGATCGCCTCGGTGCTCGCCGCTGAAGACCACCTCGACGACCTTACCATTGCGATCCAGCAGGGTGGCCCACATGTCGAATCCGAGGCCGCCGTTCTGTTCCTCCAGGACCGCCTGGAGCTGAGCGCGGAGCGCGTCGTGCTCGGGCAGGTGCTGGGCCAAACCGAGTGCTACCACCGGAGGCTCCGTCGTGTTGTCTCCGCTGCAGCCGGCGGCGAGCAGGGCGCACCCCGCCGACAGCGAGAACGCGCGTAGCGTACGCATGTGCAAACTCCTTTAGGTGTACTGCGAGGGTGTAACCGCGGGGTCGAGAGGGACTGGTTTGAACTGAGCGGCCGGCCGACGGGCGGCCCACGGGCATGGGGGGAGACGCCGGCAGACGGGACGCACTGCAACGACGCCATTCGAATCGCCGTATTACGAGGGAGGAGCCTTCGAAGGCATGAAAGTACCTCCGCACCGGTTTCCCACAAGGGCATAAGAATCCAACGGACCGGAACTCTCGAATTGCGCGCCTGCGGCACCTACGCCCATCGGGAGATGGCTCGGAGACGCCGCGGGCCGCCCCGGTTATCCTTAGGGGCATGCCAGGCCCCTGGACCCGTGCGCCCGCCGCGGCTCTCCTTCTCCTTCAGCTCGTGACCGGCTGTGCCGG
>DATABZ010000249.1:0-6198 GCA_036259315.1 Gemmatimonadales bacterium | reverse complement strand
TCGTGCGCGGGCGGCGGGTCGCCCGCGGAGTGCGCGCGATGGTCGTGCCCGGCTCGCAGCGAGTGAAGGCGGCGGCGGAGGCGGAGGGACTCGACCGGGTGTTCAGCGACGCGGGGTTCGAGTGGCGGAATCCCGGCTGCTCGATGTGTCTCGGCATGAACGAGGACATCCTCGCCCCGGGCGAGCGCTGCGCCTCGACGTCGAACCGGAACTTCGAGGGACGGCAGGGGCGGGGAGGGCGGACGCACCTCATGAGCCCGGCGATGGCGGCCGCCGCCGCGATCGAAGGCTGCCTGGTGGACGTGCGCGAGGTGGGCGTCCCTCAGGGCTAGAAGTGTTCTTGGCGCTACTAGGTAAGTTACTGTAGTGGCGAAAGATGTAGCTCGGGGACAAAGTCTTACATGATGTCCTATGTCGTCTCGACCACCGCACTTCGACGCGGCATTTGGAAGGCGGCCTCGAGCCACCGGATCAGCCTTCCCTGCGTAGGGTTGGCGACAAAGCGAGGCAGCATGGAGCCCTTCATCGTGCACACCGGCCGGGTCGCGGCGCTTCCCCGCGCCAACGTGGACACGGACCAGATCATCCCCAAGCAGTTCCTCAAGCGGATCGAGCGCACCGGCTTCGGCCCGGCGCTCTTCTACGACTGGCGCTACCTGCCCGACGGTTCCCCCAACCCCCGGTTCGAGCTCAACTCCGCAAAGGCCGCGGGCGCCACCCTGCTGCTCGTCGGCGACAACTTCGGGTGCGGCTCGTCCCGCGAGCATGCGCCCTGGGCGCTCGCCGACTACGGCTTCCGGGCGATCCTCGCGCCGTCGTTCGCGGACATCTTCCACGGCAACTGCTGTCAGAACGGGCTGCTTCCGGTCACGCTGCCGCAGGCCGCGGTGCGCGAGTTGTTCCGCCGCTACGACGAGGCCCGGGACGGGTACGAGCTCACGGTGGACCTGGTGACCACCACGGTGCGCGACGCGCGCGGCTTCGAGGCTTCCTTCGACATCCCGAGGTACCGCCGCGACATGTTGCTCCAGGGACTCGACGAGATCGGGCGGACCCTGCAATACGAGGCGGAGATCGCCGCCTTCGAGCGGGCGCGCTCGTGAAGCGGTTCTCCCTCGCCGTGCTTCCGGGCGACGGCATCGGACCCGAAGTCACGGCGGAGGCGGTCAAGGTGCTGCGCGCCACGGCCGACCTGTTCGGCTACCGGATCGACACCCGGGAGTACGCCATCGGCGCTGCCGGGGTCGCGGAATCGGGCGACGCTCTCCCCGAGCGCACGCGCGCAGCCGTGGTCGAGGCGGACGCGGTGCTGCTCGGTGCCGTGGGCCATCCCGACCTGGCGGCGGCGGAGGGGAGGCGCCGGCCGGAGGCGGGGCTCCTCGCGCTGCGGAAGCTCCTTGGCGCCTACGCCAATCTGCGGCCCATCGTGGTCCACCCGTGCCTGGTGCACGCCTCGCCGCTTCGGCCGGAGCGACTGGTCGGGGTGGATCTCCTCATCGTGCGGGAGCTGACCGGCGGACTGTACTACGGTGAGCCGCGCGCGCTCGAGCGGGACAGCGCGGTGAACACGCTGCGGTACAGCTCGGCGGAGATCGAGCGGGTGGCGCGAGTGGCGTTCCGGGCGGCGACCGAGCGGCGTGGGATGCTGACGTCGGTGGACAAGGCGAACGTGCTGGAGGTCTCGCAGCTCTGGCGCGAGACCGTCACCCGGATCGGGGCGGAGGAGTTCCCCACCGTCCGGCTCGAGCATCTGTACGTGGATTTCGCCGCCATGCGCCTGGTAGCGGAGCCGGCGCGGGTGGACGTGCTTCTGACCGAGAACCTCTTCGGCGACATCCTCAGCGACGAGGCCGCAGTGCTGACCGGCTCCCTCGGCCTGCTCCCGTCGGCGTCCCTGGGCGACGGGCCCGGGCTGTTCGAGCCGGTGCACGGCTCCGCACCGGACATCGCCGGGCGCGGCGTCGCCAATCCCATCGGGGCGATCGCGAGCGCCGCGCTGCTGCTGCGCTACGGACTCGCCCTGCCGCAGGCGGCCACGGCGGTGGATCGAGCGGTCGCCGCGGTGCTGGCCGCCGGCGCGCGCACGGCGGACATCGCGCGGGACGGCGAGCGGACGATCGGCACTCGCGAGATCGGGGACGAGATCGCGCGGCTGGTCCTCTGGGGCGAGGCGGTAGAGCCGGTGACCGGCTAGTCCGTCCGCTTCCAGCGTCGACCCGGCGAGCGCGACGAACCAGTTGCCCGCCTGGTTGCTGCCGCCGAACCGCCGATTGTCGCCGAAGTTCACGGTGATCAGGCCCAGGCCGCGATCGTTGACGTAATAAGCCCCGTCGTTCTCCATCGGCTTGATGGCGGGGTTGAGGCCGATGCTGATGTAGCCGACCCGGTCCTGGTCGGTGAGCGATTGGCGCACGCAGTCCTCCTGGGTGGCGGCCCGCACGCTCACGGGCGCGCCTCCGCGGACTTCGATCACCTCGTCCACCACCATGGAGTCGCACTGATCGCGCGCGGCCTTGATCACGCCGTTCACGGTCGCCTCCACCGGAACCACGGCCACGATGCCGGCCGGCAGTGCCGTCTGCCGCTGCCTGGCCGACTTGCCCTGCGACTCGGCACTGGCCGGGCCGGCATCGATCACGGGCGGCTTCCCGATCTCGAAGGTCAAGTCGGTACCCTCGGGCGAGGTGATGCGCACCCGCCGAGCCGAGGCAAGGCGGCGGCGGAGGACCTCTCCCAGTTCGTGCATGCGTCCGTAGTCGGCCATTGCCGCGCGGAACCAGAGGTCGCGGTAGCCGGCCGCGTCGAGCCCGGTACCTGCCGTGTCGCGATCTCCCGGCAGGGCCACGAAAACCACCTTCCGCCGGGACCGACCGTCCAGCGCGTCCCACGCCTTCTCCGAGGCGTTCTCGCGCTCCCGCCGTTCCGCCGCCATGGAGGCGTGCAGGCCGAAGTAATCGGTGGTGGTCGGGAGACGAATCTCGAGGTCGGCGTGGAGGCGCATGGCTTCATCCAGCTTGTTCGGCGGCCGGCCCAGGTAGTCCAGCGGCATGTCGTGGTGGGTGTATCGCAGGATGGGCTCGGTCACGATGCTGGTGTACGGGTCCCCACCGGCCCGCAGAACTTCGAGAGCCAGGGCCTCCATCAGCGGGAGGGTATGGGTGCCCCCCGAAATCAGCACCTTGTCTCCGGGTTTGACGTGGTACCCGTTCACGATCAGATGCTGGGCGAGCACGGCGTAGCGCGCGCTGTCCGTCTCCACGGAGGGCGCGGACTGTGCGGCCAGGGGCGAGACCGAGCCTGCGAGGGCTGCGGAGGCGAGCATAGAGGCCCAGCGGAGCGGGTGCACGCGAACTCTCCGGCGTGGAGGTGGTACTACGGGGTGGTAGCGAAGT
Source organism: Gemmatimonadales bacterium (assembly GCA_036259315.1). GTDB lineage: Bacteria > Gemmatimonadota > Gemmatimonadetes > Gemmatimonadales > GWC2-71-9 > CAVVWJ01. The sequence continues at coordinate 2,806 of DATABZ010000249.1, read as the reverse complement.
GACGTGGTATTGAACGGACGGCACGTCTGCGTTTGCGATCGTGCTCGCCGAGGCGCCGGCCAGACTCCTATCGCCCGCGCGACACCATGTACGCCGCGGCGCTCGGGGGCACCGGAGGATTGACCCACACTACGATGGCGCCCCGACGGCCGACCCACTGCACCTCGGTCCACCACTGGAGAACCGCCAGGCTCAGCAGCAGCCAGCCCGCGATCCAGAGCGAGGCAAGCGCCGCGAGGGCGAGAGCCGGGCGGAGCACTGGGCGCCGCTTGCCGTTACCGGCGCGCGGCGGTCGGGCCGGCAACCAGGCGCCCGTCCTGCACGAGCACTTTGCCGTCCGCCACGACCGTCGCACCGACGATGGGGAAGTTGTACCCGCCCTGGGTACGGTTCTCCCCACCGAGCATCTCGTTCCCGCCGAGTCCGATGTACACCATGCCCGCAGCCGCGCTGGGGCGATAATCGGCGCCCTGCTCCACGACTTCGAGTGCGGGGTTGAGGCCGATGGTGAGCCAGCCGAACACGTCCCGCGGGCCGGAGTAGGCCGCCAGCTCTCGCTCGAGGCAGTCACCGCCCTGCCCGGTTTCGAGCTTCCCCAACTTCCCGGCGGTCAGCTCGAATGAGACATCGGCGAGCGCTGCGCCCTTGCAGCGATTCCGGGGTACCACGACCCGGCCCTTCGCCGACGATTCCAGCGGCGCCACCAGAACCTCGCCTCCGGGCAGGCTGGCGAACCGGCTCAGCAGCACCGGCCCCTTCGCTTCCTCCTCGCTGACGACTCCGTCGTTCACCTGCACGGGGCGGCTCCCGATCGAGAACGTGACGTCGGTTCCGGCCGGTGAGGTCACCCGTACCTCCCGGGCACCCGCCAGCGCAGCCTGCAGGGCGCGACCCTGGCGGCCGATCGCCTCGTAGTCGGCACCGACGGCGGCCCAGTGCATCCGCTCGAGTCGCTCATAGGGCAGCCGGTTCACCGCCGCCTGCTGCCGCGAGGGATAGCCGACGAAGACCGCCCGCACGCCGGACTCGTTGATCGCCTGGTTCAGGATCTGCGACGCTTCCGCCACCATCGCCACGCGCTCGGCCGGGATCCCGGCGAGGAGCGACTCGAAGTCCTCCTCGCCCGGCAGGCCGATCCACACGTCTATCGAGCGCACCCACTGGGCGAAGTACTCCGGCTTGTTCGAGAGGTACGCTTCGGGGACGTCCCGGTAAGAGGACCGGGTGACGCTGTCGGAGGCGAGGAACATCGTCACCAAACCGCCGGACTTCTGCGCTTCGATGGCGACGGCTTCCATGAGCGGTATGGTGTGCTTGCCGCCGAAGACCACGACGACGTCGCCTGGCCGGACACCGGCAGCGGTGCGGGCGATTCGCTGGGCGAGCGCGGGCAGATCGGGCCGGGGGGCGGGTGAAGTCGTCTGGGCTGTACTCTGACCTGCGCAGAGCAGAAGCAGGGCAGCAACGAGCAAGGGCCGAGCGGTAGGCGGCATTCTGATCCCCTTGGAGGACCTGCATGAGTGTCCAGTAGCGAGGCGCTGACGAGCGTCACCTCTGGATGGATCAAGCGGCACGTCCGCTGGCGGAACGCCGAGTCGTACCACAGATTGAAACGGACGGAAGCCGCGCGTTTTTATGCGTCCACGCCCTCGCCGTGCAGCCGGGCGCGAAGCGTGTGGCACAGCGAGCGGAGCCGGCGGTACACATGGAACGGGGTCGGCATTCGCAGCAGCACGGCTATCTCGCCCGCGGTGAGGTCCTTCTCGAAGCGCAACTTGAGCAGCAGCTGATCCTCCGGGGCCAGGTCCCGGAAGGCGCGCCGCAGCGCCTCTCGGCGCTCCGCCTCGCCCAACTCGTCTCCGGGATCGGCCGGCAGGACATCTCCGATCCGGTCGACGTCGTCGGTGGCGCTCGTCAGTTCGACGAGACGCCGGCGGGCCAGGCGTTCCGCCGTCGGTAGGCCCGCTTTCCCGTTGCTTCGGCGGGTCCGGCCGTAGCGGCAGCGATGCTGGTCCAGACACAGCCGCCGCGCGACCACGGTGAGCCAGGTGGAGAACCGGCCCCGCCCGTCGGCGACGAACCGCTGCAGCCGTCGAAAGTCGTCCCGGTGCAGCTCGTCCAGGATGAACGCGTAGCGGTCCATGGCATCGTCGTAGCCGGGCGCGAAGTCGAAGGCGACGCGCAGGAGCAGTCGGCTATAGCGCTCCACGAATGCCTGCCAGGCGGTGACCTGGTCCTGCCCGGGAAGGGAGCCCAGGAGCCGGGCCACCTCCGGCGGAACCGTGTCGGTGGTCTCGGGCGAGCATCGGGGGTCGGATCGGCGGCCCGCCAGCGCGGAGGTCACGGGGTCTACCTGTGAAAGAGACGCCGGCAGGATACGTGGCGCCCGTGAGGCGGCCGTTAGGCACGCGTTAGGTGCAGCATCGGGAATCACGAGAGGACGTTCCAGGCGACAGATGCTGCGGCTCACGACGTTCGGTGGCGTGGGGATCCGGACCGAGGGGACGGACGGCGCACCATCCGCGGAGCTCGCCGTGTCCCGGCGGGCTCTTGCTCTCCTGGTGCTGGTGGCCGCGGCACCCAGGACCGGCATCAGCCGTGACAAGGTGGTGGCGCTCCTGTGGCCCGAGAGCGACTAGGAGCACGGCCGCAACGCCCTCCGGCAGACGCTGCACACTCTCCGCCGCGAGTTGCGCGCGCCGGAGGTCCTGCAGGGCAGCGACACCCTGCGGCTCGATCCCGCCGCGATATCCAGCGATCTCCGGGACTTCGAGGCTGCCAAGGCCGCCGGCCGGCTGGAGGAAGC
>DATABZ010000248.1:0-6760 GCA_036259315.1 Gemmatimonadales bacterium | reverse complement strand
CGGGGGTCCTCCACGTTGACGCTACGGTGCCCTGGACTCCAGCGCATACGGTGGCTCCTGGCGAGGGTACAATCCGGACCATACTATTGACGGCCCGGTGGAGCCGTGAGGCGGGGCACGCGCCGGCGCCGGGTGACTCTCGTCACGGTCGCAGGGTCGAGCGCTGGTAACTTCGGCAAGGACCATCTCGGAGGAGTCATGATGACGCAGGTTGCACGGTCGATCGCTGCTGCGGCACTGCTGGCCCTGGTCGGCTGCGGGGGTCAGGGCGAGCAACGGCCGGATCAAGGCACGGAGACCGGTGCGACCGCCGCGCCGGCCGACACCGCCGTCGCCAAGGACCTGGAGGTCGCGGCGGTGATGATCGGGAAGCGCATCGGCGAGAACGATCTGATCACCGAGCCGACCTTTCAGTTCGCGCCCAACGATACGATCTACATCTCCGTGAGCACGGAGGGAGCACCGGACAGCGCGACGCTCAGCGCCAAGTGGCGCTTCCAGACCGGGGAAGTCCTGGACTCCTCCAGCAAGACCATTCAGCCCGAGGGAAAGGACAACACCGAGTTCCACATCACGAGCGAGAAAGGCTGGCGGGAGGGGACCTACAACGTCATCGTCTACGCGGACGGTGACTCCGTGGATTCGAAGAACTTCGCGGTGAAGAAGTAGCCTCGCGCCTCGGGCCGAATGGCACGTCACTGGGTCCTGAAGACCGAGCCTTCCGGGTACGCGTTCGCCGACCTGGTGCGGGACCGGCGGACGCGCTGGGAAGGGGTCAGCAATCCGGTCGCTCTCAAGCATCTGCGCTCGATGCAGCGGGGCGACGAGGCCCTGATCTATCACACGGGAAACGAGAAGGCGCTGGTCGGGCGTGCGCGCATCGCCAGCGAGCCCTACCCGGATCCTTCCGATCCCAAGCTGGTCGTCGTGGACGTCGAGGCGGGCGAGCCGCTCTCCCGAGCCGTTCCGCTCGCCGAGATCAAGGCCGAACCGGCTCTCGCCGAACTCGGCCTGGTGCGGGTGCCGCGCCTCTCGGTCGTGCCGGTGGAGCCGCCGCAGTGGAAGCGGCTCCTGGCGATGGCCCGCTCGGCCTGATCCAACAGCACCTCAGCTCGAGAATCCGATTCCCAGGCGGTCGAGCATCCGAAGCGCCGCGCTCGGCGGCTCGCCTTCGTCCACTCGCCGCAGCGCGCGCGTGACGCCGGCGACTGCCCACGAGCGGAGCGGCTCCGGCGGAAACGGAAACGGCTTCCGCCGCACCAGCGCCAGGTCGAGGAGATCGCCCGGACGATCCAGCGCGAGGCGGGCGAGGATCTCGCCGGCGATCCGCGTGGTGCCGAGGCCGTGTCCGGTGTACCCCAGACCATAGAGGACGCGCCCGCCCAGCGCGGCGCCGAAGAACGGCGTGAGCCGCGTCGTCGAGCAGATCGGACCGCCCCACGCATAGGGAAACTCGAGCGGGGCGAGTGCGGGGAAGTGACGGCGAAAGCTCTCCCGGAGCGCCGCGTAGTGCACCGGGGAGTGATCGCATCCCGGATCCACCCGGTTGCCGCGGTAGTACGCCGCCTCGCTGGTGCCCCAGAGAATCCGGTCGTCCGGGGTGAGCCGGTAGTAGTTGAAGAAGCTGCGCCCGTCGGTGACGCCCTGGCGACCGCGCCAGCCGATCGCCTGCCGCTGATCCGGGGTCAGCGGCTCGCTCACGAGGATGTAGTCGTAGAGCGGGATGAACCGGCGGACCACCCCGGGAAGGATGTGATGCGTGTACGCGCTCGTCGCGAGCACCGCGCGGCGTGCCCGCAGTCTCCCGCCTGCGGTTCGCAGCTCTACCCCCGAGCCGGCGCGACGGACAGCCCCGACTCCGCTGCGCTCGTGAACCCGAACGCCCAGCCGCTCCGCCTCCCGCCGAAGGCCGTCTACCAGCTTCACCGGGTTCAGGATCCCGCCTCCACGCACCCGCACCCCTCCGAGGTAAAGCGGCGAGTCGAGCAGCGCGCGCAACTCCGCGCGGGAGAGCAGGGTGTGCCCATCGAGTCCCAGGCGGTGAGCGGCGGCCACCGCTCGGCGCCCGTCCTCGAGCTGGGCTCCCGTGAGCGCCGCGACGAGACGTCCGGTCGGCTCGTAGTCGCACTCGATGCCGCGACGGCTCAGCCAGGCGATCATGTCGTCGACGTTGGCTTCGCCCAGCGCTGCCAGCCGCCGTGCCTCGCCCTCACCGAAGTGCCGGATGGCGAGGCCATGCCCGTGGTCGATGGTCTCGGACAGCATGCCGGCATTGCGCCCGCTCGCACCGTAGGCGGCGATCTCGCGCTCCAGGATCACGACTTCGGCACGTGGGTCCAGCGCCTTGATGAACAGCGCAGTCCAGAGCCCGGTGAGCCCGGCCCCGACCACCGCCACGTCCGCCTCGCGCGTGCCGACCAGTGGGACGGGGGCCGCGGCGGGACGCTGCGCCAGCCAGTAGCAGGCGTGCTCGATCGGCGGGACGGTCATGCGGGCGCGGTCACGAATCTGTGCTCCGTCGTGCTCGGTGGTTCCTGTGCTCGGCTGGCGAACGAGCGGCGTGGCGCACCCACGTGAAGGGGCAGGGTGCCCCGAACAAACTCCGGCAGAGGTGCTATATTGGAGGACTATGGCGACGACGCATTTCGAGGTCCAGGCACCCTTCGAGCCCGCCGGCGATCAGCCCAAGGCGATCGCGGAGCTCACCGCCGGCCTCCGCCGGGGGGACCGCTACCAGACGCTGCTCGGGGTCACCGGCTCCGGCAAGACGATGACGCTGGCGCACACCATCGCCAACTACGGCAAGCCGACGCTGGTCCTCTCGCACAACAAGACGCTCGCGGCCCAGCTCTACGGTGAGCTGCGGCAGTTCCTGCCGCGCAACGCGGTCGAATACTTCGTCAGCTACTACGACTATTACCAGCCCGAGGCGTACGTCCCACAGACCGACGTGTACATCGAGAAGGACGCGTCGATCAACCAGGACATCGAGAGCCTGCGTCTCCGCGCCACGACCAGCCTCATGGAGCGGGAGGACGTGGTCATCGTCGCCACCGTGAGCGCCATCTACGGCCTGGGCGATCCCGCGGAGTACCGGAAGCTGATGGTGACGGTGCGGCGGGGCGAGCAGCGGGGCCGCGACGACGTGCTCGCGGAGCTGGTGCGGATCCAGTACTCCCGGAACGATGTCGCCTTCGAGCAGGGCACCTTCCGGGTGCGCGGCGACTCGGTCGAGATCTTCCCGGCATACGCCGAGCAGGCCATCCGGGTGGAGTTCTGGGGCGACGAGGTGGAGCGGATCAGCAAGATCAATCCGCTCACCGGCGACACCATCGCTCAGCTCGAGCAGTGTGCCGTCTATCCCGCGAAGCATTTCGTCACCGAGCGCCCCAAGATCGAGCGCGCCGTGGCGGAGATCCGGGCCGAGCTGGCGGAGCGGCTGGCCGAGCTCAAGGCGGCCGGCAAGCTGCTCGAGGCGCAGCGCCTCGAGTCCCGCACCCAGTTCGACATCGAGATGCTCCTCGAGGTCGGCACCTGCGCCGGCATCGAGAACTACTCCCGCCCACTGAGCGGCCGGCGTCCCGGCGAGCGGCCCGCTTGCCTCATCGACTACTTCCCGGCCGACTTCCTGGTCGTGGTGGACGAGTCGCACGTCACGCTGCCGCAGATCGGCGGGATGTACAACGGTGACCGCGCGCGCAAGCTGACGCTCGTGGAGTACGGCTTCCGGCTTCCCTCGGCGCTGGACAACCGGCCGCTCCAGTTCGACGAGTTCATGTCGCTGGTGCCGCAGATGATCAGCCTCTCCGCCACGCCCGGCGACTACGAGCTGGGGCTCTCCGGAGGGGTCGTGGTGGAGCAGATCATCCGACCCACGGGGCTGGTGGACCCCGAGGTGGACGTGCGGCCGGTGCGGGGCCAGGTGGACGACCTGCTGAACGAGATTCGGCTGCGAGAGGCACGAGGCGAGCGGGTGCTGGTCACGACGCTCACGAAGCGGATGGCCGAGGACCTCACCGATTATCTCCAGCAAACCGGGGTGCGGGTCAGGTATCTGCACTCCGACATCGACGCTATCGAGCGGATGGACATCCTGCGCGGCCTTCGGCTCGGGGACTTCGACGTGCTGGTGGGCATCAACCTGCTCCGCGAGGGGCTCGACCTGCCGGAGGTCTCCCTGGTGGCGATTCTCGACGCCGATCAGGAGGGCTTCCTCCGCTCCGACCGGAGCCTGGTGCAGACGATCGGCCGCGCCGCGCGGAACATCAACGGCAAGGCCATTCTCTACGCCGACAGGATCACCGGCTCGATGCAGCGCGCACTCGACGAGATGGACCGGCGGCGCGAAATCCAGCGGCGCTACAACGAGGAGCACGGTATCACGCCGCGTTCGATCGTGAAGTCGATGGAGGAGGTGCGGCTGTCCACTCACGTGGCCGACGCGCGGACCGAGCGGCCGGAGCCGAGGCTCGCGGTCCAGGAGCGGGTGGACCTGCGCGATCCGGGCAAGCGGGCCGCGGCGATTCAGGTGCTGGAGAAGCAGATGCGGCAGGCGGCGGCGAACCTGGAGTTCGAGCTCGCGGCCATGCTCCGCGACCAGGTGAACGAGCTGCGCGCGCTCTCCGCGCCGGACGTGCGCCGCGGGCAGCCGGCCAAGGTGCGGCGCAGGGCGTGATCCGCAGCCTGACGCAGCCCGAGCTGGAGGCCGAAGGGGAGATGCTCGGCCGGTCTCTGCCGCCGCGGGTACTGCTCACGTTCGAGGGCGACCTGGGGGCTGGGAAGACCACGTTCATCAAGGCCATAGCCCGGGGGCTCGGCGTGAGAGGGGAGGCGAGCAGCCCGACCTACGCACTGGTGCACCGGTATCATGCCAGGCGGGGTCCGGTCTTCCACCTCGACTGTTTCCGGCTTCGCGCACCCGAGGAGGCGGCGGACCTCGACTGGGAGGGATTGCTGCGGGAGGGTGACGCGATCCTGGTCGAGTGGCCCGAGCGCGCGGGGGAGTGGCTGCCGGCGCCCACCCGCCGGTTCCGGCTGCATCACCTGCCGGATCCGGAACGCCGCGGCCTGGAGGCCCTCTGATGTGGCTGGCCCTGGAGACCGCAAGCGATCGGGCGTCCGTCGCCCTCGGTCAGGGTGCCGGCGACGCGGTCGAGGAAAGCCTGGACGGGGCACGGCGGCACGCCGGGGCGCTGCTCCCAATGGTGGAGGCGGTGCTGCGACGACGGGCGGCCACGCTGGAGCAGGTGACGGGCGTGGTCGTGAGCGACGGGCCGGGCAGCTTCACCGGGCTCAGGGTCGGCGCCTCCGCGGCGAAGGCGTTCGTCAGGGCGCGAGGGGTGCCGCTCCGCGCCGCCCCGTCACTGATGGTGCGCGCGCTCGTGGGGGCCGGGCGGGACGATGCGCTCGTGCTCGCCGTGTCCGACGCGTTGCGGGGCGAGGTGTACGCCGGTGCCTTTCGCTTCTCTCCGGGTCGGGTCGTCACCGAGCTCGAGCCCGGGGTATGGCGGCCCGAGGCGCTCGCCGAGCGGGATTTCGCGCCGGATGCGCTGGTGGGCGAGGTCCCGCCCGAGGCGCGTTCGGTGCTGGAGCGGTGGACCGGCCTGGAGATGGTCCTCCCGCCGGAGGGAAGCCCGCACGCCACCGGGCTCATCGCGCTGGTGACGATGGTCGGCGGGGCTCGCCGTGTGGAGGACCCGTCGGAGTGGGAGCCGGTCTACGGCCGACCGGCCGAAGCGCAGGCGCGTTGGGAAATCGCTCATGGACGCCCGCTTCCGGATTCGGTCGGCGGCTCTCGCTGACAGCGCGGCGCTGGTGGCGATCGAGCGCCGCTGCTTCAGCGACCCCTGGAGCGAGCCGAGCTTCCGCGAGGCGCTCGCCTCCGATTTGACGTTCGCACTGGTCGCGGAGGGCGACCGCGGCATCGCCGGCTATCTCATCGGCCGGGAAGCCGCGGGAAGCGGCGAGATCCTGAACCTGGCCGTGGCTCCCGAGTTCCGGCGTCGTGGCATCGGGGGCGAGCTGCTGGAGGCGGGGCTGGAGGAGTTTCAGCGGCGGCGGGCGCACGAGGTGTTTCTCGAGGTGCGCGAGTCCAACCGCTCGGCCCAGGCCCTCTATCTGGCGCGGGGGTTCCGCCCGGTCGGGCAGCGCGCGTCGTACTATCGGAACCCACGGGAGGACGCGCTGGTGCTGCGCCTGTCTCTCGCGCAGCACGCGTGAGGGCAGCACGCGTGAGGAAGACCCCTGGCGCGGCGTGCTGGTTGGCAGGACGCCGACCGAACCGCATTTTTACCCGGGTCCGCAGGAAGGGCCCATCGTCAGCATCCTGGAGGTGCCTGTGAGCCGGAGTCTGAACAAAGTCATTCTGATCGGTAACCTGGGAGCGGACCCCGAAGTCCGCAGCACCTCGAACGGGTCGCGGGTGGCCACGCTCTCGCTGGCCACCAGCCGCCGCTGGAAGAACCAGGCAGGCGAGCAGCAGGAAAAGACCGAGTGGCACCGGGTCGTCCTCTGGAACAACAAGGGCTCCACCCTCGCCGACCTCGCCGAGCGCTACATGAAGAAGGGCGACAAGGTCTACGTCGAGGGGAGCATCGAGTACCGCTCCTGGCAGGACCGCGAGGGTCAGACCCGGTACACCACCGAGATCACCGGTCGCGAGGTCATCCTGCTGAGCGGCAAGGGCGAGGGCGCGGAGTCCTTCACCCCGGCCAACAAGGTCGCCGCGGCCGCTTCGGCGCCGAAGGGCAAGGACCAGTCG
>DATABZ010000247.1:0-10209 GCA_036259315.1 Gemmatimonadales bacterium | reverse complement strand
CGCGTCCGGCGGCGAGACGCGCCGCGAGATGCTCGTGGTGTTCGCGCTGGCGGCGGCCGCGGCGCTGGGGATCAAGGCGCCGGAGCTGTTCGGCCTCGAGCTGGCGGGGGAGGGGGCCCGGTTCTACGCGCGCAACTTCAGTCTCTTCGTCCTGCCGCTCCTGGCGGGCTACTTCGTCTGGAAGCGCCGGGTCGGGACCGGCACCTGGGGGTGGCTGGCGCTGGCCTTCGCCGGCGCCGCCGTGGTCGCCAACCTCTTTCCGTTCGCCACCGGCAGCGACACGCAGGAGCTCCTGGCGATGCACCTGCCGATCGCGCTCTGGCTGGCGGTGGGGGTCGCCTACGTGGGGGGGCGCTGGCGCGACGGCGCGGCGCGCATGAACTTCGTCCGCTTCTCCGGCGAGCTGTTCATCTACTACGGGCTCATCGCGCTCGGCGGCGCGGTGCTGGTCGGCTTCACGATGGGGATGTTCCAGGCGATCGGGATCGACGCCGAGTGGGTGGTGGAGGACTGGCTGGTGCCCTGCGGCGCGCTCGGCGCCGTGATCGTCGGCTCCTGGCTCGTCGAGGCGAAGCAGAGCGTCATCGAGAACATGGCCCCGGTGCTCACGCGCCTCTTCACCCCGCTCTTCGCGGCGACGCTGCTCGTCTTCCTCGCGACCATGGCGTTGACGGGGCGGGGGATCGACATCGAGCGCGAGGTCCTGATCGCCTTCGACCTCCTGCTGGTGCTCGTCCTCGGGCTGCTGCTCTAATCCGTCTCCGCCCGCGACCCGTACACGCCGCGCGAAGCGTTCGACTTTCTGCTCGTCGCGCTCGTGGTCAGCGCGCTGGTCGCCGACGGCGTCGCGCTGGCGGCCATCTCCGCCCGGATCACGGAGCTCGGCTCCACACCCAACCGGCTGGCCGCGCTCGGCATGAACGTGGTCCTGCTCGTCAACCTCGCCTGGTCGGCCTGGCTCTACCTCCGCTTCCTGCGGCGCCGCGGCTCGTTCGCCCCCGTCGAGCGATGGCAGACCGCCTACCTGCCCGTCTACGGCGCATGGGCGGCCGTGGTCGCGATCGTGTTCCCGGTCCTGTTCGGCTTCGGGTGAGATGGACGTGCTGAGCGACAGGGTCGCGGGGCGGCTGGTCGAGAGGCGCGTGTAAACCCGCCTCGGGGCCGCCGTTCCGCTCGGGGATCGGCGTGCCCCTGATACATAACGCTGCTATGTATGAGGGTGCTCGGTATGACCGGGTGAGTTCACTGGCGCCGTCCGTCGCGTGAGATCATGGTGACCGAAAGGGAGCTGACCGCCGCCCGCTCGACCCCGCTGGTCCTGGCGATCCTGGCCGAAGGGGACAGCTACGGCTACGCGATCGTGCAGCGGGTGCGGGAGTCGTCGGGTGGACGCACGGAGTGGGCGGACGGGATGCTCTACCCCGTCCTGCATCGGCTCGAGCGGCTCGGCCACGTCGAGGCGCGCTGGGTGGTCGCGGAGGGCGGCCGCCCCCGAAAGTACTACCGGATCACGCCCCGGGGCCTGGCCCATCGCCCGGAGTGAGTGCGTGACCCTCCAGGCCGGAGGTGCCGCACGGGCGGCGTCAGCGGCTCAGCGGCAGCGCGGAGGTGCGGAAACGATCCGCTTGCGCGCCGCGAGAGGTGGCTTTATGATGCAAAGAACTTTGAAATATGGGGAACGGGCGGGCGCGCTCCGCCCCGGGGAACGCGAACCTTCACGTACGCAGCCATGGAACTGAAGATCGAGGGCGTCTCCAAGACCTACGCCAACGGCGTGCAGGCGCTGAAGGACGTGACGCTCACGATTCCGGCGGGGATGTACGGCCTGCTCGGTCCCAACGGGGCCGGCAAGTCCACGCTGATGCGCATCCTCGCCACGCTGCAGGAGCCGGACGAAGGCAGCATCCGGCTCGGCGACGTCGACGTGCTGCGCCGGAAGGACGAGGTGCGGAAGACGCTCGGCTACCTGCCGCAGGAGTTCGGCGTCTACCCGAAGGTGAGCGCGGAGAAGCTGCTCGACCACTTCGCGCTGCTCAAGGGCGTCGCCGAGCGCCGGGCGCGCAGGGAGGTCGTGGAGGCGCTGCTGCGGCAGGTGAACCTGTGGGAGGTGCGCAGGCAGAAGCTGGGCGGCTACTCGGGCGGCATGCGGCAGCGGTTCGGGGTCGCCGTGGCGCTCCTGGGCAATCCGAAGCTGATGATCGTGGACGAGCCGACGGCCGGCCTCGACCCGGCCGAGCGCGTCCGCTTCCTGAACCTGCTCGCCGAGCTGGGTGAGAACAGCGTCGTGCTGCTCTCCACGCACATCGTGGAGGACGTGAGCGAGCTGTGCACCCGCATGGCGATCATCGACCGGGGCGAGATCCTGCTCGAGGCCGGGCCGCTCCGGGCCATCGAGGAGATGAGGGGGCGGATCTGGCGCAGCGTGGTCGAGAAGGGCGCGCTGGCGGAGCTGGAGCGGGAGCACGCGGTGATCTCGACGAAGCTCCTGGCGGGGCGCACGGTCGTCCGCGTGTTCGGCGACGCGGCCCCGGCCGCCGGGTTCGAGCCCGCCGAGCCGGGCCTGGAGGACGTCTACTTCAGCACGATGGCGGGGCGCATCGGCCGGCGCCGCGAGCAGCCGGAACCGGCGGTCGCATCATGAAGCTCCTGGAGATCTTCCGCTTCGAGCTCGCCTACCAGCTGCGCCGTCCGTGGACGTGGCTCTGCATGGCGGTCCTCGTCGTGTTCGCACTGGTGAGCACGAGAGTGGCCATCGTGCCGGTCACGCTCCCCCAGGACTTCATCCTCAACTCACCCTTCATCATCACGTCCGTCACGGTGTTCAGCAGCCAGATCTGGCTGCTGATCGCCCCGGCGGTGGCCGGCGAGGCGGCTGCGCGGGACGTGCACACCGGGTTGCATCCCCTCACGTACACGAGCCCCATCGGCAAGGCCGAGTACCTGGGAGGCCGCTTCCTCGCCGCCTTCGTGCTGCATGCGCTGATCCTGCTGGCCGTTCAGGTCGGCAGCCTTCTCGCCGTCTACGCGCCGGGGGCGAATCCCGAGATCGTCGGCCCATTCCGGCCGGCTGCGTACGTCGCGGCGTACGGCTTCATCGCGCTGTCGAACGCGCTCATCGCCACGACGTTCCAGTTCGCCGCCGCGCTGCTGAGCGGCCGGCCGATGGCGAGCTACGCCGGCAGCTTCGGCCTCTTCTTCCTCTCCTACCCGGTGACTTTCACGCTGTACATGTCGGGGCTGGGGGAGCGGGCGCTGATGGCGGACCCGATCGGCGTCATGGCCATCATGAACGAGATGATGTCGAACTGGACGCTCGTCGAGAAGAACGTCCGCATGTTCACCCTCGAAGGGCCGATGCTCTGGAACCGGCTGCTGTGGGTCGGCATCTCGCTCCTGACGCTCGCGCTCACCTACCTTCGCTTCCGCTTCGCGCACCGGACCGACGGCGACGTGCTGAGCCGGCTGATCCGACGGTTCACGGGGAGGACCCCCACGCCGGACACCACGCCCGTGCGGGTCACGGTGTCCGTCCCGCAGGTCCGCCAGTCGTTCGGCTTCGCGGTCCACGTGCGACAGGCCCTGGCGATCGCCGGGTCGTCCTTCCGGATGATCGCGTGGAGCCCGGCCGGCCTCTTCCTCCTGGTCGCGTTCCCCATGTTCGTGGTGCTGGTGCTGCTGGTGGAGTCGGAGCAGTGGGGCGTGACGCTGATTCCGCGCACGGGGTACATCGTCGCGAAGCACCTCACGGCCCCGCTGTCCCACGCTTCCGACTTCCGGGTGATCGTCCCCCTCCTGGTCGTGTACTTCGCCGGCGAGCTGGTCTGGCGGGAACGGGATGCGCGGCTCAGCGAGAACATCGACGCGACCCCGGTGCCGGAATGGGTCCTGTTCCTCGGCAAGTTCCTCGGCCTCGGCCTGGTGCTCGCCGCGTTGATGGCGAGCATGACCGCGGCGGGCATGGTCAGCCAGGCGCTCAGGGGCTACCACGATTTCGAGCCCGGCATGTACCTGCGGATGCTGTTCGGATTCCAGCTCGCCGAGTACCTGCTCTTCGCCGCGCTCGCCCTGGTGGTGCACACGGTGGTGAACCAGAAGTACGTCGGCATGCTGGTCGCTTCGGTCGCGTACTTCTACATCGTCCTCGCCTCCTTCCTCGGCATCGATCACAACCTGCTCGTGTATGGCGGCAGCCCGGAGTGGTACTTCACGGACATGCGCGGCTTCGGCTCGAGCGTCGGACCCTGGCTGTGGTTCAAGATCTACTGGGCGGGATGGGCGCTGCTGCTGGCGACGTCGGCGACGCTGCTCTGGGTGCGTGGCCGCGAACCCGGCTTCCGCGTGCGGCTGCAGCTCGCCCGGCGCCGCTTCACCGGCGCGAAGGTCGGCGTCGCCGCGACCGCGGTGGCGCTCATAATCGGGCTGGGCGGCTTCATCTTCTACAACACGAACGTGCTCAACGAGTACGTCAGCGACGACGAGATGGTGCAGCGCCGCGCCGACTACGAGCGGAGGTACGGGAAGTACGAGGGCATCCCACAACCGCAGCGAACCGCGACGAACCTGCGCATCGAGATCTATCCGGGGCGCGGAGTCGCGACGATCCGCGGCAGCTACCGCCTCGTCAACCGCGACGCGGTGCCGATCGCCACCGTGCACCTGGAGCCGGCTTTCTACGTCGACACCCGCATGACGTTCGATCGCCCGGCCCGGGTGGTGGTGGCCGATGAGGAGCTCGGCCACTCCATCTATGCGCTGGACCGGCCGCTCCAGCCCGGCGACTCGCTGACGCTCAGCTTCGACGTGCGGGTCGAGCCCCGCGGCTTCGGCAACCGCGGTCCCCGCAACACCGGCGCAGGGCAGGCGGTCCTGGAGAACGGCACCCACCTCGCGAGCGGTGCGCTGCCGGTCGTCGGCTACCAGCCGCTCCGCGAGCTATGGAGCGCGGAGGACCGACGCAAGCAGGGCCTGCCGCGGCAGCTCACGCTCGCCCCGCCGGGAGACATCGACCCGAGAGTGGCGGCGGTGCCCGCGGCCACCTTCCAGGCGATCGTCGGCACCGACGCGGACCAGGTGGCGGTCGCGCCGGGGCAGCTGCGCCGCACGTGGAGCGAAGCCGGCCGCCGCTACTTCCACTACGTCAGCGACGTCCCGATCAACGGCACGGAGGTCTTCTTCTCCGCCGACTACGCGGTGTATCGCGAGCGATGGAGGCACGTCGACCTCCAGCTCTTCGTTCACCCCGGCCACACGAAGCACGTCGAGCGGATGCTCCGCGGTGCACGAGCGTCCCTGGACTACTACTCGGCGCAGTTCGGCCCCTACCCGTATCCCTTCCTCCAGATCGTCGAGCAGCCCGGCAACTTCCTCGGCATGGGTGTCGACGGGAGCGGCGTGGTCACGGGAGGGGAGGGCACCTTCCTGATGGACCCGCAGCGCGACGATTTCGACGCGCTCTTCGAGATCATGGCGCACGAGGTGGGGCACCAGTGGTGGGGCATGCAGCTCAAGCCGGCGTTCGCCGAGGGAGGCGGCGTCATCTCCGAGAGCCTGGCCTGGTACTCCGCGATGCAGCTCGTGAAGAGCGTGAAGGGCCGGGAGGCGCTGCGGCGGTTGATGAGGCTCATGCGGGAGCCGAACCCGTGGCCGCCGATCCGCACGGGGCTTCCGCTGCTCCGCGCGATGGACCCCTGGGCCAACTACCGCAAGGGCCCCTACGCGATGCATGCGCTCAGCGAGTACGTGGGCGAGGCCCGCGTGAACGCGGCGCTTCGCACGCTGGTGGAGAAGAAGTCGTCGTCGCTGGCCACGACCCTCGACATGTACCGGGAGCTACAGGCGGTCACGCCGGACTCGCTCAAGCCCCTGCTGCACGACCTCTTCGAGGTGAACACCTTCTGGACGTTCGACACGAAGCGGGCCACGGCGGTGCAGACCGGAACCGGGAGCTGGCAGGTGACGCTGGACGTGGAGGCGCACAAGGTCGTCGCCGACAGCGCCGGCGCCGAAACGGAGCTGCCGATGAACGAGTGGGTGGAGATCGGCGTCTTCGCCCCCGCCGGGGAGGGCGAGGTCCTGGGCAGGCCGCTCTACGTGCGGAAGCACCGCGTCCGCTCCGGGAGGCAGACGATCACGGTGACGCTGCCAGGGGAGCCCGCCCGCGCCGGCATCGACCCGTACAACCTGCTGGACTGGGACGAGGGCGACAACATCGAGCCGGTGGAGATCCAGGGCCCGGGGGGCTCTTCGCGGCCGGCGCGGGACTGAGCGACGCCCGGGAATCAAAGGTCGTCGCCTGCCCGTAGGGCGTGACGAGGAGCGACGGATCGGGCCGGAGCCGACCGCCGGTTCACCCTGACAGGAAAGGACCTGATGAGCAGCCTCTTCGCCCGCATCCGCTCGCTCTTCCGGGGCGCGAGTCCCCGCTTCGCCTGGCTGGACTTCAAGGTGGGGTTCCGCATGCTGGCGCGGTATCCGGGGCTCACCCTGGTGGGCACGGTGGCGATCGCGGTCGCCATCGCGCTGGGCACCATCTACTTCGAGGGCCTCGACAAGTGGCAGAACCCGCGGCTGCCGATCCGGGACGGCGACCGCGTGGTCTCGATCCGCAACTGGGACGCGGGCGAGTTCAGGCCGGAAGGGCGCTCTCTGTACGACTTCGCGACCTGGCGAGAGCAGGTGAGGACCGTCGACAACCCGGGCGCGGCGGTTTCCTTCGTGCGCAACCTCGCCACCGAGGACGGGCGGGTGGAGCCGGTGCAGGGGGCGGAGGTCACGGCCAACGCCTTCGCGCTGATGCGGACGCCACCGCTGCTGGGGCGCACGCTCACGGCGCAGGACGAGCAGCCGGCGGAGCCGCCGGTGGTCGTCATCGGCCACTCGCTGTGGGAGAGCCGCTTCGAGGGGGACCCGGGGGTGGTGGGCCGGACCGTGAAGCTGGGCACCACCACGGCGACGGTCGTCGGAGTGATGCCGAAAGGCTTCGGCTTCCCCGTGAGCCAGCGCGTCTGGACGCCGCTGCGCGTGGACGGAACCATGCTCCCGCCGCGCACGGGCCCGGCCGTGTCGGTCTTCGGCCGCCTCGCGCCCGGCGCGTCCATCGACGACGCGCGGGCAGAGCTGGGCGCGATCGGGGCGCGCATGGCGGCCATCCACCCGGAGACGCACAAGAACCTGAGACCGCGGGTCACGACGTACGCCAAGCCGCTCGCCGAGGGCGGCCAGATGGCCATGCTCAGGAACATCCTGTACGTCGTGAACGCCATCTTCCTGATGCTGCTGGCCGTCATCTGCGCGAACGTGGCCACGCTCGTGTTCGCCCGGACCGCCACCCGTAGCTGGGAGATCACGGTTCGGAACGCGCTCGGCGCCAGCCGCGGCCGCATCGTCACCCAACTCTTCGTCGAGGCGCTGGTGCTGGCCGGCGTGGGAGCGCTGCTCGGACTGCTGCTGGCGAAGCTCTCGCTGCGCTGGGGGCTGGGCCTGTTCGCCGGCAGCGACGCCATGCCGTTCTGGATCGACGACAGCCTGTCGTGGAGGACCGTGGCGTACGCGGCGCTGCTCACGCTGTTCGGCGCCGCGATCATCGGCGTCCTGCCGGCGCTGCGGGTCACGAGGGTCAACGTGCAGGATGCGCTCCGCAACGAGGGTGCGGCGCGCTCGGGGCTCCGGTTCGGCGGATTCTGGACCACGGTGATCGTGGTGCAGGTGGCGATCACCGTGGCCTTCCTCCCGCTGGCCGCCGCCGGGGTGTTCGAGTCGAACCGGTTCCGGCAGAGAGCGGAGGGCATCGGCGCGGAGAGGTACCTGACCGCGAGCGTCGCCATCGACCGCGAAGACCACGGGGCCGATTCGGCCGCGTTCGCCGCGCGCGCGCGTCTCAGCTTCGACGAGCTGGAGCGGCGGCTCCGCGCCGAGCCCGGCGTGGAGCAGGTCACGTTCGCCGACCGGCTCCCGGTGATGGACCAGTTCAAGTACAGCATCGAGGTGGACACGACCGCCGGCGCCCCCTCGACCGGCCTGCGCAGGAGCACGCTCGTACAGGTCTCGCGCGGCTTCTTCGACGCCTTCGGCACCTCGGTGGTCGCCGGCCGGGACTTCGAGCCGCTGGACTTCGAGACCGGCCGCGTGATGATCGTGAACGAGTCGTTCGCGCGCCACGTGCTGGGCGAGCGCAACCCGGTCGGCCAGCGCATCCGCGTCGTGGGAGGCGAGGACAGCAGCGTCGCCGGCGAGGAGTGGTACGAGGTCGTGGGCATGGTCAGGGACTTCGGCTGGCAGCTCCCCCGGCCGGAGGAGCAGTCGGCGATGTACCGCCCGCGCCTGCCCGCGCCGGACGCGGACATGAGCCTCGCCGTGCGCGTGCACGTTCCGGAGGCGTTCGCCACGCGACTGCGCACGGTCGCCGCCGAGGTCGATCCCACGATCCGGCTGGCCGACGTCCAGCTGCTCGGCAAGGTGGGGGGCGGGGAGGCGCAGATGAACTGGGCGCTGACCTCGGTCGCCTGGCTGGTCTCGTCCATCGTGCTGCTGCTGTCGGCTACCGGCATCCACTCGCTGATGTCGTTCACCGTCGCGCGGCGGACGCGCGAGATCGGCATCCGCGCCGCGCTCGGCGCGAGCCAGGGGCGCATCGTGGCCGGCATCTTCTCGCGAGCCTTCCTGCAGATCGGCGCGGGGGTGCTCGCCGGCAGTGCACTGGCTGCGCTGCTGGGCCTCGGATCGGGGCGCGAGCTGCTGCTGCTCCTGGCTGCGGACGGCGTAATGCTGGTCGCGGGGCTCATCGCGTGCGCGGTGCCGCTTAGGCGCGCGCTCAGGATCGATCCGACGGAGGCATTGAGGGTGGAGGGCTGACGTGTCGGGCAGGCAGGCCGCTCCACCCGCGGAAGCGCCTGGAGCCGGGAGCCGCGGCAGCGGGCCGCGGCTACGCGAGCTGGATCACACTTTCGAACAGGATGGACGTATGGCAGGCATCGTACGGCGGGTCACCGTGGCGGGGCTGCTCGCGCTGGCGCTCGGCGCCGTCGGGGCGGAGGCCGCGGTGGGACAGGCGAGCCTCCTGGGCCCGGGCGCCGGGTTCATCGGGGGAGGGATCTCGGGGATCGAAACGGGGGGGCTGGACGACCGGCTGGCGGCGCGAGGCTACCCCACCTTCGGCCGCACGGCGGGGGCGGTCAGCCTCGGCGCATACCGCGTCCTTTCGAGCGGGGTGATGCTCGGCGGAGAGTGGCACGGACTCATCATTGGCGAGGAGGTGCACCAGGGGCGCGATGTGGGGCTCGGCGGCGGCTACGCGACTCTCGGCGTCGGCTACGCGGTGGAGCTTTCGCCGCGGTTGCGGGTCTACCCGCGGCTGGGGCTCGGCGCGGGCGGGCTGGCCCTGTGGATCGAGAACGAAGCCGACACGGTCGGCTTCGACGAGGTGCTGGCGGACCCGAGACCGCTTCCCGGCCGCCAGCCGGTGCTGAGCCGCGACGGGGTGGTGGCGGACCTCGGGGCCGGCGCGGAGCTCCTGCCGGGCGGCCGGGGCCGCGGCCCGCTGATCGGCCTGCGTGTCGGCTACCTGGTGGCGGGGTTCGGCTCCGCCACGAACTGGCAGCTGTACGAGTACACGGCGAGCGACGGGCCGTCCGCGACGATCGCGGGACCCTACGTCCGGGTGGTGGTCGGCGTGGGGTGGGGGCGGTAGGCGAGGGGAAGGGGGACGTAGACGGCACGAAGCCCGCGCCATCCGGACGCGCTACGACCCGGGAAGCGCCGCCGCCTCCCGGACGCGGTGCGCCTGCCAGAGATGCCGGCGCTGGTGGGCCAGCAGGAACGCGAGCGCGTCCCCCAGGCGCAGCCGGAGCAGGCTGAGCAGCGGCGAGGTCACCTTCGCGCGCGCCAGGTCCAGCCCCTCCGCGTCCCGCACCCGGCGCTCCAGCTCGTCCTGCAGGCCCAGGAACTCCGTACGCACCTCCGCCACCGGCCGCGCCTCCGCGGGCGGGCGGATCTGCCGCTGCGCCCGGGACCGGGACCGCGCCCGCGGCGGGGGCTCCATGGAGCGCGCCAGCCACCCCCCGACCAGCCCGGGCCGGTACTCCCCGCCGCCGGTGAGCCCCCGGGCCCGCGCGTCGGCGATGGCGCGGTCCAGCGCGGGGAGGTAGAGCCCGCCGCTCAGGTTCAGGTGCACCAGGCACCCGGCGACGGACCAGCGGTCCGGCGCCGGCCGCC
>DATABZ010000246.1:0-14262 GCA_036259315.1 Gemmatimonadales bacterium | reverse complement strand
CGGGCGCCGCGGCGCCCGGATCGCCGCTTCGCGGCGGACGGCCGGGAGCAGTCCGGGGTGGGGATGGAGGACGAACGCCAAGCCGCCCGGACCAGAGGACCGGGCGGCGGCGGATGAGCGGAATGAGTTGTGTGGATGGGTCGGAGGTCCGGGCTTCCTACGACCGGAGCAGGGCCACAAGACGGTCGTCGTCGATGCTGTACGCCCACCCAATCAGCATCTCGCCGGTAGCGGGGTCGCGGCCGATCCGCACCTGCAGGACGCCGATCTTGCCATCCTCGACCCAGACGACTTCGGATGGGTCAGCGGGGATCTCGGAGTGGCGCTCGCTGAGCACCACGGGCATCCGGTCTCCGCGCAGCACCATCGTGTTTCCGGCCGCGACGCAGAGAGCGCGGAGCGCCGCCATCGGGGTCGGGGACTCCCCCGCCACGGAGACGGGGATCGGCCAAGCCGCGACGATCTGCGGCCGTGCGGCCATCCCGTCCACGATCACGAGGAGATGCCGCTCCGGACGGACGCCCGCGACGCGGCGGATGTAGAAAGTCGCGGCCGACGCGGCATGATGCGTGATGCGGTCCGGCCGGTCGACCACGGCGCGCGCGTGGGCCTGACGGATGCCCAGGCGGTTGGCCGTCGGGCGGAAGTCCGGCGAGAACCCGAGCGCCGCCCGTTCCCCCGTCGACAGGATCCAGTCACCGGAAGGGACTATCTGCGCGGCCGTGCGCGCGAGGAACTGGTCCCCGTTGTCGAGAAGCTCGGAGACCTCGAGGCTGAAGTCCCGGTTTCCGGGCTCCACCTGGTTCTCGACGCGCTCGTGGGCGACCTGCTCCGCCTCGACGATGGACTCCCACCGCAGCGCTTCATCCGGAACCGGACACCAGGCGAGGACGTTCATCGTCCCGGCATCCGCGACCGATGCGAGGTACTCGTCCGTGTCGGGCGAGTAGAGGACGTAGCCGAGCCGCCACCCGGCAGGTGCAGCTTCGGGGGGAGGTGATGGTATGTTTCTGACCAAGGGAGTGATCGGAAGCTAGGTGAACGCTCACGCAAAGAGGGGCATAAATCTGGTTAGAGGAGCGAGAACTTGTCTACCGCGCCGGCGGTGGATTGGATGGAGGGGCGTTACTATTTTTCTGTAGGGCAACGCCTCGGCTCTCCTGTGCTGTCGAGCGAACACGTCGAAGGTCAACAAGAGAGCCCATCGAATGCCTCACGGATGTGCTCGAGCAGGGTGCGATCTCCCGAAACGTTATCAACAAGGTCTACGATCTGTGGAGCGACAACCAACCGGCGGAGGTGCCGCCACGGCAGCTGGAATGGGGTTCCAGGCACGTGTCGCAGCTTGGCTCGCAGTGCAGATCCTCGCTGAAAAAGAAGCTCCGACTCCCTGGGATCTTGGTCGGCACATCACCTTGACCGCGCTGAGTTCGGAAACATCGAATCCGGTCGATGACATCCTCGTTGCCACGTCTGAGGGGGGGGTCGCGTTCATCCAGGTAAAAACAGGGCTGCGGGTGTCTGGTGATCCTCGAGGAGGTCTCGCCCGAAGTTTTCAGCAGTTCATCCAGCAGTTTGTGAACTCCCGAGACGGCCGGTCACCCGCTCCTGGGCGGCCCCTGGACCCTCAACGTGACCGACTCGTGCTTGTCTCGGGAGCGTCGTCTTCCGACAACGCTCACCGTGTGTTGGTGCGCGCCCTCGAACGCTTGCAACACACCCGTGGCCCGGCTGCGGACGATGGGGCGAACAAAAGGGAAAGTGCCGCGAGTGAGGTGCTGCGCCGGGTTAGCGTAGAAGCATGGCGTCAGACGGGCCATAATCCCGGCACAGCGGAACTTGCGGAGTTTCTGTCCCTCGTTCGCTTGGTCCGGGTAGACCTGGACGCAACGGGCGCTGACAGGACCACCTCGCTGGCCCTGCTCCGCAGCACAGTGTTGGAGGACCCGGGCCAGGATAAGGCGGCGTGGGACACACTCGCACAGGCCGGGCTTCGATTCGCGGAATTGAGGACCGGTGCAGATCGAGAAGAACTCCAGCGACTGCTCACGGCAAGCGGCTACAGGCTGAAAGCTGCTCCGAGCATTCGGCCGGACATTGAGCGGCTCAAGCTCCACTCCCGTAGAGCCACGCTTCGCCTTCGGAGTGCCTCAAGTATCCCGGTGGGGCCGGCCCACGCCCATATCGAACGCGCCGATGCAGCACGAATTTTAACCGCGGCTGCCGACGGCTCGCTTCTGGTGACGGGCCAGCCGGGGATCGGCAAATCGGCTGCGCTATCCGGCTTTGTCGATCTCGCTGAAGCATCCGGTGCAGACGTCGTGGTTGTGAGTGCGGGAGAAATCAACGCGGGCACCCTTGGTGGGCTCCGGGCGGAGTTCGGTCTCCAGCACGAAGTCGAAGACGTGCTCGAGAACTGGCCCGGCGGACCGGGCTACCTGGTGGTTGATGCGCTCGACGCAGCGCGCGGTGAAGCTGCCGCGCGTGCCCTGCGGGATCTGATTGCGGGTGTCATCCAGGGCGGAGGCAGGTGGACGGTCATCGCCTCGGTACGCGAGTTCGATCTACGCTACAGTCCGGAGTTGCAGCGGCTCTTCCATGGTCAGCCGGTCAGCGCTGGCGGGCAGAATTCCCCCGACCTCGCGGGGATCCGGGTTGTAACGGTCGGGCCCCTGGAGGATCGGGAGCTGGAACAGCTTGCAGATGTTGCGCCGCAGCTCCACGGATTCATCAGCACCACTCCGGACGCAGTCCGCTCGCTTCTGCGGGTTCCCTTCAACCTGAGACTCGCTGCCGAGCTCCTCACATCCGGCGTAAACGCCTCAGAGCTACTCGACGTCCGGACGCAACTCGATCTCTTGGACCGATATTGGCGCGCCAGGGTGCACGCTGGCGGCCGCGCTGGAGCCGGGTTGCAGCGGGAAGAAGTGCTGCGACGGCTGTGTAATGCAATGGTGAAGGACCGGAGCCTGAACGTTCCGCAACATCGCCTGCTCGCCAACGACCTTCTGGCAGCCGAGCCACTCGATGAGCTGCTTCGGCTGCATGTGCTTACAGAGTGGCAGCCGAGCGCAGACTCACCGGTTGACCCCACACTCGTCGCGTTCTCGCATCACGTCCTGTTCGACTACGCGGTGGCGCGGCTCCTGGTTCGCCACGCCTCGGCCGACCTTGCGTCGAAATTAGCCCACGATCCCGATTTCGCCGTGATCGTGCGCCCCAGCCTGGTACTTCACTTCCACTACCTCTGGGGAGAGGGCGCGAACCATAACGGTTTCTGGACGGCCGTCCTTCAGATCATGCGCCGGGAGGACGTCCCGCAGATCGGGAAGATCATAGGTCCCTCGGTGGCGGCGGATCTCGCGGCGAATGTCGAGGATTTCGATCCCCTCCTTGATTCGCTCACCGATCCCGGCGAGCATCACGCCGCCGCCGAAGAAGCGCTTCGTCACGTTGTAGGGACTCTCATTGCGCGGGGGGACGCTCAAACATGGCCGCTGAGCCCCGTGTGGGCCGGGCTTTCAGAGCGAATCAGCCGTCGCTTGGAAGGTCAGCTTCCCGGGACCTTGCGTGTGCTGCTCAACTTCCTATCGGAGTACGCAGTGCAATGGGATCCGGCAGCGATGGAGGATGCCGGGCGGGCGAGCCGACGACTGCTCGCGCATGCGTGGGAGAGCGAGCCGTACTCGAGTTGGCTGGCGACGAGCGGAATCGAGCTCGTCAGCTGGACATTCGACACTGATCCGGCCGCGTCGGCGGCGCTTCTCCGTCGCGGACTCGCGGTGGAGCACCTTCGCCTGCATGGGGCGGAGGAAATGCGCTTCTACGCGGACGAGGTAGACCGGCTCGCCGGCCTCGATCCGGAACTCACGGCGGAAATCTACGAGGCCGCGTTCGACTTCGTTGAAGACTCGGAGGAGAAGACGGCGTTCGGCGGACCGGTGATGTCATTCACGGGCACGCGGCGGCAGGACTACAGGTTGGCGGAATACAGCCTTGCGAAAGCGTTTCCCAAGTTTCTGCTGCAGGCTCCCGAGCACGCTACCCGTGCCCTGATCCGTGCTGTTGCTGCTCGCTTCGGTCGCGAGTACGACCTATCGAAGTTTCTAACGGATACCTTCGATTTCCGTGGGCATCGCGTTGAGTTTCTGCACGACCGAAGCAATGTCTGGGGCCGTCATCATCGACGGCATGAGGATAACGTCCACGACATGCTGGAGGATTTCGAAGCATACCTTACGCGGGCAGAGCCGGCGGTCATCGAGCGGATCGTTCGCGTCGTCGTCGGCGAAAACCGTCTGGCCATCTTTTGGGCACACCTCCTGGATGCGGGAGCAACAGCTCCAGAGACGGTTGGGCTCTACCTGGCCCCGCTTGGCTGGACCGCGCCGCTGCTCAGTGCGGACGAAACGGTTCGCGAAGCAGCACGGTTTCTCTCCGCAGTTTTTCCCCACCTCGACGATGAAGGTCGGGCGCGTATCGAGAAGGCAGTTCTAGGGTTGTCGACTTCCGGGGATGATCAGGAGTGGCTTGAACGCAGGCGCAATCGCCTCCTGATGCAGTTCGACCGCACCTTGATGCGCACACCTGAAGCGGTGTCGCTCGCGGAGCAGCTGAATACGGGCGAGGGAAGCAAGGTCGAGACGGACGAGCCGTATCCCGGCGTGTACTCACGCGCGGTTGGAACGCGCGAATATCTGGCCATGCAGGGCGTCAAGGTAGATGAGCCCTCAAGTCAGCGAATCCTTCAGCACACCGAGCCCCTCGCGCCCTTCAACTCGGCTTTCTTGAACGATGAGCCGGATGCGGATGCGTTGCGGGCCACCATTCCCCTCGCCCGCAGCCTGCGCGAGGGACTCGTCGCGCCGGAAGCGGGTGACATGGATCCCAAACAGATCGCTTACGCGTGGGGGGTGCTCGCTTCGACCTGTGAAACCTGTGCTCGAGCGAAGGTGCTCGACTGCAACGATGCTGACGGTGCCTTTGTACGTGATGTCCTCCTTGCGGCGATGGAGCGGCCGGAACCAGTACCGGATCCCGCTGGCGACGAAAGCTTCGATGCTCATCCCTCGTGGGGAAGTCCGTCGTCAAGAATCGAAGCCGCCCAGGGTCTTCTTTCGCTCGCACGAAAGGAGGGGTGCACGTCTGGCGACATCCTGGATGCGGTCGAGCGACTGAGTGCGGATCCATCACCCGCCGTACGCTACCAAGTTTCGGCGAGGGCCGTTTGGCTCTTCCAGGTGGCCCCTGATCGAATGTGGCGCATCGTTGAGCGGATGGCGGCGGAAGATTCGAGTAGAGGAGTCGTCCGGGGACTACTCTCCGGTGCACTTGATCCGCTCGCTGGCCACAGCCCGGACCGCGTTGCTGGGCTCGTAACCACGATCCTTCAGCGGACCAGAGGTGGGCCAGGGGTCGACGAGGTACGGGGACGCTGCGTGGAGATTCTGGCGAAGCAGGCGGTCTGGCTCGGTAACCGTGCTGCCGAATCCGCCATTGCGGCACTGCTCGATGCGGTGGGAGAGTCCGCCGACGAGCTCTCACACGTCAAGCCGGTTCTCCGACACGTCCTCACCTATGGGCCTGTCGAGCCATCGGATCCAGCCGCAGATCGCGTCCGCCGCCGCGGCATCGAGTTAGCTGCGGAGCTCACGCGACGTTCAGTTGCCGCATTCCGTGCGGCCGTCGAGCACGCTGCCGACATCGATGCAGCGGAGCGCGACGGTCACGACGAGCGGCTGCAAGAACTCGCGCAGCTGTTGGATGGCCTTGCATTCGAAATCTACTTGGCTTCCGGGGCACACGATGATCCCGATCCCGAGGAGCCAGCACCGGATACGTCGCAGCGGAGGCGGTTCTATTGGGAGATCGGCTCGGTCGTCGACCTTCTGGCCGAAGTCGGGCTCGCTCCGCTTACCCACCACCTCTTGGAAGCACTCGAGGCTTTTACACAGTTTGATCCCCGAGGCGTTTTTCTCAGGGTCAGCAGTGTTGTGGAGGGTGGGAGGAAGGGCAACTACCCCTATGACTCTCTCGCGCAGCGCACCGTCATCGGGCTCGTCGAACGCTTTCTCGCGGATCACCGGGACATCTTCCGCGAAGACGCGGAGTGTCGACGCGCGCTCGTGAAGATTCTCGACATCTTCGTTGACGCGGGTTGGCCGCGTGCACGCCAGCTCACCTACCGGTTGGAGGAGATCTTCCGGTGAGCTGGACGCCCGACCGTACACGCACTCGCAACGCTGAAGAGTTTCTAGAGCGCTACCGACGGATCCGGCAGAGCTACGAAGCGGGTCCGGTGCCGCGCCTCGCCGCGTTGCGAGAGATGTACGTCGGCGGAGGCGAGGTTGGCGAATCTGCGTTACTCGAGGCACACGTCCGCCACCATCTGGTTGACCCGACTCTTGAGGCGCTGAATTGGCCGCTTACGCTGGATTCGGGCCAGGAGCGCTCCGATGTGGCTGTGGAGATGCCAGTCCGTTCGGGTGAGCGCGGAACAGTTCGCTTCCTGGACTATTTCGGGGTAGATCGGCGTACCGGGCGGCCGTTACTCATCGTTGAGACCAAGCGTCCGGATGACCCGCAGCCTGAACTAGTTCGGACCGGGCGCAGAGTCAATGGGGCCGAGGCGATCGCGCGAGGATTGGCAGGCGAAAGCCTGCGAGGCGGATGGGACGAGTGGCTCGGCACTCTCCGCGACTATGTGCGTTCCGTATTTGCCGGAGCGGGAGTGCCTCCCCCGAGAGTGGTCATTACGAACGGGGGCTGGATTGCGGTCTTCCTTGATCCGGCCTTGGCTTTCTTGGGCGACGGGTCCATCGACGCGGCGCAAATCCTCTACTGCAAAGACCGCGGGGAAGTCGAGGAGAGAGCGGCTGAAATCTTTTACCACCTCGAGCACCAGGCGGTGCTCGGCGGTTGTGGAGAGCTTCCGCCGGGCGGCTTGGGATTGGTGGTTGCTTCGGCGGACGTCCAGAAGTTGATGCATGCGGTCAGGGTCCGTTATTCCGCCAGCCGCGGTGTGTACCGTTTCCGGCCGGTGATCACGGTTGCGCCCATCGTCCTTCTCCAGTCCCGTACCGGCGCATGGATGTATGTGAGTGGCCGCTGGGAAGCCGAACTCCCGACAGATCCGGAGAAGCTGGAGCTACATCGGATAGAAGTCGAGGAGCAGGCGAGGGGGCTGCTACAAAGGGTGAATGCTGCGTTGGGAGTTGATTTCCAGCCGGCGCCCGTAACGGAGATCTCTCGCGTAGTAGGCGGGGCTGCGAATCTGACAGGCGCCAGATATCCTGGCGTTCGCGAGATCGATCCTGATGAGTATTACATCATCACGGGGGGGCACGCCCACTTCCTAGTGGCGGATCCTCACACCCGTGCATGCCCTTTTCACGACTGGCGTGAAAGCCGAACCGCGGGAGTCGCTTCCACCGTGGCTCCTATCGAGCTCCCCTCGGTAGAAAACCGCTCGTTCTTCACCACTGGAAGCGAGCACCACTGCTCTCATACGGATGTAAATGCCGCGAAGGGCGCGCCAGTGACCCCCGAGAATCTGCTACGGACGGGGCCGCGCGGAGGGCGTATCGGTGAAGCGTTTTGCCTGCTATGGTCCCTGGAACGCCACCTGTGCTGTCGAACATGCGTATTTCAACCGGTGTGCGTTGCAGCAGAGGGGTTCCGGCTCCCTTGCCGCGGAGCCTCGGAACCGACAGAGACCTCGTCCCCGGTGCCGATCCCGTTGTCCTACACACCTCGCTCAGAACTGCGTGGGGTGGCGCCGACCTTGTCTACTTCTGATCCTGAGCAGCTTGCAACGGCGGATGACTGTACGGAGCCTGGAAGAAGCGAAGGTGCGTAGGACCACCTGACGAATCTGAACGATGGAAGAGCGCTTTAAGGAGTTCGACGAGCTGCTGACCCCTGACTCGCGAAGCCGGTACCGCGAGGTCGGGCCCGCGTCACTCGAGGGCTTCTACCGGATCATGGCGGAACTACGGCTGAACGCGACCGTGCCGCAGGACATCCAGAACCACTTCGTCACGGCCCGCCATCTCGTCGTGTACTCATGGTTCGTCTACCCGTTCGTGATGCTCGCCCAGTCGCACGCCTACGGGACGCTGGAGTACGCGCTGCGCGAGCGGCTCGGCCGCGCAAAGGACGAACGCCCGCCGACGCTTCGAGCGCTCTGGGATATGGCAATCAAGCGCCGGCTCCTGCGGGATGAGGGGTTCCGCGACTGGCCGCGCAGGCATGGGGCCGCGCCCGGTGCGATGCCGTCGACGGAGTGGGTGCGCCAGATCGGCGAGTCGCTCGCCGGGCTCCGCAACGACCTCGCGCACGGCTCCTTCTCGCTCTATCCGGAGCACTGGAGGCTCCTGCCGCTGGTGGCCGACGCGATCAACCAGCTGTACCCGGAGAGCTCCTGACGCGGGCGCTACGCGGCCAGGCGGGCGACGGCGGGGCGGGGCCCGAAGTGGCTGACGAAGCCCGGGAGATCGTCCAGCCGGAACGCGGCGCCGCGGAGGTACTCGCAGGCGATGTCTCCGCAGACCCAGCGGCGGCCGAGTCGGTCCGCCGCGCGGGCCGTCTGGCCGGAGCCGCACATCGGGTCGACCACCAGGTCGTCCTCGCGGGTGAGGAAGCGGATCACGAACTCCGGCAGCTCCGCGGGGAAGCGGGCGGGGTGCACGGGGAGCCCGGCCTCCCGGCACGCGCGGGTGTAGCGGTCGTTGCTGGCCGTGTTCGCCACCCGGAGCAGGGTGCCGGGGATGGCGCCGCCGTTGTCGCGGGCGAAGGCCCCGTCTCCGCGGTGGTGCCCGGAGGGGCGCCGCTGCGCGGCCTCGCCGCCGCGGCCGAGCAGGCGCCGCATCGCCCCGGAATACGGCGCCAGGACCGCGCGGTTGTCGGCGTACGGCCGGGTCGAGGGCGCCATCCAGAGGAGGCGCTCGATCCGGTCGGTGAGGCGGACGCGCTCCCGCGTGGTCCACGCCGCCGGCCCCGGCATCTTCGCCGGGTTCTCCCAGTACAGCGTCTGGCAGAGGTGCAGCCCGAGACGGTCCTCCAGGGCGATCACCAGGCGCTCCATCCAGGTGGCCTGCGTCGGCTCGCCCGGGGTCCAGGCCGGACCCACCTCGAGCACGATGCTCCCCTCGGGGGCGAGCTTCGGGAGGTAGCGCTCGACCAGCCGGAGGAGCCACTCGACGTGCGAGCGCGCGGAATGCTGGTTCGCGTACCGCTTCCTGCGGTTCAGCGGGAAGGGCGGCGAGGAGAAGAACAGCTGCACGCTCTCGTCGTCGAGCACGCCGGCGAGATCCTCGGCGTGCGCCCACACCAGCACGCCGAGGCCGGTCACCGCGACGGTGACGATCGTGCCGCGGCTCTGGTTCCCGAGCGCCTGCTCGCCGCTCTGCGACAGGCGCCAGACGCCGGCGGCCGGGGCGGTGGTGTAGCCGGCGAGCCGCGCACGCTGCTGTGCCCAGCGCACGTGCCGCCCCCAGCGGTTGACGCGCTGACCCGGGCCGACCTCGGCGGTGGCGGCGCGCAGGCTCTCGGGCAGCGCGAACCGCTCCGCGAGGGCGTCCTGCACCGCGCGGCTGGTGGCCTCGCCGCCTGCTTCCGCCAGCACCTGTAGAAGCGGAAGCTGCAGCTCAAGCTGCGTGGGATACGTGCTCACCAGGCGCAGGACGCTTCGTCCGCCACCTCCGCCTGGAAGCGCCGCGCGGCGGCCTCGGAGCAGCCGGTGCAGAGGGTGGTGTTCGTGTTGGGGTAGTGGAAGACGCGGTCGCCCACGTTGATGGCGGCCCCGCAGGGCGCGCTTCCGCAGGTGCCGGCGTAGCGGGCGGTGATAAAGTACGGATCGCGGGGATACGAGCGGCGGCGGCGCATACTGGATCCTGGATGCGGGTTCAGGCGGCCGGGGCGAGTTCCCCGGCCGGGGCGTGCTGCAGCGGCACCTCCGGCCGGCCCGGCGGTGCCGGTGACTCCCTGCGCGGGTACGGCTGCCCTCCATCGTGCAGGTCGGCGAGCCGGGCGCTGGTGTGGCGGTCGAGGCCGAACACGTAGGCGAGGTTCCCGGGGTGCCGGACGCGCCGGAAGATCGGCAGGCGGACGACGCGCCGGGCCCAGGCGTCCCAGCTCTCCCCGCGCTCGCGCGGCGGCGCGCCGTAGCTCCGGAGCCGCCGCACCGCGTAGTCGATGCCGCGCTCCTCCCCGCGGATCTTGGAGAGCATGCGGTCGCTCACCACCGAGCCGTCCGGCGCCAGGAGGAGCCACCGCGGTGTGGCGCGCCCCGCCAGGAGCGCCCCCTTGGCCATGTAGACCGTGCCGTGGTGGGCGGCCTTGGTCAGCTCGCCCGCCGCGGTCCGCCGTTCGAGCGGATCGGCGAAGGAGAGCACCGCCCGGCACCCTTTCTCGCGGCCCAGGAGGCGGAAGCATCTCCGGAGGAACCAGGTCTCGCCGTTGAACTTCACCGAGGGCGCGCACACGAAGCGGCCGAGCTCGACCGCCGCCTCGTGCTCGGCGCCCGTCCACCGGCGGAGCACGGACTCGGACATCGGCACCGAGAAGACCGCGACCCCGGCGAGGGTGGGGCCGGGCCCCCAGAGGCCGACGGAAAGCCGTGCGGCGGGGTAGCTGCCCGAGTAGTGCTCGCGCACCACGAAGTCGCGCGCGAGCGCCTCCGCCACCACGTCCACCGCGTAGCCGGCGGGGTGGAAGCGGTCCTCGGGAGTCACCCACCGCTCGCGCCGGCCGCTCCAGCGCTTGTCGCAGGAGAAGAGGGTGAGCTGGGTCACGGGACGAGCGGGGTGACCGGAAGCGTCGTGGCGGACCCTGCATCCGCCGTGGAGCCGGGCGCCCGGGCCGCGAACCTCCACGGCGTACGCTCCGCGTCGCCCGGCGGCAGGAACTCGGTCCGGCGCTGCGCGATGTGCTCCCGCCGCCACGACACCTCGCCTCCAGGGTGCCGGGTCCGCGGCAGGTGCCCCGGCGGGAGCCGCGCATCGAGGCGGTGCTCCGCGATGCCGACCGGGCAGTCGAAGGTCGCGGCGCGGAGACGCCGCCGGTGGACGACGTGCACCGGAATCCCGGCCGCGATTTCCGCCCGCGTGCGCCGCGTGTGCCGTCGGCCGGTCCAGCGGAGACAGTGGCCGCAAACCGGGCAGAAGAACGGACCCGGGTCGAGTCGCTCCGTCATCGTGCAGAGTTCTCCATGAAGCGGGTCGCGAGAGGTTTCACGCCGCTCGCGGCAGTGCGGCGCGAGGTGCGAAGAGAGGGAACTGGCCAGCCGCCGGGTGGTCCTTGAAGACCATTCGGATCGCCCGCTCCTTGCGCGGCGCGGTGTGCAGCCGGTGCAGGTGCTGCAGCCACGCCTCGCCGAGGGCGAGCTCCATCAGCGGATGCTCCCACCAGAGGATCGAGTCGGAACCGCCGCTCACCGGCTCCTGAAGGAACGCGTCGGGATCGCGGCGCCAGCGGTGGGACTGGCTCGGTGAGAGCCCGGCGGCCGCGGCCACCCGCCGCAGTCCCGTGGGTCCCAGCCACCCGGATGGAAGGGAGACCGAGTCCGTGTAGTCGGCGTGGATTCCCCACGCGCGGTCGACCACGTCCGCGAATGCCCGGGGAAGCAGGCGCCGGCGGATGGCGTCCTGCGCCGCGGTCAGTCGCCGCGCCGGCGACCCGTCCGCCCGGCGCCCGACCGCCGAGGTGATCAGGTTGGCGTCCATCGAGACCCGAATCCCGGGCGCGCCGAGCGCGAGGAGCGGGAGAAGATCCCGCGCGCGGCGCCCGCGCAGTCCGAGCCCCAGGAGATGGATGCGCGGCGGACGGACCGACGCCACGAAGGAGAGCATGTCTCGGGCGGTCGTCCCGCCCTTCGGCATCGGAAACGCGGGGACCAGATCGATCCCGAGGAGGCGCCGGGCTTCCGCGAAGAACCCGGGGAGCGGGCGCGCGCCGCGGTGGAGCGGGAGGAGGATCCGCGCGCCGCGGGCGGCGAGGGCCCGGATGCGGAAGCGGAAGGCGAGCAGCCGCTCCAGCGTCACCTCCTGGTCGCCGACGCGGTCGGGAGCCACCGCGTCGAACCGCGCGCCGAAGCGAGCCGCGACACGGTCGTAGACGGCGAGGCGCGCTTCCCACTCCTCCCCTGTGATCGGACGGACGACCGCCAGCCGCTCCGTCGCCTCCGGGCCGGCGGGAGCCGACACCTCGCCGTACGCCCCGGTGTCACCGAAGACGGGCGCTCCGGTCGCGTGCAGCCGGTCCAGCTCCGCGAGGGCGGACGGCCCCACGTGCGCCGCGCAGAAGCCCACCGGGATGCCGAGCGCCGCGAACCCCCGGATCTCTCCCGCGTCGTTGGTCCCGCTGGCGTAGAACAGCGTCTTCGGCCACGTGCCAGGGAGCCGTGAGGCGCCGGCCCGTGGGGCGGGAAGCGCGAGCGCGAGCTGCGGGTCCGTTCCGGCGGAGGGTGTGGGCGTGCGGGAAAACTCCAGGCGGAGCTGCCCGGCGCCCGCCGCGGGCACGGCGAGCCAGCGGCGCAGGCGCGACTGCATCATCCCGATCCCGGCGGGGGCGCCACGCACCCGCACATGCGCGGGGAGCGGACCCACGGCCGCGCGGTACGTCCCGCCGAGGGCGAGATAGACCTCCCGGGCCTCCTCCTCCTCCTTCACGGCGACGCAGAGCGCGCGGGTCACGCTCTCGCGCAGCTCCGCGGCGCGCGCCGCGTCGAGCCGCCGGTCGTACCAGGCGATGGGAGTGTCGGGGGTGAGGACGCCGTGCTCGGCGGAGAGGATCCGGATGCGGACGTCGGAGGGAAACCGGCGCTCCGCCTGGAGGCGCTTGCAGAGGCGGAAGAGAACCCCGTCGTAGCGGTACCACGCGGGGACCGGGCTCGGCGTGCGGTGCTTCCGGGCCGAGCAGGCGAGGACGAGCAGTCTGGTCATCGGGGCTCGGGGAAAGCCGGTACGAACGCGAAGCCCCGCTTCGCCTCCAGACGCGGGGCGAAGCGGGGCAGGGTACGGCGCGGGGTGCGCCGGCTCGGATCAGAGCGGATCGGTTTCCCAGTCGGCCGTGTCGAGGGGGTGCGGCTCCAGCGCCTGCGCGACGCGCCGCCCGTCCTCCGTGTAGAGGCCGCCCGCGCGCTCCCGCAGGGGCTCTCCCACGATCTCGGCCAGCTCGCCGGCGCTCCAGTGCTCCCCCTCGCTCCCGCCGTCCCACGCGTAGCGGGGAGCCAGCAGGGACCGCTGCGAGGGATCGAGCGTCTGCATCTGCCCGGCGATCCAGCGCTCCACCTCGCTCGCGGCGATGCTCCCGCCCTCCTCGGGAACGGCCGCGAGGAACGCCGTGACGAACCGCGCGCGAAGGAGGAGCGCCAGGATGAAGCACCCTCCTTCCAGGCGGGCGCTGCGGGGGCCGCGGTGGCCGGTCCGCCGCAGAGCGGCCTCCAGGATGTTCAGGGCCAGGTCGTGCGCGCCCGGCCCGGAGTTCCCCCAGTCGAAGCCGCGGGAGGAGAGGTCCACGACGTGGTGCGTCACGTTGGTGTACGTGATTCGCTCGGTGAGCTCACCCTCGGGGCCGGGGCGCCAGCGCCGCTCCATCACGAATTCCGCGGCCGGATCTTCGCCGGCGAGGGGGCGGTCCGCGAAGCCGGAGAGGGGCTCCATTTCGTCTGCGTGCATGGCCGCCTCAGTATCCGCAGGCGGTCCAGAGCTGGTCGGCCGCCATCTCGACGTCTCCCCGGATCCCGGCGCGGGCGAGGAGCGAAGCGAGCCGGGGCACCCCCAGGCGGCGGGCCTCCTCGTCCTTCTCCTGGAGCCATCCGGCCACGGCATCCGGGCCCACGTCGGCGCGGACGGACCCGCCGGGGCACGCGAAGAGGGCGGCCGGCGGCGAAACCCCGCCGACCTCGTCCTGCGCCTGCTCGAAGAGCATCCCGACCGCCTGCGCGACGGTGAGGATCGCGGTGATGTGGATGGCGTGCCCGGGATCGCTCGGGCGCCGCCCCAGCTCGATGATCAGGCCGCCGTGTCTCGTGACGCGGCTTGCCGACGCGACCGCTTCCTCGTGCTCGGAAGCGCTCGCCGGACCGGTGCTCCCGACCGCACGATCCCGGAACACGATGTGGCTTCCCGGGTCGAGGTCGGCCGCGTCCGGCGCGGCGCAGGCCGTGGTGCTCGGGTGCATGCTGGGCTGCAGCGGGAGGTAGTGGGGGCGCCCGCCCGGCCGCGCGCCTTCTCGGGTCGTCGCGCCCGCCGGCGCGCGGAC
>DATABZ010000245.1:0-1797 GCA_036259315.1 Gemmatimonadales bacterium | reverse complement strand
GCATCCCCGAGCTGGTCGAGGACGGAGTTTCCGGCTGGCTCGTGCCCGAGCGCGACGATGTCGCGCTCGCCGACGCGCTCGAGCGGCTGTCGCGCGAGCCCGCACGCTGGCCCGCCATGGGCAGAGCCGGCCGCGACAAGGTCGAGCGGGAGTACGACATCGACCGGTTGAACGACCGGCTGGTGGAGATGCTGCACCATCTGATTCCGCGGGAGGCGCCACCCCGATGACCCGTTTCGCCGACATGCTCGCCGCTGGCTACGGCTTCACCGAGCCCGCCATCACCCTCGGCGCCGCCCTCGAGGGCGGCACCGTCCACCCCGAGCCGAAGGTGAAGGTTCCGGTGGCGATGATGAACCGGCACGGCCTGGTGGCAGGCGCCACCGGAACGGGCAAGACGAGGACGCTCCAGCTGCTCACCGAGCAGCTCTCCGCGCAGGGCGTGCCGGTGTTCGTGGCCGACATCAAGGGCGATCTGAGCGGGCTCGCGGTGCCGGGTGAGTCGAACGAGCGGATCGCCGGCCGGGCGAAAGACCTGGCGTACGAGTGGAGAGCCGCGGGCGTGCCGGTGGAGTTCGTGAGCCTGACGGGCGCGCTGGGGGTGCAGCTCCGCGCCACCGTCAGCTCCTTCGGACCGCTGCTGCTCGCCAAGGCGCTCTCGCTGAACGAGACCCAGACCAGCGTGCTCACGCTGATCTTCAAGTACGCCGACGACAACCAGCTGCCGCTGCTCGATCTGACCGATCTCCGAGCCGTGCTCCAGTTCCTCGCGTCCGACGAGGGCAAGCCGGCCCTGGCCGGCTACGGCGGCATGTCTACGGCGACGGTGGGGGTCCTGCTGCGCAAGCTGGTGGAGCTGGAGGCGCAGGGCGCGGAGCGGTTCTTCGGGGAGCCGGAGTTCGACGTGCACGACATGCTGCGGACCACCTCCGACGGACGGGGGGTGGTGACCTGCCTGGAGCTGGCGGACGCCCAGGACAAGCCCGCGCTCTTCTCCACCTTCATGATGTGGCTGCTGGCGGAGCTGTACCACAACCTGCCCGAGGCGGGCGACCTGCCCAAGCCGAAGCTGGTGTTCTTCTTCGATGAGGCGCACCTGCTGTTCGACGACGCGCCCAAGCCGTTCCTCGACCAGATCCAGCGGGTGGTCCGCCTGATCCGGTCCAAGGGCGTCGGCGTGTACATGGTGACGCAGACGCCGAAGGACGTGCCGGGCGAAGTCCTCGCCCAGCTCGGGAATCGGGTGCAGCACGCCCTCCGGGCCCACACTCCGGACGACGACAAGGCGCTGAAGGCGACGGTGCGCACCTACCCCAAGACCGAGTTCTACGATCTCGAGGAGACGCTCACGTCGCTCGGCATCGGAGAGGCGGTGGTCACCGTGCTCGACGCCAAAGGGAGTCCCACGCCAGTGGTCGCCACCCGGCTGATTCCACCCAGTGCGCGGATGGCCCCGCTGACGCCGGAGGAGCTGCAGGCGGTTATCCGGGAGTCGGACCTGCTGGCGGAGTACGGCCAGGCGGTGGACCGGGAGAGCGCGCGGGAGATGCTGGCGAAGCGAATGGCGGAGACGCAGGCCCCCGAGCGGGAGGCGGAGGGGTCCGGGCGGTAGCCGAAACGGAAGAAGGGCAGGGGTGTCGGCGGGGCCGCAGTGAAGGCAGCCGGTGCCGCGGTCGTGGGAGCGCTCACCACGTCGATCGGGCGGACGGTCGGTCGCGAGATCGTGCGCGGGCTGTTCGGCATGCTCGGGATGAAACCGCCTCGCGCTGCGCGGCGGACGCGCAGTCGGTGGTTATA
>DATABZ010000244.1:0-3416 GCA_036259315.1 Gemmatimonadales bacterium | reverse complement strand
CGTCCCGGTAGAACGCCAGCGAGCGGTCCAGCCCGGCGACCTGGAGCCGCACGGGCCCGAGGCGCGTGGCGTCGGGGAGTCGGCGGCCACGCGGCGCCTCCCCGTAGCTGCCGGGCGTGGCCGGCTGGGCGCCCCCGGCGCCGCCCAAGATGTCGTGCGTGGTGGCTCCCATGGTCTCTCTCCCGGTGGCAGGGATCCGGCGGCGACGTCCGCGGTGCGGGATCGGTGCCACGCCGCCGAGTGCGTGGTGTCACGCCGCGGGAGGAGGCGCCGGACCGGCTGGGACGCCGCCGGCGCGCAGCGGCAGGACTGCTACGGGGCCTGCGACGACGGAAGAGCGCCGCCGAGGTGGCACGGCGGTTCGGCGTCCACCGGTCGACCATTGGTCGCCTGCTCGGTCGCGGCCGCCCCCGGAACGGGTGAACGGGACCTGCCAACGAGCCGTCGCGTTCACCCGTTCTCTTCCAGTCCTCCCCGGATCAACGTCCCAGAACTCTGCGGAGGCCCTCATCTTCGGATGCTATCTCTGCAGGACCCCGGCCGAATCGTATCCTGTCTCTTGACGGGGCGCCGCGACAGCACTAGCGTGTACTACACGCTGTCGTAAGAGCCCATGTCCCTCCGACTCCATGAACCTGAATCGGTACCATTTCACGTTCGACCCGCGGAAGAAGGGGTTGCGCAAGATCCTCGGCGACCTCGAGGCGGACGTCATGGAGGCGATCTGGGCGCGCGGCCGGGCCACGGTCCACGACGTCCACGAGCGGCTCGCCGCAGCGGACCGAGAGCTCGCGTACACGACGGTCATGACGGTGATGTCGCGCCTGGCGGACAAGGGGCTGCTGGAGAAGCGGAAGGATGGCGCGGCGTACGTGTATACGCCTGCCGCGAGCAAGGAGGAATTCACCAGGCGCACCGTCGGCACGGTGCTGAGCGAGCTCCTGGACGACTTCACCGCCCCCGCGATGAGCCAGTTCGTGGAGCTCGTGGGCGAGCAGGACGAAGCGGCGATCGAGGCGCTGGCGAAGGCGATCGAGGAGAAGCGGAGGCGAGCGGATTCCGATGTTTGAATGGTTCTTCGCGCCGTACACCAGACTCCTCCAGGGCGTGGAGGTCCTGCTGCGTATCCCGGGCCTCTGCGGCGCGCCCGTGGACGTGCTCCGCGCCCTCACCCTGCTCCTCTGCGCCGCCGCGGGCGCGCGGATCGGGGCCCACTGCATCGCCGACCGGCGCCTGCGCCGCCGGTCCCCGGTCTACGGCCCGGACGAGTTCTCCGGGCTGTACGACCTCTACCGCGAGGCCGGAACGCGGGTCGGGCTGAAACGCCTGCCGCCGCTGCACCGGCACGCGGACGAGGATCCGCTGGCATTCACCACGGGGTGCTTCCGGCCCGCCGTCTTCCTGGCGCCTGCCCTGGTCCGCTCGCTGGGGGCGGACGAGCTTCGGGCAGTGCTGGTGCACGAGCTCGTCCACGTGCGCCGGCGCGACAACCTGCGCGCCTGGCTCGGCAGCCTCCTGCCCATCGGCGCTCTCGTGGTGCTCCTGCAGGTCGCCGCGCTCTACGCGCTGGTCCGGATGGAGCAGCGCCTCGACTTCGCGTACGCCGGCCTGGTCGTCGCGGCGGTGCTCGCCGTGCTGTGGACCTTCCGGTCCGTCGCCTGGCCCAGGGTGGTCTTCCGCCGCGAGCTCTCCTGCGACGACCGCGTGGTGGAGGCGCTGCAGAACCCGCTGGTGGTCGCCGCTTCGCTGGTGCAGGTGTGGCGCCTCCAGCGAGCGCTCCCCTGCCGGCGGGGGGCGCGCTGGATCCATGCCCACCCGCTGCTCCGGGCCCGCCCGAGCGTCGAGGAGCGCGTCCGCCGCCTGATGGATTATCGGCCCGAGCCGCGCCGCGCGTGGCTCACCGCGGCGCGCCGGGTGCTGGCCGCCGCGGCGCTGCTGTGGACGGCCCTGTTCCTCTGGACCTACCACGGCTCCGACCGGCGCGTCCAGCTTCCCGAGACCGCGCACGTGTTCTCCCGAACGCAGCGGTAGCTTCGGTCGAGGTTGCCCGTGGAGGAGAGGCTCCTGTGTACCCCTGGCTACTACGCAGCGTAGTATTCATGAGGACCTGTAGCATGAAAGAGCGCATCACACGACGGACGCTCCTCTTGGCGGAGGGCTGCACCGCGTCGGCCCACACGCCTCCGCACGTCGGCAGGGGTGCCACGGTTCCGGCTCGCATGAGCTGGAGCCCGCTCTGCCGGCACCGG
Source organism: Gemmatimonadales bacterium (assembly GCA_036259315.1). Lineage (GTDB taxonomy): Bacteria > Gemmatimonadota > Gemmatimonadetes > Gemmatimonadales > GWC2-71-9 > CAVVWJ01. The sequence continues at coordinate 1,167 of DATABZ010000244.1, read as the reverse complement.
ACCGAGGTCCGCGTGCTCTACGATGGGCAGGCGCTGTACGTAGGCGACCTCGATCTCCGCACCGGCTACGTCTATGAGATCTCGGCGGCCGGAGTTCAGGGTGACGACAATCTCTTCGACGACGTTCGTGACGACCGGTCGAGGGACGCTGTCTGTGAGCGCGGCGGTCGGCGGGTGGGCTCGAAGCGGGGGACGTGGCGGTTCCCGGTGATCGGCTGGAGGACTTGACGACGCTGCAACGAGTCGGTTTCGTGATGAAGGAAGGCGTAATCTGTTTGCGCGAGAGCACACCCGGCCGGCAAGCTCGCTGACCATTCAGCACCGGTCGCACCCTGACGGCTCAGCGCTCGAACAGGAGCTGTCAACGCAACGTCGCCCGCCCCGCGCCGCCGCCGGGCGCGGGAGCGCGGCGACCCCACCACCTGCGGAGGTGAGAGATGAACGATCGCAACGGCCAGATCAGTCGGAGAGACGCCCTCAGGATTGCGCTGGGCGTGGGCGCCGGTCTCGCGCTGCGTCCCCGCGACCTCTGGGCCCACGAGGCGGGGTGGGACGACCTCCAGGCCGCGAGCCTCGTCACCAAGCCGATCCCCTCCACCGGCGAGCGCCTCCCGGTGATCGGCATCGGCACCGCGCGCCGGTACGACGTCGGCGCCTCGGAGGCCGAGCTCGCGCCGCTGCGCGAGGTGGTCCGCAACTTCACCCGCATGGGCGGGAAGCTGATCGACACCGCGCCCTCCTACGGCAACGCCGAGCCGGTGGTGGGGAACCTGGTGGCGCAGGCGCGGAACCGGGACCAGCTCTTCCTGGCCACCAAGGTTGGACGCGGCCGGCAGAGCGTGCAGGCCGGCCGGGCGGAGATGGAGCAGTCGCTGAAGCAGCTCAAGGTCGACAAGGTGGACCTGATGCAGGTGCACAACCTTGGCGGAGTCAACGAGATGCTCCCCGTGCTGCGGGAGTGGAAGGAGGCCGGCAAGACGCGCTACATCGGCGTCACCACCACCTCCGAGAACCAGTATCCGGAGCTGGAGCGCCTGCTGCGGACGCAGCGGATGGACTTCATCCAGGTGGACTACGCCATCGACAACCGCGAGGTGGAGCAGCGCATCCTACCGCTGGCGCAGGAGCGCGGGGTGGCGGTGCTCACCGCCCTCCCCTTCGGCCGCG
>DATABZ010000243.1:0-2452 GCA_036259315.1 Gemmatimonadales bacterium | reverse complement strand
CTGCGCGCTCGCGGCCGACATCGCCAGCGGCTTCTCCACCAGCACGTGCACCCCCGCCGACAGGGCGGCGAGAATGTGGCTCTCATGGAGGTGGTTCGGCGAGCAGATCACGACGGCGTCGAGCGCCTCGTAGCGGAGGAGGTCCTCGATGTCATCGAAGGCGTCCTTGATCCCGAAGCGATCGGCCAGGGCGCGCGCCTTCGGCAGGTCGGTGTCGCAGATGGCCGGCAGCTCGATCATCTTGAGCCTCTTGAGCACCGGCAGGTGGGCCACCTGGGTGATCGCCCCGCCGCCGATGATACCCAGCCTGAGTCGCTCCGCGCCCGACCGGCTGCCCGTCATGCGATGCTCCTAGTAGAGGCGTTCCGGTGTCGCGCCCGGAAAGTATGCCGCGAGGATCCGGCGGAAATCCTGGCCGGCGCGGGAGCGGCCGACCGCTCCCCATTGGCAGAGCCCCACGCCGTGGCCCGCCCCACTGCCCTCCGCCACCAGCCGGGCGATCTCCCGACCCGCCCGGGTGGCGGTGAGCGTGAAGGCGGCACTCCGTAGGCGATCCCCCGAGGGGGGGCGCAGCACCTGCCGGACCGCCTGCCCCTCCACCACGACATGGTCCGCGCGCAGGGCGATCCCGAGACGGCTGACTCGTCCGGACGTGGAGCGCTGCGCGACCCAGACGTCGCGAACCTCGCCCGCGCGGGTCGCGGGCACGCCGGCGGTGAGCGGCAGCGTGCGCTGCAGCGTCCGGCGCAGCGCGTCCCCACTCCACTCCTCCCGCCAGTGGTAGCGGGGCGAGATCCGGCAGTACGCCTGGCCGTTCTCGTCCACGTCTGCGAACGATCGGAGATACGGACGCGACGCGGCACGGAAGGCCTCCACGCCGTCGGCCGTTTGGCCGCCGCACGTCGAGTAGTAGAACGCGTCGATCGGCTCCCCCCCGTAGGTCAGGACCAGCCCTCGCGTCGCCCGTACGGCCTCCAGCCCCTCGGCGGTCTCGGCTGCGCTGCCGGCGTACACCTGGTCCGCGACGCCCGCATGCAGGTCGAAGCCCAGCGCCGAGCGGCGGCCGAGATTCCGCAGCGCGTAAGTGCGGGAGGCGACCGCCTGCGCCTTCAGGGCCTCGAACTCGGAGGGGCCCCGTCGCCCCATCTCCGCCGAGACCACGCCGAGCAGGTAGGACTCGAGCAGGAGCCGGTTCACCAGCGTGAGTCCGGCGCCGTCGCGTGCGATCTGAACCGATCCGCGGTAGAATCGGCCGTTCAGCCACACCTGCCCGGCGGGACTCGTACTGAGCAGGGCGACGACCTCGGTCACGTGCAGACCGACCCGAGCGGGGGGTTGAAGCGCGAGACCGGCGCCGGAGGGCACCACCCGCCATCGCTCCCCGGCAGGGATGACCGCGAGCCTCGCACCGCTCGGTTCGGCCACGACCACCTGGGCGTCGCCTCCCACGGTGGCGGAAGGTTCGTTGACTGCGAGCCCGATCCTGACTTCGGGCTCCGCGCTTTCGGCTGAGTCCCGCGGGAGGAGATCCGGTCCCGCCTCCGGCTCCGGGGGCTGATCCGGAGCCGGGCGGTCCGGCAACGGCCGCTCGGCCGGGGGCGGAGCCGGCCGCTCCGCCGCCGGGGGCTCGGGTGCCGGCTGCTCCGGGGGTGCGCCCGGTGCGCAACTCCCCAGCGCCGCCAGCCCGGCGGCGAGCACCACACCTGCCGCGGCGAGGAGGCGTCGCTCAGCCGCGGTAATTGCCAAACTGGAGCTCGATACCGAAGTCGCCACCCCGCAGCATCGCGATCACCGACTGGAGCTCGTCCTTGGACGGACTGGTCACCCGGATCTCGTCGCCCTGGATCGATGCCTGCGTCTTCTTGAACCCGCCGTCCTTGATCGCCTTCACGATCTTCTTCGCCGCATCCTGCGGGATCCCCTGGGTGAGGCTCACCGTCCGGCGCACCGACTGGCCGGTTCCCTGGACCAGGTCGCCCACCTTGAGGTTCTTGACCGGAACGCCACGCTTGATCATGCGCCCCTGCAGCACGTCGAGCAGCGAGTCCATCCGGAACTCGTCGTCGGCCGCCAGCCGGATCTCCGCCTTGGGCCGGTCGAACTCGATCGTGCAATGGGTGCCCTTGAAGTCGTAGCGCTGGGCGATCTCCTTGAGCGCCTGGTTGACGGCGTTGTCGACCTCCTGGAGGTCGGCTCCGGTGGATATGTCGAATGAAGCGTTGCTGGCCATGGCCGACGTGTGGTTGAGGAACGAAGGGGCTGGGAAACCGTCGGAAGGATTACCCCGCGACCGGGCCGGTGCAAGCCGCACGCAAGCTTGACACTCCGACACGAGACCCGTAGCGTAGCTGCATGCCTGCTTGCCGCTGCTGTTGCGTCTGTAGCTGTCGCCCCGATCCGGGGTGGACCGTGCCCGCGGCGCCAGCGCCGGAGGGAGCCGGGTCGTTTTAGG
>DATABZ010000242.1:0-17719 GCA_036259315.1 Gemmatimonadales bacterium | reverse complement strand
CATCCGCCCCCGCGAGCGCATCCTCGCGAACCTCGAGACCATCTATCGCGAAGCGTACGAGCGCGCCAAGCAGTTCGGCGACCAGGGCCGGATGATCGATCTCGAGAGCGCCTACATGCGGGACCAGCTCATGCTGGAGATTCTGCTCGACATCCGCGATCTGTTCTCCGTCGCGCCCGCCGCTTCGACGGCGGGTGGCACCGCGCTTGAGAAGCTCGAGGCCATTCGCCGCCTGACTCGACTCCGCTGAGAGAACGATGACGTCTGCCGCCGCGCTCCGCGGGCTTGCGCTCCTCGCGCTCGCCGGCCTGTCCTCCTGCCGTTCCGCCCCTGCTGCAGGCGCCGGCCCCGCGGACCTGATCGTCTACGGCCGCATCTGGACGGGCGACTCCGCGCGCCCCTGGGCCGGCGCGCTCGCCGTCTCCGGAGATACCGTCTCGGCTCTCGGCGACAGCGCCGAGATCGCCCGGCTCGCCGGGCCGGACACCAGAGTGCTCGACAACGGCGACGCCCTGGTGACGCCTGGGTTCATGGACGGACACCTGCACTTCCTCGACGGTGGGTTCCAGCTCGCGAGCGTCGATCTCCGCACGGCGGACACGCCCGCCGAGTTCATCGAGCGGGTTGCCGCGTACGCATCGGAGCGGCGACCCGGCGAGTGGATTGAGGGCGGGAACTGGGATCACGAACGCTGGCCCGGGACCCCGCTACCGCGCAGGGAATGGATCGACTCGGTGACGCCCGACAACCCGGTCCTGCTGTACCGCCTCGACGGGCACATGGCGCTGGCCAATTCCGCGGCGCTCCGCCTGGCGAAGCTCGATCGCGCGACCCGCGACATCCCGGGCGGCGTCATCGTGCGCGACCCTCGCACCGGTGAGCTCACCGGCGTCCTCAAGGACGAGGCGATGGGCCCCGTCCAGGCCGCCATTCCGGACCGTACGGAGGCGCAGCGCGACGCCGCTCTCCAGCGCGCCCTCGCACACGCCGCCTCACACGGTGTGACGGCGTTCGCCCACGTGGACGTGCCGCTCGCCGAGCTCGGCGCCTACCTCCGGGCACGGGAGGCGGGCACCCTGACGGCGCGCGCCGCGCTCTACTTCTCGATCGACCAGTGGCGCCAGGTGGCCGATACGGTCGCCCGCATCGGGCGGGGTGACGATTGGGTCTGGATCGGCGGCGTCAAGGGCTACATGGACGGCTCGCTCGGCTCCACCACCGCGCTCTTCTACGAGCCGTACGAGGACGACCCGACCACCTCGGGCGTCCTCACCACGCCTGAGGACTCCATGCGGGCCTGGGTCGCGGGAGCGGACTCCGCCGGGCTCCAGGTCGTGGTCCACGCGATCGGCGAGCGGGCGAACGGAATCCTGCTCTCGATCTTCGACAGCGTCGCCCGGGCGCACGGCACGAAGGATCGCCGCTTCCGGGTCGAGCACGCGCAGCACCTCCGTCGCGAAGACATCCCGCGGTTCGCCGCGCTGGGTGTGACCGCTTCGATGCAGCCGTACCATGCCGTCGATGACGGCCGCTGGGCGGAGAAGCGGATCGGTCCCGAGCGGATCAAGACGACCTACGCGTTCCGCTCCCTGCTCGACCGGGGGGCGGTCCTCGCCTTCGGCTCGGACTGGACGGTGGCCCCGATCGAGCCGCTGCTCGGCATCTACGCGGCGGTCACGCGACGGACGCTCGACGGCAAGCATCCGGATGGCTGGGTCCCGCAGGAGAAGATCAGCGTCGAGGAGGCGCTCCGCGCCTACACCGTCGGGAATGCGTACGGTGTCTTCGCCGAGGATCGGCGGGGCAAGCTCGCGCCCGGCTACCTGGCTGACCTGGTGCTGCTCGATCGCGACCTCACCCGGATCCCGGCCGAGGAGCTCGAGCGGGCTGCGGTCAAGGCGACGGTGGTCGGCGGGCGGGTCGTGTACACGGCGCGCTGAATCGTACGCCGGACGGGGTACGTATCTCTCCTGCGTGCTTCGTCGCGAGCACGGCAAGGGTACGAGGCCCATTCATCTCGCCAATGACATGTTACCAGGAGGCTCCATGACATCCGTGAAACACGTTCCTCCGGGTTATCACACCATCACGCCGAACCTCGTCGTGGCCGATGGCGCGAAGGCCATCGAGTTCTACCAGCGGGCGTTCGGCGCCGAAGAGCTGGTGCGCATGCCCAAGCCCGGCGGAGGCATCCTGCACGCCGAGCTTCGGATCGGGGACTCGATCTTCATGCTCAGCGAGGAGATGCCGGAGATGGGCACCAGGAGTCCCGCGGCATTCGGCGGCTCCCCGGTCGGCCTCTACGTCTATCTGGAGAACGTGGACGCCGCCTGGGACCGCGCGATCGAGGCCGGAGGCGAGCCCGTGTTCCCGCCGGCCGACATGTTCTGGGGAGATCGCACCTGCCGGCTCAAGGATCCCTTCGGCCACAACTGGTCACTGGCCCAGCACGTGTCGGATCCGACACCGGAGGAGATGGAGAAGGCGCAGGAAGCGTTCTTCGCGCAGGCTCAGGGGCAGCCGTAGGAGAGCGGGGGCGAAGGCCTGAGCCTTGGGCAGGCCGCAATGGCAGCACGTCGTCGGCGGGCCGGTCGCGTACCAGCGCACCGGCCCTCCGTGCGACCTCACCGCACCGTGTGCTTCCGGCGACTTGACCCTCCGTGCACCGAGTCCCATCTTCCGCGCACCCCCGTACAATCCAGGTATATCGACCTCGGAGGCGTGGTGTCGCTTCGCGGAAGGATCGGCACGCCGATCGTCGCGCTCCACCTGTTCGTCCCGCTCGCCTGTCCCTCTCCGCTCCCGGCCCAGCTCGCCAGTTCCGGCGCCGTGCCCCCGGTCGCCGAGTCGCATGCCCGCTCGTACGACGCGCTGTTCGACCAGCTGATGAAGATGTCGCCTCGTGCCGATCGCGTCGCGGAGGTGGCGAACCTCACGCTCCAGCGCGATGTGGCGCGGTTCACCCTCCAGAGCGGCCGAATCCAGCTGCTGACCCAGGTCGGCGGACGGACGGTGGGCGCGGTGTTCCGGGGCAGGGGCATGTTCTCGTTCGCGCCGCCGAGCCCGGTGGAGCGGGAGCGGCTGCGGCGGCTCCAGGGCGCCGACTCGCTCGCGGTGCCCTTCAGCGAGCTGCTGCTGGTCTTCGCGGACGGGACGCTGGAGGAGCTGGAATCGGCCGCGAAGTTCGCGCTCGTGGCCGATGCGGACGAGCAGCGCTGGGTGGTGAAGCAGGGGCTCGAGCTCCTGGCGGACGAGGACAGCCGCACGTTCGAGCCCGATCTCATGAGCGCGTTCCTGAACGGCGAGCGCAGCCAGCTGTTCTACGCGCACGTCAAACGGACTGGCGGCGGCCCGCTGATGTTCATGATCAACCCGAACGAGCTCGAGGGCGTGCGGCTCCTGAGCAAGGTCTCCCGCCGCGGCTACTCCCGCCGCTCGGAGGTCGTGACCCAGTTTCCGCTCCGTGGCCGTGGCGCGGTCGGGAGCGCGCGCGGCGAGCGCCTCCGCCAGGCCGACGTCGAGAGCTACGTCATCGAGGCGGCGCTGCCGCCGACCGCGACCGGTGAGATCGGGTTCTCCGCCTCCGCTACGATGCGGATCGTGGCGGATACGACCGTGGGCCCATGGGTGGTGTTCGAGCTGTTCGAGAAGCTGCGCGTCGACTCGGCGAGCTGGGAGGGCGGGGAGAAGGCGACGGTCGTGCGCGGGAAGGAGAGTCCGCTGCTGTGGGTGTTGCTCGACCGCGAGATGCGTCCGGGCGACGTTCGCACCCTGCGGCTGCACTACCACGGCGACCTGATCGACCGCTTCGTGGATTTCTTCCGCATCAAGTCGTCGGCGGCCTGGTACCCGCGCTCGCTCGAGGGCCGAAGCCTCGCCCGGTTCGATCTCACCTTCACGACCGCCTCCAACTACCTGCTCGCCAGCGTGGGCGATCGGGTGGACTCCACCGTCTCGGGGCGCAGCGTGCGCACCCGCTGGGTGACCCCCGGCCCGATCCGCAACGCGTCGTTCAACCTGGGCCTCTTCGAGGGCTACGAGGTTCAGGAGAAGGACGCGCCGCCGGTCACCGTGATGATCTCCGAGAAGGCCCACCGGAAGCTCGCCCGGCACTACGTCCAGCAGTCCAAGATGCGCGAGAAGGTCGGCGCGGACGTGTCCAGGAGCCTCAAGTTCTTCCAGCAGGTGTACGGGCCGGCGCCGGTCCGCCGGTTCTATGCCACCGAGATCCCCGACTGGCACGGTGAGGCGTTCCCCGGGATGGTCCATCTTTCGTGGGCCACCTTCCAGAACACCAGCGATCAGGGCGACGACGAGGTGTTCCGCGCCCACGAGGTCGCCCACCAGTGGTGGGGCATCGGGGTGGACTTCGCCAGCTATCACGACCAGTGGCTCAGCGAAGGCTTCTCCGATTTTTCCGGGCTCTGGTACCTCCAGACCGTCAGCAAGGACAACGACAAGTACTTCGACATGCTGCGCCGCTGGCGCTCCAGCATCCTGCTGCGGGAAGGAGAGCCGGGGCCGATCTCCCTGGGGTATCGCGTCTTCGCGTCCAAGGACGACGATCTGGATGACTACCAGACGGTGGTCTACAAGAAAGGCGCGTGGGTGGTGCACATGCTGCGGATTCTGATGCTCGATCTGAAGACGATGAACGAGGACCGCTTCAAGGGGATGATGAAGGACTTCTACACGGGGTACGAGGGTCGGCGCGCGTCGACCGACGATTTCCGGCGCGTGGTCGAGCGGCACATCGGCACGGAGATGGACTGGTTCTTCGATCAGTGGGTCCACTCGACCGCGATCCCGACGTACCGCGTCGCGCACCGGAGCGAGCCGGCGGAGAACGGCCAGTTCCGGGTGCGGCTCCGGGTGCGGCAGGAGGGAGTGCCGGAGAGCTTCCAGATGTACGTTCCTGTGACGCTCGATCTGGGGAAGGACCGGCACGCCCGTCTGCGGGTGAAGGTGAAGGGTCCGATGTCGGAGATCGAGCTGCCGCTCATGCCGGCGGAGCCGAAGGGCGTCAAGTTCAACGATCTCGAGGGTGTGTTGGCGGAAGTGAAGACGACCAGCTGGGACTGAGCCCGCTCCCGCGAGGACCGCATGACGATCAACCCCATCGATCTCGCGCTCGGCGTTCTGATCGGCGCCCTCGCCGTCTGGGTCTACGTCCTGTCGTGGAAGGTGGGGTACACGCGCCGCGTGCGGGACGACGCGGTCCAGCGGAGCCAGGCGGTGACCGCCGGCAAGGTGCACGAGCAGCTGATTCCGTACCTCCCGGTGTTTCCCTACAACCCGAAGGACGTGCGGTTTCTCGGGAGCCCGGTGGACCTGGTGGTGTTCGACGGGTTGGCCGAAGGACGGGTGCGGCGAATCGTGTTCGTGGAGGTAAAGACGGGGGGAGCGGGGCTGACCGGGCGGGAGCGGATGGTGCGCGAGGCGGTGCGCGAGGGGGAAGTCGAGTGGGTCGAGCTGCGGGTCGCGCCTCGGGCGAATGGGGCGGCGTGAGGCGCCCGTCGGGCATCAGGTGACATCCCGGCGTCTGCGCATGGCAGTCCAAGTGTGGACGATCGGACACTCCACCCGCTCTCTCGACGAGTTCCTCCAGCTCCTGGCAGCCAGTCGGCTCGAGGCGGTCGCCGACGTTCGTCGATATCCGGGCTCCAGGCGCTGGCCGCATTTCAGGCGCGAGGCGCTGGGCGAGTCCCTGAAGGATCGTGGGCTCTGCTACGTCTCGCTTTCCGAGCTTGGCGGCCGGCGCACGCCATTGCGCGATTCACCGAACACTGCATGGCGCAGTGCTGCCTTTCGCGGGTACGCGGACTACATGATGACCGAGGAGTTCGCCCAGGGGCTGAATCAGCTGGTGAACCTCGTTTGTGGGCTGCGAACCGCGATCATGTGCGCGGAGGCAGTATGGTGGCGCTGTCACCGCGGCCTGATTGCCGATGTGCTATGCCGCCAGGGCTTCGGGGTGAGCCACATCCTCGGACCAGCCTCGATCACTTCGCATCCATACACATCGGCCGCACGCATCGTGAGCGGCCGGCTCAGCTATGCTGCACCAGGTACCTGACGGCTTTCCGCCGGGTGCTGGAAGACGCTCACGGGTGTGCCCGTCCGGGACCGATCGTCGGCCAGGCGTGCCGCCGACGTCCTCCTGAGCCGTGGCGTCGGCGCCGTCGTCGTACAGGCGGGAGAATCGGACGATTTGCTCGTCACCGCGACCGAGGAGCGGTTTCTCGCTCGCCTCCAGGTCGAGCGCGTCGATGCGACAGGAGCGGGAGATGCGTTTGCCGCCGCCCTTGCCGTTGGGGTTGGCCGAAGGACGGCCGCTCACCGAAGCGTCTGGGCTTGGCACAAAGACCCCTCCTCGATCGTAAGTGACAGCAGGCTCACACCCGACTGCCCTGACGCGGAAGGAACGATGAATCAGGTGAGGCGACTCATCCTGCTCGTGGTGGGCTTCGCCGGATTGGCGGGATTCACCGGCACCGCGAAGGCCCAGAGCGAGCTCGCGTCCGACGCCGCACGCCTCGTGAGAGTCCTGGAGCTCCGCCCTGGGCAGACGATCGCGGACATCGGGGCCGGCAGTGGACAACTCGCCGTCGCGCTCGCGCATGAAGTCGGACCCTCGGGGCACGTCTACGCCACCGAGCTGAACGAGGGCCGACTGCGCGACATCCGCCAGGCGGTCGACTCCGCCGGGCTCCGGAACGTGGCCGTGGTCGAGGCGCATGCCACGCGCACGAACCTCCCTGAGCAATGTTGCGATGCGCTGGTGCTGCGACGGGTGTACCACCACTTCGCCAAGCCCCACCTGATGAACACGAGCATGCGGCAGTCGCTCAAACCCGGAGGGCTCCTGGCGGTCATCGATTTCGATCCCGACAGTGCGGAGAGCGCCGATCCCGCCAGGCGTGCAACCGGCGATCAGCACGGTGTCACGTCCGCGACCGTGGTGCGGGAGCTGCGTGAGGCGGGGTTCGACGTGGTCACGGTCGAGGAGGGGAGCGGATCCGGCCGATTCATGGTCGTGGCACGCCGACCGGTAGGCAGTGGACAGTCGCGCTGAACAGGCGTCGATGCACGAACCCGCGGCATCTCATGGCGTGCATCCGGACCAGGCGATCCCCGAGACTTCGGGAGCTGCCGCGACACGGCCGCTGACCCGAGCTATCTTACGAACCGACGACCAAGCCGACCCCGACCCGAACCCGGATCGACATGGCCACCAGAACCAGCCGTGCCCGAGCCTCCGCGAAGCTCGAAAAGGCCGACCTGCTCGAAATTTACAGGATCATGCTGCTGGCCCGCCGGATCGATGACAAGGAGATCCAGCTCAAGCGGCAGAACAAGATCTTCTTTCAGATCTCCGGCGCCGGACACGAGGCCGTCCTCGCCGCCGCCTCCAAGGTGCTCCGCCCCGCCTACGACTGGTTCTACACCTACTATCGCGACCGCGCCCTCTGTCTCGGCCTCGGCATGACGGCTACGGAGCAGCTCCTTTCGGCCGTCGGGGCGGCGGACGACCCCAACTCGGGCGGCCGGCAGATGCCGTCCCACTGGGGTCACAAGGACCTCAACATCGTCAGTGCCTCGAGCCCTACCGGCACCCAGTTTCTCCAGGCCGTGGGCTGCGCCGAGGCGTGGCTCCGTTATACCAGGATCGAGGGCATCGACGGTCGGGACGAGCTCCTCAAGGGCGACGAGGTGGTGCTCTGCACCACCGGCGATGGCACTACCAGCGAGGGCGAGTTCTGGGAGGCGCTCAACACCGCCTGTAACCTCAGGCTCCCGGTGGTCTTCCTGGTCGAGGACAACGGCTACGCGATCTCGGTCCCGGTCGAGGTCAATACCGCGGGCGGCTCCATCTCCAAGCTGCTCACCGGGTTCCCCGGCCTGTTCATCCAGGAGGTGGACGGGTGCGACGTGCTCGCCTCGTTCGACACCATGGTGAAGGCGGTGGACTACGCCCGCGCCCGGAAGGGGCCGGCCCTGGTGCACGCGCACGTCATCCGACCCTACAGCCACTCGCTCTCCGACGACGAGGTGCAGTACCGCACGCCGGCCGAGCGGCAGGCGGACGCGGAGCGCGACCCGTTGGTCAGGTTTCCGAAGCACCTGTTGGAGCAGGGGATCGCGACCCAGGCGGAGCTCGATCTGGTGGTCCGGCAGGTGGAGGAGGAGGTCCAGGTCGCGGCCGAGGTGGCGCTTGCGTCGCCCCAGCCGCCCACCGACTCGGTCTACCGCTACGTCTATTCCCCCGACGTCGATCCCACCTCGGAGCAGTTCGACACCGAGGACGATCCCCGGTTCACCGGCGACCCCACCACGATGGTGGACCTGCTCAACGTCTGCATGCGGGACGAGATGGCTCGGGACCCGCGGATCGTCGTCTTCGGCGAGGACGTGGCCGACTGCAGCCGCGAGGATGCCCTGAACGAGGTGAAAGGGAAGGGCGGGGTGTTCAAGGTGACCTGGGGACTTCAGCGCGCCTTCGGGAGCGACCGGGTCTACAACTCACCGCTCGCGGAGGCCAACATCATCGGCCGGGCGATCGGCCTGGCCACGCGGGGCCTCAAGCCGGTGGTCGAGATCCAGTTCTTCGACTACATCTGGCCCGCGTACATGCAGCTCCGGAACGAGCTGGCGCTCATGCGGTGGCGGTCCAACAACGCCTGGGCGTCGCCGGTCGTGGTGCGGGTGACCTACGGCGGGTACCTCAAGGGCGGGTCGGTCTACCACAGTCAGACCGGCGCGGCGGTGTTCACCGGTGTGCCGGGCCTCCGCGTGGTCTGCCCCGCCACCGCGCTGGACGCGAACGGCCTCCTCCGCACCGCGATCCGCTGCGAAGATCCGGTGATGTTCCTCGAGCACAAGCACCTCTACCGCCAGACCTACAACAAGGCGCCGAACCCCGGGCCGAACTTCATGATCCCGTTCGGAAAGGCGAAGGTGGTCCGGCCCGGCACCGACCTGACCGTGGTCACCTACGGCGCACTGGTGCAGCGCTCGCTCTGGGCGGCGAAGGAGGCCGAGGAGAAGCTCGGCATCAGCGCCGAGGTGATCGACTTGCGCTCCTTGTCCCCGGTCGACTGGGAGACGATCGGCGTGTCGGTGCGGAAGACCAACCGCGTGGTCGTGGCCTACGAGGACTCGCTCTCCTGGGGCTATGGCGCGGAGATCGCCGCCCGGGTGGCGCAGGACCACTTCGCCTGGCTGGACGCGCCGGTACGCCGGGTCGCGTCCACCGACACCTTCGTGGCCTACGCCCCCGAACTGGAGGACGTGATCCTACCGCAGGTCGCCGATCTCCGGCGGGCCATTGAGGAGGTGGCGGCCTTCTAGGCCGCGCACCTACTCGGCCGTCTGGCCGGACTCGTCGTCTCCGACGTCCTCACCGGCATCGTCGTAGCCGTCGTCAACCTCGCCCCCGTCGTCGTCCGGCAGCTTCGGCGCACGGGCCTCCGCCTCCTTGGCCAGCCGCCCGATCTCGGCCTCGTTCTTCTGGTAGAACTCCAGATTGGCCCGGCTCACTCCGGCCTTCTTGACGACGCTGTCCACCGGCACTCCCGTGCCCTTCGTCATGGCGTACGCCATCCCCGCCTGGAGCAGCGCGCCTTGCGTCAGCACGTAGTCCCGGGTCGTGAGGCCGGTGGCCGAGATCGCTCCCCGCACCTGCGGAACGCCATCGAGCAGCTTCACCTGCTCCGACAGCGACTTCTCGCCGTAGCCGTCCAGGCGCGCGGCGAGGTTGGGATCCTTGGCGGCCACGTTCGCCAGGTTCACCGTGGCGTCCAGGTACTGCTTGTACTTCGGCAGCGTGAGCGTGGTGGCGCTGATCGCCTTGAGGTCTGCGTCGGCCTGGGACTGGGCCGAGGCCGTGGTGCTGGCCAGGGAGAGCGCGACGACCGTCAAAGCGTGGGTACACATCCGGCTGCTGAGACTCGACATCTCGGTACGACTCCGTGCATTGGTTGGGGAGCTGTTGAGGCGGGTAGTCTAGCGGCGCCGGACTGGAAACGAAACCGGGGACCCAATGCCGATGGTCCCCGGTGCCTGAACGGCTCGCGGCGGTCATGCCGCTGGTACTTCGGAAAGTCGCCACCCTACATACCGCCGGCTTCTTCCAAAGCTGTCAGTCGACGCTGTTATCGCTGTTCGGCTCGAATGTCTCGGTCCATAGGCGGGCGCTCGCTTCGGGGGTACCCTGACCTGGCGGGCGCCGCAGACCCTCCTCTCACCTCAAGGAGTGCACCCCATCAGTATGGCCGGGAGCCGCTGCTGTCAACCCGAAAAATCTGGTCGGCGAGGCGTGAGGAGCGCCGAGTCCATGGGCAAACCCGGGCAGTGTGAGAATGGGCACATCGCCCCGGCGTCCTACGCGTGAAAGCTTCACCACGCGAGGAGATGAATGGTCTTGCTGAAGCGGTACTCACTTGGGGGATCCGGAGCTCGTTTCCGGCTGGCGCTGCTCCTCGGAGTAGTGCCGGGGCTGTTGGCTGCCCAGGCCACCGACGGCGTGGTGACCTCTCTCGCCAAGGCGGCCGAGGCCGCCATCCGGGCAGCTACCACGAATGAGTATCCCCGCGCGGCCTATGCCGGCCGGGACGAGCGCGGGGTCCCGCGCTACCTGGGGCGGGAGTTCTCGCCGGAGGAGCGCCGCCTGCTACGCAAGCACTTCGGCATCGAAGAGCCCGGCCGGCTGTACCTCTCCGACACCACACCGGATGCGCACCTCATCTACGACACCGAGCGCGACCCGGGCGACGAGCGACTGGTGCGCTCCTACCGCATCGGTGCGGCATCGGTTCGCCTGGCGGGTGAGTCGTGGGAGGGGCTGGAGCGGCGGCTGGCCACGATGCGTCCCTCCGCCTTCCCCCCGACTACCAGAGTGGCGGACACCAGCCTCGCGTCGCTCGATCCCGGGGCCCGGCTCGAGTTCGAGCGCATGCTCGAGGCCGCCCGGGGCGCGGGCCATCGGGTGCGTGTGGTCGAGACGCACCGGACCGCCGAGCGTCAGGCCTATCTGGTGGTCTCCGGGGGCGGCCTGACCTTCACCGCGACGTCCATGCACTCCTCCGGGCGGGCAATCGACGTCCACGTGGGCACCGGAAACCCGCGGCATCGGCGCACCCGCGCGAAGTGGATCGCGTTCCGTCGCTGGCTCACGGCCTACGAGGGAGGCCGGTTCCGGCTGATCGGTACACCGGAAGAGTCCTGGGACTGGCCCCACATCGAGCTGCCCGGCCCGCTCGGCTATCGCTCGATCGAGGCGCTCCTCGCCGCCGCCAAGACGCTGGAGGCGACGCCCTAGGGCCCGTACATTCGGGCATGACCCTCCCCGAGGCCGAAGAACACCTGTCGCTCGCCCTCGAGGCGACGGTCGCACGCTTCGGGACCATGGTCCGCCAGGTGGGCCGGCGATACCGCCTGGACGAGAGCGGCCTGGACGAGGTGATGCAGGAGGTCCGGATCCGGCTCTGGCGGGCGAGGGGCACGAGTGAGCAGGTCGGCGAGACCAACACGTCCTACGTATATCGCACCGCGTCGTCGGCGGCGCTCGACGTCATTCGGCGCCGGCGGGCCCGGCAGGCCCACCGCCACGACTCGCTCGAGGGCGACGAGGGGCCGGTGCTGACCGCCGCGAATCCCGACCCGCACGCCGCGCTCGAGGGATCCGAGCTGGCCGGGCGGGTGGCTCGAGCGATCGACGGCATCCCCACCTCCAGGCGTGCGCCGGTGCGCATGCACCTGGCCGGCTACCCACGCGACGAAATCGCGAAGGTGATGGGCTGGACCGAGGCCAAGACCCGCAACCTTCTCTATCGAGGGCTCGCGGACCTCAGAGAACGGCTGACCGCGGAGGGCATCGGATGGGACACGGCCGGAGGGACGAACTGATGAACGACGCGGGCCTGCGCGAAGTCTACGCCGGCATCCTGGCGTCGGAGCGGCGCGGGAGCCGCACCGCAGCCTGTCCTGAGCCCGAGGCCATCCGCGCCCTGATCCGGCGAGAGGGAGCCGAAGAGGCGCGGCTCGCCACACTGGATCACGTTATGAGGTGCGCCGACTGCCGGGCGGAGTTCGACCTGCTCCGGAGCATCGACCTCGCCGGCGAGCAGGCGGGCGCGGCCGCACGGCCCTCGCGGCGCTGGCTGGCTCCAGCGGCACTGGCCGCCTCGCTGCTCCTTGGGGTGGTCGTGGGAAGACTGGCCCTCCCCGGCGCGCCCGAGCCCGAGGTGGTTCGCTCCGGCGCGAGCGATCGAGTGGCGCTTGCGGCACCTCCGAGCGAGGCGTCGACCGGCTCCCCGATTCTCTTCGCCTGGCACCCGGTCGGCGAGGCCACGCGCTATCGTCTCGAGGTGCTGACCCCGGATGGCGATGTGGTACTGGAGGCGGAGACCGCGGATACGGCGATCGTCGTGCGGAGCGCCGCCGATCTTGCGCCCGGCGAGTATCAGTGGTGGGTGGCCGCGACGGTTCCGGGTGCGACGGCTCGATCGCCGCTCCGGCCCCTGCGCCTCACCGCGCCATAAGCCGCCGCACCACCGACGAGGGCGATGAGCGCCGCGGCTCCCGCTGCGCCGGCCCCCGGTCGCTTCGCGGGCCCGGCCAGCGCCACGCGCGTCATGGGGTCGCCCACGACCGTGAATCCTGCCCATTCGCCGGGCGGCGCCCCTCGCCGCAGCGCGGCAAGCTTCGCGTCGCGCAGGGCGTCCGCGACCGGGCTGCCGCGCGCCAGGGCGTCGTAGAGATCGCGTACCAGCCGCACCGTGCTCCGGTCGCCCACCCGCCATTGCGTGGCGACCACCGAACGTGCCCCCGCGGCCACCAGCGGCGTGGTGAGACCTTGGACCCCTTCACCGGCCACCGTCACGCCGCCAGCCGTCCGGCACGCCGAGAGGACCACCATGTCCGCGTCGAGCTCGAGATCCGCGAGGTCGGCCGGAGACAGAAAGCCGTCCTCGCGCCCACCCGGCGCCAGCGCGAGGGCGGTCCGCGCCAGCGAACGCTCGTCCACCAGCGCGTGAGTGGCGAGGTGGATCACGCCGAACCGCTCGAGCGGCGCCTGCTTGAGCCAGGCCTCACTGGCCTCGTCGCGCAGCCGCACCACCGCTTCGCCGTCCGCGTAGCGTGCCACCACTCTCGCCTCCTCACCGCTCCCCTCCAGCCGCGGCAGCCCGCCCCGGGCGGCGAACGCCGATCGAAAAACCTCGGCGTTGCGCGACCCGGAGGACGCGAGCTCCGTGCGAAACGTGGGGTCGCCCAGGGCGAGCACGCGGCTCGGTGCTGTGCTCGAGTCATCGACGCCGCGCCGCCACAGCGTAGCGGCCAGGCTCGCCGAGGGTGCGAGCCCGATCGCCCACCGCTCGACCGCGGGATCGCCACCGGCGAGCCGCAGCGCGTCGAATGGCAGCCGGTGCAGCGGTCCATCGGGAACCACGAGGAGCCGAGTTACACCGGCGGGGAGAAGACCGGCGGCAGGCTCGAGCAGCGCCTTGCCCAGACTCTCCGCGAGGCCATCAGGCCGCGCCCCCTGCTCCAGCAGCCCGACGAGGCGATGGATGGCTGGCCCGAGCGTGTCGGCACCGGGCAACACCGTGGCCCGAACCCCCGCTCGGGAGAGCACGAACACGGTACTCGGCGCACCCTCGCCGCCCGCGACATACTCGACGACCGCGGTAGAGCTGTCGGGCAGCGTGGCGACGATCTCCGCGGCCGAGAGCGGCCCCGCGCGATGTGCCGGCGCGCGAGCCAGCGCCGCTCCCTCGCGGAGCGCCTGGGCCTGGTTCAGCCGGTCGGCGAGCAGGCGAGCGCGGCGCCGCTCGGCGAGCGCGAACGCCGCTTCCACTCGACCCCCGGCGGCGAGCGCCGCGAGCACGCGGGCGGTCGGCGCCTGCGGGTCGTACTCGCCGAGCACGGTGGCCGAGAAGGCGTAGCCGCGCAGCTCGTCGTCGCTCAATGACTCGCGCCAGTCCTCGAGCTCCCTGCTGGCGGCAGTGATCTCCCGCTCCGCGCGCGCCAGATCGCCCCGGCGCGCGGCAACCTCGGCCAGGCGCACCCGCACCGTGTGACGTACCAGCCGATCTTCCCGCGCGACGCGGGCCAGGAACCCCCCGAGGAGCCGCTCCGCCTCGGCCAGCCCCCCGCGGCCCAGCGCCAGCACCCCACGATCATAGACCAGGTTTTCGGCCAGGCCGTCGAGCCCGCGCGCTCGCGCCTTCCGATCGGCGGCGGTCAACTGCCGCTCCGCTTCCCGCCAGTTCGCCTGCCGTATCGCCAGCCGGGCGAGCTGCTGGTGCGCGATGACCACGTCCTCGAAGAAGCCGAACTCCTCGGCTTCCCTCAGCGTACCGGTGAACGCCGCGCGCGCGGCCTCGAGGTCACCGGATGCTGCCAGCACCTCGGCGCGATTCTGGCGGGCGATCAAGGCACCTTCGCCCCGACCGAGCGAGTCGTTCAGCGCCGCGGCGCGGTCGAACCAGTCCGCCGCCGTGGCCAGGTCGCCAACCCGCAGGGCCAGCATGCCAAGGCCGCCGTAGGCGTACGCCATGCGCTGGCGGTTGCGGGAGCGCGTTCCTTCCTCGATGACCTTGCGGAGCGATTCCTTGGCTTCGCCCAGCCTGCCGCGGGCCTGGAGCTCGTCACTGCGGCGGGAGTAGAGCCGCGCGAGCGACGCGTGTGCGCGCGTGGCACGGAGCAACTCCTCCGCACGGTCCATGATCGGGAAAACCGAGTCGGCACGCGCATGGAGACTGAAGACCAGCGCGTGAGCCTCGAGGCAGTGCCCCGCCAGTTGCCGCTCGCCCAGTCGCTCCGCCATCCGGATACCGTCACGGATGAGTGTCGAGGCGGCGGAGTCTCCGACCACGCCGCGCAGCAGCCCGAGTCGGCACAGGTACTCCCCGCGCTCCCAGCCGTCGCCCGGCGGGAGGAGGCGACGCAGTGTATCGAGCGTGGCGAGGCCCGGCTCCTCCGGTCCCAGCGCGCTCCTGGTCCCGCTCAGCCCGATGAGCGCGTCCATCTCGCCGCCCCCGTCGCCGATCAGGCGCGCGTCCCGCAGGGCGAGCTCCGCGAGCGAGTCGGCGCGCCGCATGTCTCCGGCGGCGTTGGCCACCCGATAGAGGCCTAGCCGTGCCTGGACCGACCACTCGTCCGGCCCGGGACGGTTTCCCTGAAGCATTCCCTCGAAGAGCCGCTCCGCCGTCTCGAACTCGTAGGTGACCCGCGCCAGTGTGCCGAGCCCCAGGGTCGCCACCCGGTCGGCGGAGTCCCGCCGGAGCGCCTGGTTCCATCGGGCGGCCACGACGGCCGCGCTGTCGTCGGCGACGGCGCGCTCGGCGCTCTGCACCACCTCGCGCGCTCCGGCGCCCACCTGGATGGCGGCCACGGGTGCGGCGAGGGCCGCCAGCGCGACCCCCGCAATGAGAAGCAATCGCATCAGGAAATGTCGGGGAGAAGCCCTACTTCATCGCCTCGCGGATCTCGCCCGCGGCGGCGATGGCATTGTCCACGTCGCGGGAAAGCGCCTTGGCCTGCTGGGTCGCCTGGGTGAGGTCACCCAGCACGGCCGCGACCCCGGCGGACCGCAACCGGAGCAGGTCGAACCGCACGTTCTGCATCGCCAGCACGCACGACTCCAGATGGCTCGCCACCTGGGCCCGGCGTCCCTGGAGATCGAGGATCGTCTGCCGCTGGCGCTGGAGCAGGTGGAGCCGGCGCGCGCGCTCGGGATCGTCGGGCTCCTTGGAGAGCGCGGCGATGCGCTCGTCGATACCGCCGAGCCCCTCGGTGTCCAGGTTGGAGTCCATCGCGTGAAGCGTCCGCGCCAGGTCGATGGCGCGCTCGTACAGCGAGTCCACCGTCTGCTGTATCTCGGGCAGCATCTTCCGCTCCGACGGCGGCAGCTTCTCCATCAGCTTGGCGATGGCGAACCGGTCGCTCTGCACCTGGAGGACCTGGGGCAGATAGGCCCCGAACTCCTCGGCCGTGGGCTGCGGCAGGCGGCGCGGCAGCTTGGTGCCTTTCACCATCATGGTCTCGATGGCGTCCGGCGCAGGCGGCCGGGTGAGGACGTCGCGCCAGCTGTACCCCGACTGCCACAGCTTGGCGTAGTTCTTCAGCATCCCGATCCCCATGCCGAAGGTCGGGAAGAGGAACCAGGGTGTCTCGAGCCCGGTGGCGACGTTGATCCCGAAGCAGCCGAGCGAGACCGCGGCCCAGCTGGCGAACTGTCCCCGTACCTGCTGGACGATCTTTGGCTCGCCCGTGTCGCGGACCAATCCCTCGCCCCCACGGTCACGACCGGGGCGGGGGGGCCGGGGAGCTCCCCGGGCGAGTCCGCGCGGATCGCGGCCCAGGTTCCCTCCCGCGCCTTCGAGCGCGCCTTGCGGCCGGCTCCTGCGGGGCGGCGCTCCGGTTCCACGCGCGCCCGCCGCGCCGGGCTCTCTGGTGCCGGGCCGGCCCCCGCCCCGGCTCGCCCGCCAACCAAGCCCGGTGGGCTGATAGCCTACGACCACCCGGCTCTCGAGCGCACGTCGGAGCGCCTCAGCGGTGGGCCAGCGATTCTCCGGGTCCTTTTCCAGGCAGCGGCTCACGGCGAGCGCGAGGTCCTCCGGCACGTCCGGCCGGAGGCTGCGCACGTCGGGGGCAACCTCGGTGATCTGCTTCATCAGGATGCCGGCGACGGTCGGCGCGTTGAAAGGAAGCTCGCCCGTGAGCATCTGGTAGCTGACGATGCCGAGGCTGTAGAGGTCCGACCGCCCATCGATCTCGCGCTCGCCGGCGGCCTGCTCCGGGCTCATGTACGCCGGGGTGCCGATCGCGACCCCGGCACCGGTGAGCGTCGCCCCCGAGCTGCCGGAGAGCGCCTTGGCGATCCCGAAGTCGGTCACCATGACCCGGCCTCGCGAGCCCTCCAGCAGGATGTTGTCGGGCTTGATGTCTCGATGAATGACCGAGACCCCGTGCGCGGCGCCGAGTGCGTCGGCCGACTCCGCCATGATGCGCCGGGTCTCCTCCACCGGCAGCTTTCCGCGGCGGCGGAGGCGCCCCCCGACCGATTCGCCGTCTACGTACCCCATGACGAAGTAGACGAGCCCGTGCCCCTCGCCGACCGTGTGAATCGGCACGATGTGGGGATGGCTGAGCCGGGCAGCGGTCTGGGCCTCGCGGGTGAAGCGCTCGCGGATGTCGTTCTGAAACGCGAGCTCCGGAGGGAGGACCTTGATCGCCACTCGGCGCTGCAGCCGCTCGTCCCGGGCTCGGTAGACGACGCCCATGCCGCCGCGCCCCACCTCGCCCTCGATCGTATAGGCGTCGCCCAGCGCGGCGGCGAGCCGGGTCGCCAGCGGTTGGTCGGTGGGAGCGGTCACCGGAAGGAAGGCCCCACGAGGACGGACACGGGACAATGGTCGGCGATGAGGCCCGCGAAGGAGCAGCCGGACATGGCAGACAATCTGTACTCGCGCCAGGCCAGCCGCTACCCTGAGGGATGGGCTGGCGCAGCGTGAACCCGGCTCTCTAGCGACGTGTGGCTGCCCCGGCCACGCTACCTGAACGCGAACTCAGCTCAGCGTGCGCCTCCCATCGGCGCGGCGGAGCACCTCGATTATGGCGGAGCGATTGGCGCCACCTGGCGTCGCTCCGGTCCTGCACGGCGGCCCTGACATGGCCGGAGGATGTCGGCGCCAATTTGGCAGCGATTCCGGCT
>DATABZ010000241.1:0-4211 GCA_036259315.1 Gemmatimonadales bacterium | reverse complement strand
CGGCGGCCCGGCGGCCGTACCCCCACACGCGGACTGTGATGCGCGCTCCCCGGCTGGCGGCACTCGCCCTGGCGGCGCTTGCCCCGGCGGCGCTCGCCCTCGCAGCCTGCGCGACGAGCGCCTCCGCGCAGAGCATGCGCTCGTTCACCACCTTCCGGCAGCTCCACGGCGAAACCCGCCTCCAGGCCGACCTGGACTACCGGGCCGGGGGCCTCCGCATCGCGCCGGGCCGCGCGAACGAGCTGTACCGGATGGACGCCTCGTACGACGAGGACCGTTACTTCCCCACCAGCAGCTACGACGCGGCGCGCGGGTCCGTCGCTCTCGGCCTCCAGCCCGCAGGGGAGGGCGGCCTCCGGGTCGTCTCCCGGCGACAGCTCCGGCAGGACGCGAACGTGGCGTTCTCGCCCTCGGTGGACCTGGATCTCGACCTGACGCTCGGCGCGGTGAACGCGGACATCGAGCTCGGCGGGCTCAGCCTCTCGGCGCTGAGACTGCAGGCCGGCGCGAGCCAGGCCGTGATCCGATTCTCCGAGCCGAACCAGTCGCGCTGCCGAGCGGCCGAGATCACCGCCGGCGCTGCCGAGCTGACGGTGCTCGGCCTCGGCAACAGTCGCTGCGACCGCTTCGACCTCGAGGGTGGCATGGGGAAGGTCACCCTCGACTTCGGCGGAGCCTGGCCCTCCAGCTCCCGCGCCAAGGTCAAGATGGCCGTCGGAGAGCTGATCCTGCGGCTTCCCCGCAATGTGGGCGTGCGTCTCGAGCTCGATCGCTTCCTGGCGAGCTTCGACCCGGCGGGCCTGGTTCGCACGGGAAACGCCTTCCAGTCATCGAACTACGAGCGCGCGGAGCGGCGGCTCGACATCGAGGTGACGACCGCGGTCGGCGGCGTGGAGGTGGAGTGGAGGGATCAACCGGAGTAGGTTGCTTCCATGTCCCCGCTCGAGACCCTGGGGTTCGCTCTCGGCACTTCGTTCGCTTCCGGCATCAATCTGTACGCGACGGTGGCGGCCGCCGGTCTCTTCCAGCGACTTGGCGTGGTCACCCTGCCCGAGCCGCTCCAGGTGCTCGCCAATCCAGTGGTGCTGGGCGTCGCCATCACGCTGTTTCTGGTCGAGTTCATCGCGGACAAGATCCCGTACGTGGACAGCGCCTGGGACGCGGTCCACACCTTCATCCGCCCTCCGGCGGCCGCCGTCCTCTCGTACGGAGCCTTCGCTGGACAGGGCGTGCCGGAGGAGTGGAAGCTCGCGGCCGCGCTGCTCGCCGGCGGGGTCGCGCTCACGTCGCACGGCGCGAAGGCCAGCACCCGCGCCGCGGCGAACACGAGCCCGGAGCCCTTCAGCAACTGGGCGCTGAGCCTGGTGGAGGACGGCTTCGCCGTGTTCCTCGCCTGGCTGGCGGCGGAGCACCCGCTGATCACCGCGACCGTCGTCGTGGTCCTGGTGATCCTGGCGGTGTTCGTGATCTGGAAGCTGTTCGACTTTCTGCGGCGGGGGCTCGCGAGGCTCAGAGGCGGCCCTAGCCCAGCCGGGCCCTGATCCGACCTCCCACACCCATCCCGAGCCGGCGTGCGGCCGAGCCGTCGCGCACCGCGATCTCGACCTGGCCTCCGGAGCCGAGATAGGCGAGGAGACCGCCGCTCGGCACATCGCCGAAGGTGCGCCGGAGCGGTCCGACTTCCAATCCCTCCACTTCGATGATCGCGTAGGGCGGCACCAGATCGGGTGTGAGATTGGTCACCAGCGTGCCGAAGCGGTCCACGTACACGACCTGCCCGACCACGCTCTTCCCCTCGTAGTGCGGCTCTCCCGAAGCCAGACGGGTGGGCATTCCCGAGAACGGCTCGCCAAGCTGTGCCAACGAGGCCCCCGAGGCGAGTGCCGCCGCGGCCGGGGCGAAGAGGTCGCGCCCGTGGAACGTCGGAGCGGCGCCGTCGGGTGTCGGCAGGGTGACGATCTGCACCTCGGTGTCGCGAAGGATGAACGTGAAGAGCCCGTTGTCCGGACCGACGAAGTAGTGACCTCGCGCGCCCAGGGCTAGCGCGGCCCGCTCGGTTCCGACCCCGGGATCCACCACGGCGAGGTGCACCGTGCCCGAGGGAAAGCGGCACCAGACCCGGCCCAGGAGATAGGCGCCGGCACGCACGTCGCCCGGCGGGACCGAATGGGTGACGTCCACCAGCGTGGCCCCGGGAGCCCCCGTCAGCAGGGCACCTTTCATCTCCGCCACATAGGAGTCACTGGTGCCGAAGTCGGTGAGGATCGTGACGAGACTCATCGCCGCGAAGTATACCCGGCGCTCGGAGGGGCCGGAGGGATTCTCACCTAGCGCGGCGCGCTACAGCGAACCGTGGCGGAGCGCCGGTCAGCCGCGCAGGATGGGGAGCGCAGCGGCGCGGCCCGCCGTCCTGCGCTGGAGCTGATCGGCCACCGCCTGGAGCTCCGCGGCGGCGGCACTCTGGGGGTCGGCCACGAGGATGGGGCGACCGGCGTCGGCCAGCTCGGCCAGCCCCGGCTGGAGTGGGACGCTGCCCAGCAGGTCGACGCCCAGCTCGTCGGCCAGTCGGCGGCCGCCGCCGGAGGAGAACAGCTCGATGGTCCGGCCGCTCTCCGGATCCACGAACCCGCTCATGTTCTCCACGATGCCGAGCACCGGCACACCCACCCTCTCGAACATCCGGGCGCCGCGGAGCGCGTCGCCCACCGCCATCTCCTGTGGCGTGGTGACGATGACGGCGCCGGACACGTGCGTCGCCTGGACCAGGGAGAGCTGGGCATCGCCGGTGCCGGGAGGGAGATCCACCAGGAAGTAGTCGAGCGGGCCCCAGTCCACGTCGCGCAGAAACTGCTGCACGATCTTCATGATGATCGGGCCGCGCCAGATGGCCGGCGCGTCGCGCTCCACCAGGAAGCCCAACGACATCAGCCTGACACCATAGGCCTCAAGCGGCTGAATCTTCCCACCGACCACCGGCGGCCGCTCGGTGACGCCGAACATGCGGGGGATGTTGGGACCGTACACGTCGGCATCCATCAGCCCCACCCGCCGGCCCGCCTCCGCGAGCGCCACCGCGAGGTTGGCCGAGATGGTGGACTTCCCCACGCCGCCCTTCCCCGACGAGATCGCGATGATCCGGCCGAGGTCCGGGCTCTCGGCGGCCTGGGGATCCGTGGGCGGTGCGGCTTCAGGCGCGCCGGGCGGGCCGTGGGTGACCTTCGCAGGACCGGCCGGGTTGGTCACCGTGATCTTGACCGCGTCGCGGCGGACACCCTCGATCTCCTGTACGGCGCTGCGCGCCTGGCGCACGAGGGTGGCGGGGTCCTCCGGCGCGAGCAGGAACGTGAAGCTCACGGCCCCGTCATCGGCCACGGTGAGGTCGCGAATCATGCCGGCGGACAGGAGGTCATTCTCGAGGCGGGGATTTCGAATGCGGGCGAGCGCGGCGGCCACCTGGGCCTGGAGAGGCTCCGGCATCAGACGGCCTCCACGTGCCTGACCTCCGGCACCATCTCGCGCAGGCGAGCCTCGATCCCCTGACGCAGCGTCACCGTGGAAGCGGCGCAACCGTGGCAAGTCCCGCCGAGCCGCAGCAGCAGCACGCCTTCGCCCTCGTCGAAGTCCACCACCTCGACCTGACCGCGGTGCGAGGCGATGTAGGGCCGAAGCGTGTCCAGGGTTCGCTCGATCCGATCAATCGTGTCCATGGGTGCCCCATTCACCAATTCCTACTCGCATAGTCGGCAATATAGGGGCGTGGGTCAACCGCGCGAAGCGGAGGGTCCGCCGTTGCCGTCGAGATAGTCGCGCGCGGCGGCGAGCACCGCCGCTTGCACCTCCGCCAGTGAGCCCGTGAGCGCCAGGCCGGCAGCCTTGGTGTGCCCGCCTCCGCCGAACCGCTTGGCGAAGGCGGCGACGTCGACCGGGCCGATGGACCGGAGGGAAACCTTGACCCGGCCCTGGCTGACCTCACGGAAGAGCAACGCCATCCTCACCCCTTCGATCGAGCGGGGGAACTCGACCACCCCGTCGAGATCGTCGGAGGACACCCCGAGCCGCTCGATGGCCCCGGGCGGCACAGTCACCCAGGCGAGACCGTGCTCCGGCTCGACCACGAGGGTCTGGAGCGCCTCGGCGAAGAGGCGGGGACGGCCCTCCGGCGCTCGGGCATAGACCTCGAGATAGATCCCCTCCGGATCCACGCCGGTCTC
>DATABZ010000240.1:0-4345 GCA_036259315.1 Gemmatimonadales bacterium | reverse complement strand
TCTGCTCGATGGCCTGGGGCGTGCGGAGCAGATGTTCGACGTATCGCGAGACGATGCGGCGCCACTCACGAGGCGTGACCGATTTCCGACTCCGGCTGTACTGGGAAGAGTTCAAGAACATTCGGGTTGCGTTGCCTCCCTATGATGAGGCGGTCGCGATCTGCGAAGCCATAGACGCTATGGACGCTGAGTTCTCCGCCATATCCGCAACTGCCAGACACTCCATCACTCTGCTCCAGGAGCGTCGTGCCGCGCTGATCTCCGCCGCGGTAACAGGCAAGATCGACGTGCGCGGCCTCGCGCAGGCGGAGGCGGTGTGAGCATCCACAGGGAGATCGCCTTCGAGACCGAGATCTGCGAGCACCTGGCCGCCCACGGCTGGCTATACGCAGAGGGAGACGCGGCGAAGTACGACCGTGGCCGCGCGCTCTTCCCGGGGGATGTGCTCGCCTGGGTCCAGGAGGCCCACCCGGACGCGTGGACGACGCTGGTGAAGAACCACGGCTCCGGCGCGGGAGAGGCGCTGCTCACGCGCCTGCGTGACCAGGTGGATCGGCGGGGCACGCTCGACGTGCTGCGCCACGGCGTCGAGATGCTGGGCCTCCGGGCGCGCCTCCCGTTGGCGCAGTTCCGGCCCGCACACGCGATCAACGAGGAGATCCTCGCCCGCTACGCCGCCAACCGGCTGCGCGTTGTGCGCCAGGTCCACCATTCGGCGAACGCGCCCGGGGAAAGCATCGACCTGGTGCTTTTCCTGAACGGCGTCCCCGTCGCCACCGCCGAGCTGAAGACCGACTTCACGCAGAGCGTGCAGGACGCGGTGGACCAGTACCGGTACGACCGCAGCCCCCGGCCCGGGGGCAGGCTGCCTGAGCCGCTCCTCTCCTTTCCAAGCGGCGCGCTGGTGCACTTCGCGGTGAGCAACCACGAGGTGTGGATGACCACGAAGCTGGAGGGACAGGACACCCGGTTCCTCCCCTTCAACCGCGGCAACGACGGCGGGGCGGGGAATCCGCGCGACGATGCCGGCCACCCGACCCGCTACCTGTGGGAGGAGATCTGGGCGCGGGAAAGCTGGCTGGAGATCCTGGGCCGCTACGTCGTGGCCGAGCGGAACAGGAGGAGGGAGATCGAGCGGGTCCTCTTCCCCCGCTTCCACCAGCTCGCCGCCACCCGCGCGCTCGTGGCCGCCGTGCGCGCCGAGGGGCCCGGCGGGCGCTACCTGATCCAGCACTCGGCCGGGAGCGGGAAGACCAACTCCATCGCCTGGACCGCGCACCTCCTCTCCGACCTCCACGACGAGGCGGACCACAAGGTGTTCGACACCGTGCTCGTCGTCTCCGACCGCAACGTGATCGACACGCAGCTCCAGGAGGCGATCTTCGCCTTCGAGCGCACCGTCGGCGTGGTCGCCACCATCAAAGGCGAGGGGGGGAGCAAGAGCGGCGAGCTGGCGGAAGCCCTCTCTGGAGGCAAGAAGATCGTCGTCTGCACCATCCAGACGTTCCCGTTCGCGCTGGCCGCCGTGCGCGAGCTTGCAGCAACGCAAGGGAAGCGCTTCGCCGTGATCGCTGACGAGGCGCACAGCTCGCAGACCGGGGAGGCCGCCAAGCAACTCCGCGCCGTCCTGACCGCCGCGGAGCAGGCCGAGCTCCGCGACGGCGGCGAGGTGAGCACCGAGGACCTGCTGGCCGCGCAGATGGCCGCTCGCGCCTCCGCCGACGGGATCACCTACGTGGCCTTCACCGCCACCCCGAAGCCCAGGACGCTGGAGCTGTTCGGCACGCTCCCCGATCCGGCCCGGAAGCCGGCATCGGACAACGTGCCGTACCCGTTCCACGTGTACTCGATGCGGCAGGCGATCGAGGAGGGGTTCATCCTGGACGTGCTCCAGAACTACACCTCGTACAGGGTGGCCTTCCGGCTGGCGCACGAGGGGAA
Source organism: Gemmatimonadales bacterium (assembly GCA_036259315.1). Taxonomy (GTDB): domain Bacteria; phylum Gemmatimonadota; class Gemmatimonadetes; order Gemmatimonadales; family GWC2-71-9; genus CAVVWJ01. Next base: position 2,404 of record DATABZ010000240.1, on the reverse strand, counting down.
GGAGATGGACGACAGGGAGGTGGAGCGCGATGCGGCCATGCGCGGGATCATGGGGTGGGTGCGGCTGCACCCGTACAACGTCGCGCAGAAGGTGCAGGTGGTGGTGGAGCACTTCCGCGAGTTCGTGGCCCCGCTGCTCGACGGCCACGGCAAGGCCATGGTGGTGGTGGCGAGCCGGGTGGAGGCCGTGCGCTGGCAGCTGGCGATCGAAAGGTACATCCGGGAGCGGGGCTATCCCCTGCGGACCCTGGTGGCCTTCTCTGGCGAGGTGAAAGATCCCGACAGCGGCCCGGACCCGCTCACCGAGCGGAGCGCGTTGCTCAACCCGGACCTCCGGGGGCGGGACATACGCGAGGCGTTCCGCACCGACGAGTACCGGATCCTGCTGGTGGCCAACAAGTTCCAGACCGGTTTCGACGAGCCGCTGCTCTGCGGAATGTACGTGGACCGCCGGCTGGCGGGGATCCAGGCCGTGCAGACGCTCTCGCGCCTGAACCGCGCGCACCCGGGGAAGGACACCACCTACGTCGTGGACTTCGTCAACGAGCCCGGCGAGATCCTGGAGGCTTTCCAGGAGTATTTCACCACCGCGCGCCTTACCGACGTCACCGATCCGCACCTCGTCTACGACCTGCGCGCCAAGTTGGACGGCGCGGGCCACTACGATGACCACGAGGTGGAGCGCGTGGTCGCGGTCGCACTGAAGCCCGGTGCCCGGCAGGGCGAGCTGGTCGCCGCCATCGAGCCCGTCGTGGACCGGGTGACGCGGCGCTACCGGGCCGCCCAGGAGGCGCTGAAGTCGTCCGTCGGGACCGATGTGTCGGCCGCCGACGCGGCGCGCGCCGAAATGCAGTCGCTCAGCCTCTTTCGTGCCGACATGGGGGCGTTCATCCGGCTCTACACGTACCTGTCGCAGATCTTCGACTACGGGAACACCGAGATCGAGAAGCGCTCGATCTTCTTCCGCCACCTTCTCCCCTTCCTGGATTTCGGCCGCGAGCGCGAAGGCATCGACTTGTCGCGCCTGGTGTTGACCCACCACACGCTCAGGTCGCGCGGCGCTCAGCCGATGACGTTGCAGCCCGGTCCGTACGGCGGGTTGAGGCCGGCGACCGGCGTCGGGACCGGCCGCGTGCAGGAGCAGCGGAAAGCGTACCTGAGCGAGATCATCGCCAAGGTCAACGACCTGTTCAGCGGCGACCTGAGCGAGCAGGACAAGCTCGTTTACGTGAACGAGGTGCTGAAAGGTAAGCTCCTGGAGTCGGAGGTACTGGTGCAGCAGGCAGCGAGCAACACCAAAGAGCAGTTCGCCAGTTCGCCGGACCTGAAGAGGGAGTTGCTGAGGGCCATCATGGAAGCCTTCGACGCCCATACCGCGATGAGCACGCAGGCGCTCAACTCCGAGGCGGTGCAGCGGGGGCTCCGGGAGATCCTGCTCGACCACGCCGACCTGTACGAGAGCCTGCGCAGCCGCATGGCCTGACGATGCGGCCGACGGACATCCACGTGAAAAGATTCGAGCGCCTCGGCGAGGCCGCCGCTCCGGACGGCAGCGTGATGAAGCTCTACCCGTGACGACGTCGGCCGCGCGGGAGGACGAGTGGCTGTGGGGCTGGGACCCCACGCCGGGGATCGTGTCGGTGTGGGCCGAGCCGGACGGCAGCGCGGTCGTGTGGCGCAGGCTCCCGGAGACCGGCGCGCTGGTGCGCGAGCCCGAGCGGTTCCGCCCCTGGCTCCTCCTCGACCGCCTGGACGACCTGCGGCACCTGGGCCCGCGGCTGGGGCCCGGGGGCGCCCCGGGCGCGTCCGTCGAATGGCGCGAGCTCGACGGGCCCGGCGAGCTGCGCTTCCTGGTCTCGGCCGACGACGGCGGGGCGCTGGCCGCGGCGGTGCTGCGCGGCGCCTCCCGGCGGCTGGGCCGGCGCGTCGGGCACCTGCGCGAGCTCGGCCCCGCCGCCGTGCTGGCGCTGCCGCCGGAGGAGCAGTACCTGGTGGCGACGGGGCGCACCTACTTCCGCGGCCTTCCCTTCGACCGGCTCCACCGGCTGCAGTTCGACCTGGAGACGACCGGGCTCGACGCCGCGCGCGACCGCATCTTCATGGTGGCGGTGCGCGACCCTTCGGGGGAGGCGCACGTCCTGGAGGCGCACGGCGAGGGGGACGCCGCCGAGGCCGGCCTGGTCCGGCGGCTCGTGGAGGCGGTGCGGCGGGCCGACCCGGACGTCGTCGAGAACCACAACCTGCACGGCTTCGACCTCCCCTTCCTGGCCGAGCGCGCCCGCCGGCTGGGCGTCCCGCTCCCGCTGGGGCGGCTGGGGAGGCTCTGCCTGCGCGAGCGTGCCGCCCGGCGCGGGGTCGCGCGCGAGCGCGGGCGGGTGCGCTTCGTGATCCCCGGGCGCGAGCT
>DATABZ010000239.1:0-5964 GCA_036259315.1 Gemmatimonadales bacterium | reverse complement strand
GATGTGCATGTCGTAGTCCTCCAGGAACGCCACGCGGCCCTCGAACTCGGGGTCGCGCGTGAACTGGTACACGCTCTGGAGCACTTCCTTCCCGGGATTGTCGGCCGGGTGCGCCTTGCCCGCGAAGATGATCTGCACCGGGCGGCGCTCGTTCACCAGGAGCCGCCGCAGGCGCTCGAAGTCGCGGAAGAGGAGATTCGCCCGCTTGTAGGTCGCGAAGCGGCGGGCGAAGCCGAGGGTGAGCGCGTTCGGGTCGATCAGGGTGCCGGCCCCGACGACCTGCGCGGCCTCCTTGAACCGCCCGGCGAACCGCCGCCTGGCATCCTCCCGGATGCGGGTGGCGAGCACCTGCTTCAACAGCACGTGCGCTCGCCAGAATCGCTCGGAGTCCAGCGTCAGCACCTGGTCCCAGAATCCGGGCTCGTCCAGCCGATCGCCCCAGTCGCGACCCAGGTGCTCGTCGAGCAGCTCCATGATCGGCGCGGCCATCCAGGTCGCGAGGTGCACGCCGTTGGTCACGTGGCCGACCGGCACCGCTTCCCACGGGCGGCCGGGCCACAGGTCCCGCCACAGTGTGCGCGAGACCTGCCCGTGACGGCGGGAGACGCCGTTCACCCGCGCGGACAGCCGCATCGCGCACACCGTCATGTGGAACTGCCCCTCGATCGAGGGGTGCTTGCCGAAGCCGAACAGCGTGTCGCGGTCGGTGCCCATCTCTTCCCAGATCGGGCCGGCACAGGCCTCGAGCGCCTCGACCGCGAAAGCGTCGTGCCCCGCGGGGACCGGCGTATGGGTAGTGAACACGCTGTGGGCGCGCACCTGCCGCACCGCGTCCTCCATCGACGTCCCGCCGACCAGGTGCTCGCGGAGGCGCTCGATCATCATGAACGCGGCGTGCCCCTCGTTCGCGTGCCACACCGCGGGCTCGATGCCGAGCGCGCGCAGTACGCGTACCCCGCCGACGCCGAGGATCCACTCCTGGCGCACCCGGAGATCGGGGCCGCCGGCGTACAGCTTGTTCATCAGCTCGCGGTCGTCCGGGTGGTTGAGCTCGAGATTGGTGTCCAGCAGGTAGATCGGAACCCGGCCCACCATCATCCGCCAGGCGCGCACGTGCACGGGACGGCCCGACGTCTCCACCGTCGCGAGATAGGGGCGTCCCAGCGACCCCAGGACGGGCTCGAGCGGCGTCAGCGTGAGGTCGTATTCGTCGTCGCTGTCCTCCTGCCACCCGTCCAGCCGGAGCCGCTGGTCGAAGTAGCCCTTCATGTACATCAGGCCCACACCGACGAGCGGAATGCCGGCGTCGCTCGCCGCCTTGCAGTGATCGCCCGCGAGCACGCCGAGACCGCCGGAGTAGATCGGCACCGAGCTGTGGAGTCCGAACTCCGCGCAGAAGTACGCCACCGGCCGCCCGTCCAGCTCGCCGTAGTTCTGGGTGAACCAGGTGTCGCGGCTGGTGGTCTCGTGGTGCAGGCGCACCATGACCTCGTCATAGCGCCGGAGGAAATCCGCGTCGCTGGCGCACGCGGCGACACGCTCGGGGTCGACCCGGCAGAGCAGCTCCAGCGGGTTGTGGCGGGTCATGCCCCAGAGCGTCGGGTCGATGCTGCGGAAGAGTCCACGGGCCTCGCGATTCCAGCTCCACCACAGGTTCTTCGCGAGTGAGGCGAGGCCTTCGATACGGGCGGGAAGGTACGGAATGTGGGCGGTATGGGGCGTCATAGGCGGGTAGTATAGCAGTACCCCGCCCATCCCCACACCACCCGGCGGTACCGCGGCCCGTCCCCGCACCACCCGGCGGTACCGGACCCTTCCGCCGCACCACCCGGCGGTACCCCGCCGCGCCCCACACCGCCCGGCGGTACCCCGCCCGCACTCCCGCACCACCCGGCGGTACCCGGCCCGTCCCCGCACCGCCCGGCGGCACCACACCCGACCCAGCACCAACCCAGGCGGAACGGCGGACGCTGAAGGCGACGCAAACCTCGGTGGATATCCGACGTATCGCACGCTTGTGCGTTCCGCCGTTCCGCCTGGGCCGGGTTGGGGGATGCGGGGTACCGCCGGGCGGTGCCGGGGAAGGGTCGGGTACCGCCGGGTACCGCCTACCGCACCAGCTTCTTGTAGCGGATCCGGTGCGGCTGCCCGGCCTCCACGCCTTTGCGGCGCTTCAGGTCGGCGGCGTAGTCCTGGTAGTTCCCCTCGTACCAGACCACCTCGCTGTCGCCCTCGAAGGCGAGTATGTGGGTCGCGATGCGGTCGAGGAACCAGCGGTCGTGGCTGATGACCACCGCGCATCCCGCGAAGCCGAGCAGGGCCTCTTCCAATGCGCGCAGCGTGTCCACGTCGAGATCGTTGGTCGGCTCGTCGAGCAGCAGCAGGTTGCCGCCGCTCCGGAGGAGCTTCGCGAGGTGGAGCCGGTTGCGCTCGCCGCCGGACAGTGTGCCGACCTTCTTCTGCTGATCCGCGCCCCGGAAGTTGAAGCCGGCGGCGTAGGCCCGCGCATTCACGGTACGGCGCCCGAACTGGAGCTGGTCCTGCCCTCCGGAGATCTCCTCGTAGACCGTCTTCTCCGGGTCCAGGGCGTCCCGGCTCTGGTCCACGTACGCGATCTGCACCGTCGAGCCGACCTTCAGGGTCCCGCCGTCGGGCTGCTCCTGACCGGTGATCATGCGGAAGAGCGTGGTCTTGCCGGCGCCGTTCGGGCCGATCACGCCCACGATGCCGCCCCGCGGCAGGGAGAAGCTCAGGTCGTCGATGAGCAGCCGGTCGCCGAAGCCCTTGCTCAGGTGCTCCGTGACGACCACCTCGTCGCCCAGCCGCTCGGGCACCGGGATGAGGATCTCGGCGCTGCCCTCGGTCTGCCTGGCGGCCTCCTCGCGCAGCTCCTCGTAGCGGGTGATCCGCGCCTTGCTCTTGGCCTGTCGCGCGCGGGGCGACATCCGGATCCACTCCAGCTCGTGCTGCAGAGTCTTCTGCCGGGCCGAGGCCTGCTTCTCCTCCTGGGCCAGTCGGCGCTCCTTCTGCTCCAGCCAGGAGGAGTAGTTCCCCTCCCACGGAATGCCGGCGCCCTGGTAGAGCTCGAGGATCCAGCCGGCCACGTTGTCGAGGAAGTAGCGGTCGTGGGTGACCGCGACGACGGTGCCGGGGAACTCGGCGAGGTAGCGCTCCAGCCACCACACGCTCTCGGCGTCGAGGTGGTTGGTGGGCTCGTCGAGGAGGAGCATGTCCGGCTGCTCCAGCAGCACGCGGCAGAGCGCCACGCGCCGCCGCTCGCCGCCGGAGAGGCGGGAGACCTCGGCATCGCCCGGCGGCAGGCGCAGCGCGTCCATCGCGATGTCCACCTTGTGGTCCAGCTCCCAGAGCCCGAGCGCGTCGATCCGCTCCTGGAGGTTGCCCTGCTTCTCCAGCAGCCGGGTCATCTCCTCGTCGTCCATCGGCTCGGCGAACTTCGCGCTGATCTCCTCGAACTGACGGAGAAGCCCCCGCTGCTCCGCGACCGCCTCCTCGACGTTGCCGCGCACGTCCTTGTCCGGGTCGAGCCGGGGCTCCTGCGGCAGGTAGCCGATACGGGTGCCGGGGAGCGGACGCGCATCGCCCAGAAAATCCTGGTCCACGCCTGCCATGATCCTGAGCAGCGTGGACTTGCCCGCCCCGTTGGCGCCGAGCACGCCGATCTTGGCGCCGGGGTAGAAGGCGAGATGGATCCCCTTGAGGATCTCGCGGGAGGGAGGCACGACCTTTCTGAGGTCGCGCATGGTGAAGATGTATTCGCCGGCCATGGGGGCGCAAAATAACCAAAAGGGCGTCCCAGCGGGGACGCCCTCGAAGGCCGTGGGTGACGGTGGTCAGCTGAGGTGCCGGTTCACCATCTTCGTCATGTCGAACATCGAGACCTGGCTCTTGCCGCCGAACACGGGACGGAGCTTCTCGTCGGCGTTGATGGCACGCCGGTTCTTGGAGTCCTGCAGGCCGTTCCGCTTGATGTACGCCCACAGCTTCTTGGTGACTTCGGTCCGGGGCATCGCGTTGTTCCCGACGACGGCGGCGAGCTGCGAGCTGGGCTGCATCGGTTTCATGAACGCGGCGCTGGGCGTCCGCTTCTTGCCGGCTGCTTTCTTGGTGGCCTTCTTCCTGGCGGTGGTCTTCCTGGCGGGCTTCCGGGCGCTCTTCTTGGCGGACTTCTTGGCTGCCTTCTTCCTGGTGGCCATCGCGTGTCTCCCAGTGATTGTGAGGACCGTGCGTGCCGCGGTACCGCAGAACTCCCGTGACAAACAGTACACAACCGCTCCGTAACTGCAATAGGAGAAGGGGGATTTTCCCTCGGGAGAGGGGGGATTTCGCCCCGGGAGACGAGGAATTTCCGCTCTAGGAGCGGGCGATTTTGCCTCGGAGAAGCGGAGTTACTTCGGAGACGGGGGATTCCCGCCCAGGCACCGGAGCCGTCGCCGAAGACGCGAGATGCCGCCTGCGCGGCGGCCTGCTTGCCCCGGGGACGAAATCCGAAGGCGGCTCAGTGTTCCCGGCGCCCGCCCTCCAACGCCCGCTCCACCTCGCGCAGATCGGCCTCGATCTCCACCGGACGATTCGCGCCCGCCGGCCGCGGCTCGGTCTCCGTGTGATAGCGGAGCAGCATGCCCGGATCCTTCAACAGGTGACCGGTGAGCACCGCGACCACCCGCGCACCCCGGGCGATGACGCCGCGCCGCACCAGCTCGCGCACGCCCGCGACGCTCGCCGCGCTCGCCGGCTCGCACCCGACGCCGCAGGCATCCACCGCCGCCTTCGCCTCGAGGATCTCCGCGTCGCTCACCGCGAGCACTACGCCGTCGGTCTCCCGGATCGCCCGCACGGCGCGGTCGTGCGAGGCGGGATCCCCGATCCGAATGGCGGTCGCCACCGTCTCCGGCTCCACCTGATACCGCCGCCGAAAGCCCTCCTCGAAGCTCCGCGCGAAGGGCGCGGCTCCGGCCGCCTGCACCGCCGCGAGTCGGGGCATCCGCTCGATCAGCCCATAGGCGCGCGCCTCCCGGAGCGCCTTTCCGAAGGCGGCCGTGTTGCCGAGGTTCCCCGCGGGGAGCACGATCCAGTCGGGCGGATCCCACCCGAGCTGCTCCAGCAGCTCGAGCACGATGGTCTTCTGCCCCTCCAGCCGGAACGGGTTGATGGAATTGAGGAGGTAGACGCCGAGTCGCTCGCTCGCCTCCTGCACCAGGCGGAGGCAGTCGTCGAACCCGCCGCGCACCAGCAGGGTCCTCGCGCCGTAGGCGAGCGACTGCGCCAGCTTGCCCGTCGCCACGTTGCCGGCCGGCACGAGCACCAGCGCCGGCAGCCCCGCCTGCGCCGCGTACGCCGCGAGCGAGGCGGAGGTGTTGCCGGTGGACGCGCAGGCCACCGCCCGCGCGCCGATCCGGACGGCCTGGGTGACGCCCACGGTCATACCCCGATCCTTGAACGAGCCGCTCGGGTTGTGGCCCTCGTGCTTGAGCAGGAGCCCGTCGGCGCCGGTCCAGCGGTCGAGCGCGAGGCGGTGGAGCAGTGGCGTGTTGCCCTCGGGATGCGAGACGACCTCCGCCGCCGAGGGCAGGACGATCTCCCGGTACCGCCACACGCCCGACACCGGCGCCCTCGGGTGCCGGCCACGGCGCTCGGTGAACCGGAGCAACAGGTCGGAACGACTCAGGTCGGGCGGACGGTGGGCGATCTCGAGCAACCCGCCGCACTGCGGACAGCGCGAGCGCGGGTCGCTCTCGGTGAGCTCGTTGCCGCAAACCAGGCAGACCTGCCAGCTCGGAGGGCGCTCGGTGTGGAGTCGCATCACGATGCCGTGCTCTCCCGGCGCACCGTGGCACCCTCGCGGTCCACCGGCCCCACCCTCACCCTGCACTCGGCGCCGCCAGCGCGGTAGGCGGCCGCCATCGCCGCCGCGACCCGCTCGGCGCTCGCCCGGCCGCGGGCGAG
>DATABZ010000238.1:0-17923 GCA_036259315.1 Gemmatimonadales bacterium | reverse complement strand
GTGCCCTAACGCGCCCTCCGAGCGTGCCGCCTCCCCCACTCGCACGACTTCCCGGGCGTGACGCGCCGACGCAACGAAGCCGGGCTTCGTGCCCGCGCGCGCAGCGGTGGTAGGGCTCGGGGCACCTCGCGCAGGGAGCCTCGGTGCCCGCCACCAGCCCCCACCCCCGGTAGCAAGCCCGCGTTCGAGTGGCGGGCACTGTAGTGACCGGAGCGCGGTGCCCCGAGCCTGAGGCCGACGCTCCGCCTAGCCGCTCAGCGTGGCGGCCGTCGCCCGCGCCGCTTCGAGCGCCACTTCGATGCCGTCGGCCGGAACGTCGAGGTGCGTGACCGCACGGACGGTCGTGGGCCCAATGACGCTGAATCGAACCCCGTGGGCGGCGAGGGTGCGCTCCGCGAACGCGTCGCCGCTCAGACCGGTGCCGCGGACGTCGAAGATGACGATGTTGGTCTCCACCCGCTCCGGGTCCACGCCGATCCCGGGTATGTCCGCAAGGCCGGCGGCCAGGCGACGAGCCCGTTCGTGGTCCTCCGCCAGGCGTTCCACGTGGTGCTGGAGGGCGTACAGGCCGGCGGCGGCGATGACGCCCGCCTGTCGCATGGCGCCGCCGAAGCGCTGCTTGAAGACCCAGGCCTCCTCGACGAACGCCCGCGAGCCCGCCAGCACCGCGCCTACCGGCGCGCCGAGCCCCTTCGTCAGATCGAGCCAGAGGGAGTCCACCTGGCCGGCGAAGGCCCGCGCCGGGACCCCGGTCGCGACCACCGCGTTCATGAGGCGCGCGCCGTCCATGTGGCGGACCAGCCCGACCTCTCGGGCCGCCGAGCAGACCGCCTCGACTTCCTCGAGCGGCCAGCAGACCCCGCCCACGATGTTGGCGGTCTGCTCCAGCGAGACCACCCGGCTCCGGGGCATGTAGTGCACCCGCGGCCGCACGGCTTCGCGCACTTGCGCCGCCGTGAACATGCCGCGCGGGCCGGGCAGCGGCCGGAAGACCGCGCCGATGAGCGCCGCGGCACCGCCGGCCTCGTACAGCAGCGGGTGCGCCGTCTCGTGGAGGAGGATCTCGTCACCCGCGCGGCAATGCACGGCGAACGCGACCTGGTTGCACATGGTGCCCGACGGGAGGAAGAGCGCGGCCTCCTTGCCCAGTAGCTCCGCCACGGTGTCCTGCAGCCGGTTGACCGTCGGGTCCTCCAGCTGCTGCTCGTCACCCACCTCGGCCTCGAACATGGCTCGACGCATCGCGGGCGTCGGGCGGGTGACGGTGTCGCTGAAGAGATCCACTACCGGCCGCACCGCCGTCATTCCACTCCGCCCGAAGCGATCTCCATGCGCTCGATCCGCTGCACGCTGAGGCGCAGGGGAACGACCGTAGCGGTGATCAGGATCAGCATGACGGCGGCGCCCGAGAGCAGCAGCTGGGGGGTGAGCCCGAGATCCTCGCCGCGGTGGTGGGCCCGGAGCTGCGCCGCCACCGGTTGGGCTTCCAGCATGATGACCAGCGCCAGCAGGCTCAGGCTCGCCATCATGTAGACGATGCCGCCGAAGCTGGTGGGGATCTGCGCCGCGTTCTCGGTGCCGAACTGCGGATAGTAGACGCCGAAGGTGAGTGCCAGCGCGCAGGCCGCGAGGGTGTACAGCAGGATCGTGCCCAGGCTCACCGCCATCATGAAGGGCCCGGCCCGAAGCAGCCAGTTGGTCAACAGCGTGATGGCCATGGCCACGACCAGCAGGGGGAGGGTGCCCGTCCAGTACTTGCTCCACAGCATCGCGGTCGCGTCCAGCGGGCTCGAGCGGAGCAGCCACATCTGCCGCCCCTCCAGCGACAGGGCCGGGAAGATGAACCGCGCGGCCACGGCGGCGAGCACGAACCCTGCGAGGCCGAGATTCAGGAACGAGATCACGATCACCAGGCTGAACGGGATGCGCTCGCCCGAGTGGATCGGCAGGGACTTGATGTTGAAGATGTAGATCAGCAGCAGCACACCGAGCAGGATGAGCTGGCTCCACTGGCTGTTGTCCCGGAAGAAGAGCCGCAGGTCCTTGTAGATGAACTCGCGCTTGGCGGCCGGCATGCTCTTGAGCAGCGTGCCGAGCGGGCCGCGCAGTGGCCGGCGCACTTTCCGCTCGGCGCCCTCCTGCGCCTTGGTGAACCCCGAGTGGAAGAGCCGCCGGTGCACCAGGGCGCCGATCGTGATCGCGCCGAGCGCCGCGCCCCAGAGCAGTGCGATCGGCTGCGGGTCGGACACCCGGAGCAGCCAGTTCATGACCATCTCCGCCGTCCACTCGCTGGGCAGCAGCGGGTTGGTCGGCGTGCGGAGCTCGGCCAGGTAATCCACGAAGTTCTGGAACCCCTCCGGGCGGGCGAGCTGCTCCGGCCGCATGAACCGCAGGAGGATCACCGCTGTGACCAGCGCGCCGAGCCCGATGAGGCCCAGGAGCTCGCGGGTGCGGCGTGCGGGAAAGACGTTCACCAGCACGACCGTGAGAATCGTGCCGAAGACGGCGGGCAGCACCAGAAAGGGCACGAACGCCGCCACCGCGACCAGCGGAAAGAGCGGCCCTCCGGAGTAGACGATCCCGTACGCGGTGAAGATCGGGAGCGCCAGGAGCGCCACCATCCAGGAGGAGTGCACCACGGTCTCGGTCAGCTTGGCCAGGTAGAGCCGAAGCCAGCCTACCGGCGCCGCCACCAGGAGGTCGAGGTCCTTGGCCAGGAAGAAGGTCGAGAGCGAGGTGATGACGTTGGAGAGCAGGAGGATCGAGTGCAGCGCCAGCAGGATGACGCCGAGGACTTTTCCCGCCAGGAGATCACCGATGTCGGCGACGCGCTGGATGTAGCTGAGCACCCTGAAGGCGATGCCGAAGATGGCCGCCCAGAACAGGCTGCCGCAGACGGCGAGGAGCAGGAACTTGACCCAGGAGCCGCGCCGCTCCTGCCGGAATCGTGCGAGGGCCCCCCGCCACTTGGGAGTGAGGAGGGTCCAGACGGCCGGCTGCCCGGTAGCGCCCTCCACCTCAGTGCTCAAGCACGAGGTCGAGGCGGTGAGCGCGGTGGCCACCCGTCAGCTTGAGGAAGAGGTCCTCCAGGCTCATGTCGTCGGACTCGGTCTGGCGCCGGAGCTCCGCCATGGTGCCCTGGGCGGCGATCTTCCCCCGGAACACGATCGCGATGCGGTCGCACATCACCTCGGCGACCTCCAGGGTATGCGTGCTCATGAGCACGGTGCCGCCCCGATCCACGAACTGACGGAAGAGGTCCTTGAGAAGACGCGCGCTCTTGGGATCGAGGCCCACCATCGGCTCGTCCACCACGATCAGCTCCGGCCGGTGGACCAGGGCGCCGCAGATGATCAGCTTCTGCCGCATGCCGTGGCTGTACGCCTCGGTCAGCTCGTCCTTCCAGGCGGTGAGATCGAAGATCTCCAGCAGCTCGTCGATGCGGCGCTCCACGTCCGGGCCGTCCTGACTGTACAGGGCGGCGGCGAACCGGAGGAACTCGCCGCCGGTGAGCTTGTCGTAGACGAAGGGCCGGTCAGGAATGAAGCCGATGCGCGCCTTGGCCTCGAGCGGCCGGGTGAGCATGTCGACTCCGCCGACGAGGACGGTGCCGCTGGTCGGCTGGAGGATCCCGGCGATCATCCGCATCGTGGTAGTCTTGCCCGCACCGTTCGGCCCCAGCAGCCCGAAGAGCTCCCCCCGAGGCACCTCGAGCGAAATGCCGTCCACTGCCGTGAACTTGCCGTAGCGTTTCGTCAGCTCCTTCAACCGGATCACGCCGACCTCCGTAGGATGGCCTCCACTGCTTCCCGGTCTTCCTGCCGCTCCACCACGATCCAGAGCTCGGTCGGGTGCGCCCCGTAGCCTGGGAAGGTCTCCACCAGCAGGGCCACGGCTTGCTCCAGGCCCAGTCCGCCGTCGGCACCCACCGGCGGCGCCGCGACCCGGCCCAGCTCCCACGCGCCGGCCTGCTGCCAGGCCGACACCAGAGCCCGGCGCACCGTGGCGGTGGCGACTGGTCGGCGGGAATCGCGGATGACGGCGTGGATCACGAAGGGTGCCACCAGGTCGCCGCCGCCCGTCACCACGGCGGCCCCCGCCTCCAGGGGAGAGGTCACGCGGTGCTGCTCGGCGAAGCGCTGACCCCCGAGCTGGTCCAGCCGGCGAGCGGCGGGGGTCAGCGGTTCGAGCGCCTCCCCGGCAGGACGCAATAGTGCATCCACCTGCAGCGAGGCGAGATCGTCTACCACGACAGTGATCACGAGGACTACGCCGGGATGGTCATGAGCGCACGTAATATGGTAGAGACCGGGCTGATGTTCCGGAACCCGTTGACCCTCGGCAACGGCTTCGGGTAGCTTTCGGGGCTATGTCTCAGGATTATCTGGTGGTGCGTGGCGCCCGTGAGCACAACCTCAAGAACATCTCCGTCGCCATCCCCCGCAATAAGCTGACCGTGATCACCGGGCTGTCCGGCTCGGGGAAGTCCTCACTCGCGTTCGACACGATCTACGCCGAGGGGCAGCGGCGCTATGTCGAGTCGCTGTCGGCGTACGCGCGGCAGTTCCTCGGCTTGATGGAGAAGCCGGACGTGGACGCCATCGAGGGACTTTCACCGGCCATCTCGATCGAGCAGAAGACCACCGGCCAGAATCCCCGCTCCACGGTCGGCACCGTGACCGAGATCTACGACTACCTGCGGCTGCTCTGGGCCCGGGCCGGCGTGCCGCATTGCCCGAACGACGGAACGCCCGTCACCCGGCAGAGCGCAACCCAGATCACGGAGACCGTGCTCGGCTGGCCCGAGGAAACCCGCATCGAGGTCCTCGCGCCCATGGTGCGCGGCCGCAAGGGCGAGTTCCGTGATCTCTTCGAGGACGTGCGCAAGCGTGGCTTCGTCCGGATCAGGGTGGACGGGGCGACGCACGACCTGAGTGCGGTGCCCACGCTCAACCGGCGGCAGAACCACGACATCGCCGTCGTGGTGGACCGGCTCGTGGTGCGGGCGGCCGACCGCGGACGGCTCAATGATTCGATCGAGACGGCGCTCAAGACGGCGGACGGGCTGGTCGAGGTCGTGAGATACGACCAGGCGGCTCCCCGACCTGTCGTCTTCTCCGAGCGGTTCGCCTGTCCGGTCTGCGGCCTCTCGCTGCCCGAGCTGGAGCCGAGGCAGTTCTCCTTCAACTCACCCTTCGGCGCGTGCCCGGATTGCCACGGTGTCGGTACCCGCCGCGAGGTCAACGCGGAGCTGATTCTCGGCGATCCCAGCATCTCGATTCTCGAGGGCGTGATCCTTCCATGGGGTGAGCCGTCCGGCTACCTGCGCAAGGTCGTGCTGCCGACCCTGGCCAAGGCGTTCAAGTTCGACCTCAACGCCGCCTGGGCCGAGCACAGCGGGGCGGCCAAGCATGCGCTGCTCCACGGTGCGCCCGGCCGGTTCCGGTTCCAGACCGACGGCGCACGCGGGCGGAGCGAGTACGAGAGCGAGTGGGAGGGAATCCTCCGCAACGTGGAGCGGCGCTACCGGGAGTCCACCAGCGATGCGGTGCGCGCCACGCTCGAGGAGTTCATGGTGGAACAGCCCTGTCAGACCTGTGGAGGCAAGCGGCTCAAGCCCGAGAGCCTGGCCGTGCTGGTGAACGGCCGCAGCATCGGTGACGTGGTGGACCTGCCGGTCGAGCGCGCGCTCGAGTTCTTCGAGCGGGTGCCGCTCCGCTCGAACGGTCGCCAGGGGCTCGACCCCGAGGTCGCCGGGCCGATCCTGAAGGAGGTGAGCGATCGACTCCGGTTCCTCCGTGACGTGGGGCTCGATTATCTGACCCTGGGTCGCGGGGCCACTTCGCTCTCGGGCGGCGAGACCCAGCGCATCCGGCTCGCCACCCAGATCGGCTCCCGGCTGGTGGGCGTCCTCTACATCCTGGACGAGCCCAGCATCGGCCTACACCAGCGGGACAACGAGCGGCTGCTCGGCACGCTGCGCGGGCTTCGGGACCTGGGCAACACGGTCATCGTGGTGGAGCACGACGCCGAGACCATCGAGGCCTCGGACCACGTGATCGACCTGGGTCCCAGGGCGGGGCGATTCGGGGGTGAGGTCGTGGCGGAGGGTCCGGTCGAGGCCATCCGGCAGCATCCGTCCTCCCTCACGGGCCGCTATCTGAGATCCGAGCTGCGCGTGCCGATTCCACCCGGCCGGCGTCAGGCCGCCCGGGGGCACCGACTGCGGGTGGTCGGGGCGCGCGCGAACAACCTCAGGAACCTGACGGTGGACATCCCGCTCGGCCTCTTCGTGGCGGTCACCGGCGTGTCCGGCTCGGGCAAGTCCACCCTGGTCACGGATATCCTCTACCACGCCCTGGCCCGCCACTTCTATCGAGCCAAGGTGATCCCCGGCGCCCACACGCGGATCGAGGGGCTCGACCGGATCGACAAAGTCATCGACATCGACCAGAGCCCCATCGGACGCACCCCGCGGTCCAATCCCGCCACCTACACCGGGCTCTTCACGCCGATCCGCGAGCTGTTCACCCAGCTGCCCGATGCCAAGCTGAGAGGGTACGGACCGGGTCGGTTCTCCTTCAACGTGAAGGGGGGGCGCTGCGAGGCGTGTCAGGGCGACGGCCTGGTAAAGATCGAGATGCACTTCCTCCCCGACGTGTACGTGCCCTGCGAGGTGTGCAAGGGCCGGCGCTACAATCGCGAGACGCTCGAAGTCCGCTACAAGGGGAGGAGCATCGCGGACGTGCTCGACCTCACGGTCGCCGACGCCCTCGAGTTCTTCAGCAACCAGCGCCGGATCGCCGAGAAGCTCGAGCTGCTGAACGACGTGGGGCTGGGCTACATCCACCTGGGGCAGGCGGCGACCACGCTGTCGGGCGGCGAGGCGCAGCGCGTGAAGCTCGCCACCGAACTGGCCAAGCGCGACACGGGGCGCACGCTCTACATCCTGGACGAGCCCACCACGGGTCTCCACTTCGAGGACGTGCGCCTGCTGCTCGAGGTGCTCCACCGGCTGGTGGACAAGGGCAACAGCGTGGTGGTGATCGAACACAATCTCGATGTCATCAAGACCGCCGACTGGATCGTGGACCTGGGGCCCGAAGGTGGGGACGGCGGCGGCAGGGTCGTGGCGGAGGGCACCCCCGAGGAGGTGGCCGGGGTGGACGAGAGTCACACCGGCCGTTTCCTGCGGCGAGTCCTTGCGGGGCATGGGTGACGATCGGCAGGGCCGTGAAACCTCGGCGGCTGCCGCCCCGAATGGTGTGCCCATGGTGTATGCTTCCTGCGGCCAAAACATCCACCTCTCGACTCGAGACCTCTCCGTGACCCGCTCCTCCGCAGTAGTGCTCCTGGCCATGCTGACCGCCGGCACGCCGGTGGCCGCCCAGCAGACCGACTCCTCGCGCCTCACCGTGCAACGGATCTTCGGCTCCGCCGAGTTCGCGAGCCAGCCGTTCGGCCCGTCCAAGTGGCTGGGCGACGGCAGCGCGTACACCACCGTGGAGCCTGCCGAAGGAGGGGGCAAGGACATCGTCCGATACGACGTCGAGTCGGAGCGGCGCGAGGTTCTGGTCTCGGCGCGTCACCTCGTGCCACCGGGCGCGGACGCGCCGCTCGAGATCGCGGACTACGCCTGGTCGCCTGATGGAAAGCAGCTGCTGGTCTTCACCAATACGAAGCCGGTCTGGCGGATGAACACCCGGGGCGACTACTGGGTGCTCGACCGCACCGGCGGCAAGCTCCGGCAGCTCGGCGGGCCTCAGGCCGAGCCCTCGACCCTGATGTTCGCCAAGTTCGCCCCCGATGGGGGCAGGGTGGCCTACGTTCGGGAGAACAACCTGTACGTGGAGGACCTGGCCACCGGCCGCATCACCGCGCTCACTACCGACGGCTCCCGTACGCTCATCAACGGCACCTTCGACTGGGTGTACGAAGAGGAGCTCATGAACTACCACGCCGACGGCTGGCGGTGGAGCCCGGACGGGAAGAGCATCGCCTACTGGCAGCTGAACGCCGACTCGGTGAAGAACTTCCATCTCATCAACAACACCGATTCGCTCTACTCCAAGGTCATCCCGGTCCAGTACCCCAAGGTTGGCGAGACCAACTCGGCTGCCCGGGTCGGCATCGTGAGCGCGGCGGGTGGCCCGACCCGGTGGCTCGAGATCGAGGGTGATCCGCGGAACCACTACATCGCGCGGATGGACTGGGCGGCTTCGTCCGACGAGGTGATTCTCCAGCGGCTCAACCGGCTCCAGAACCGGAACGAGGTGATGCTGGGCGATGCCAGGACGGGGAAGGTCCGCACGATCCTGGTCGAGCAGGACAGCACCTGGGTGGACCGGGTGGACGACCTGGTCTGGCTGGAGGGCGGCCGGAGCTTCACCTGGGTGAGCGAGCGTGACGGCTGGAAGCACGTGTACGCGGTGTCGCGGGACGGCGGGAAGGTGCGGCCGGTCACCAAGGGCGACTTCGACGTGCTCAGCATCCAGGGCATCGACCCGAA
This sequence comes from Gemmatimonadales bacterium, assembly GCA_036259315.1. Taxonomy (GTDB): domain Bacteria; phylum Gemmatimonadota; class Gemmatimonadetes; order Gemmatimonadales; family GWC2-71-9; genus CAVVWJ01. The sequence continues at coordinate 9,414 of DATABZ010000238.1, read as the reverse complement.
GGGCGGATGGCTGTACTACATCGCCTCGCCGGAGAACCCGACCCAGCGCTACCTGTTCCGCACCCGGCTGAACGGGAAAGGCGCGCCCGAGCGGCTGAGCCCGACCGGCGAATCGGGAACCCACAAGTACGACGTCGCCCCCAATTTCCGGTACGCGATCCAGACGTACTCCAGCTTCGGCACCCCGCCGGTGATCCGTCTGGTCCGCCTACCGAGCCACCGACCGGTGCGGGGCCTGGTGGACAACCAGGAGCTCAAGTCGCGGGTCGCTGCCCTGCGCCGCGGTTCCGTGGAGTGGTTCCGGGTGAAGGCGGAGGACGGTCTCCAGATGCCCGGCGTGCTGATGAAGCCGGTGGATTTCGACTCGACCCGGAAGTACCCGCTGCTCTTCTTCGTCTACGGCGGGCCCGGGGATACCGAGGTCAACGACGTCTGGGGCGGATCCTTCCTGTGGCACACGATGCTGACGCAGAAGGGCTATCTGGTGGCCATCGTGGACAACCGCGGCACTCCGGCCCCACTGGGCAGGCGCTGGCGGAAGGCGATCTATGGGCAGATGGGCGTGCTCGAGACCAGGGACCAGGCCGTTGCCGCGAGGGCCCTTGCCGCCCGCCCCTACGTGGACCCGGCGCGAGTGGGCATCTGGGGATGGAGCTACGGGGCATTCATGGCGCTGAACGTGCTGTTCCAGCACCCCGACCTGTACCGGACCGCTGTCGCGGTGTCGCCGGTGACCCACTGGGCGCTCTACGACAACGTGTACACCGAGCGCTTCAACGGGCTCATCAGTGAGAACCGGGAGGGCTACGACCGCGGCTCTCCTCTCAGCTACGTGGACGGAATGCGGGGGAACCTCCTCCTCATCCACGGCAGCGGCGACGACAACGTCCACTACCAGAACTCCCAGATGCTGATCAACGCCCTCGTCGCCGCGGGCCGGCCGTTCGAGATGATGGAGTATCCCAACCGGACCCACTGCATCTGCCAGGGGAAGGGCACCCAGGCGCACCTCTTCGACCTGGTCACCCGCTTTCTGGACCGCACCCTGATGGGAGCGGTTGCGGAGACCGGCCGCGCTCGGGCCGCCGCCGGGCCCTGACGGTCGCGCATGGCGACCTGGCGGGCCGGAGCCTAAATTCACAAGTCCACTCCCGCCGGAGCATCCCCATGACCTACGAAGACATCGTCGCGCTGCTCGGCTACGCCGGTGGACATGAGCAGAAGGTCCGCATCACCACCACGGACCGGACGGAGGTGGTCGGTATCCCGATGAGCGTGGACACCCACATCACGGCCCACGAGGTCTACCTCCGGCCGGCGGGCAGCGACGACACGGAGATTGCCGTCTCCCTCGGCGCGATCGAGGCGGTTGAGCTGGTCTGATCGTGGCCCCTGTTTCGGACTGAAACACGGCCCGCGTCCGGTTCGTAGGGGCCGGCCGGGAGACAAAAGGAATGGACTTGGAAGGAATCCTGGCCATCACGTTCATCTTTGGAGGGGGCACCGCCTTCCTCCTCGCCATCAGCCCGATCGGCAAGGCGATCGCCGAGCGCATTCGGTCGCACGGTGCAGTGCCGATGCAGGATCCGGAGCTCCTGGCGGAAGTCGATGCCCTCCGGCGTGACGTTTCGGAGCTGCAGGAGCGGGTGGACTTCACGGAGCGGCTGCTCTCGCAGAGCCAGGAGCGCCAGCAGGTCGGCCGAGGAGGGATGGACTCATGATCCAGGACCCCATGCCCCCGCTGCCGCCCGACATCCCGGCGCCCCCGTTCGATCCGAATCTCTTCATGATGAATGGGGGTGCCCCCGCCGTCGTCATCATTGTCTTCCTGGGGCTGCTGGCTACGACCGTGATTCTGTGGCCGATCATGCGCGCGTTCGGCCGCCGGCTGGAGGGCAAGGGTCATGTAGATGCAGCCCTGCGCGCGGAGGTGGAGCAGCTGCAGCACCGCCTGGGCGAGGTGGACCAGCTGCACAACCGGGTCGCGGAGCTCGAAGAGCGCCTCGATTTCGCGGAGCGGATGCTGGCGCGCGCCCCATCCGCCACCGCACTGCCGGGTGGCGAGAGGCCATGAGGCTGGTGCAGGAGCCGCCCCCGGTCCCGCCGGTGCCGCAGGTACCGGGTTCCGAGCTCTCGGTGTCGGGGACGCTGGAGGATGTCGCCGCGGTCGTGCTGCTCCTCGGTGTCGGCCTGATCCTCGCCGCCATGCTGTGGCCGTTGATCAGGGCGATCGCGAGACGGATCGAGGGCGCCGCGCCAGGTGCCGCGGTGCAGGGAGAGCTGGAGGCGCTGCGCGAGCGGGTGCAGCAACTGGAGGCGATGCAGCCGCGCATGGCGGAGCTGGAAGAGCGGGTGGATTTCGCGGAGCGGCTGCTGACCCGGGGCCAGGAAGCGCCCTCGGCGGCCACGCGGGGCGAATTGCCGTGAGCCGGCTCCGGCGAGGATGGGGGAGGCCGAGATGAACGCTGCGGACGCGATCGGACTTGCGGCCCTCTGCCTTGCGGCGGCGTCTATCTTCACCGGCCCGATCGGCCGCGCCATAGCAGATCGCCTGCGCGGCCGACCGACGTCGGGAGCTGAGGGTGCTTCCGCCGCGGAGGTCGAGGCGCTGCGGGGTCGGTTGGTCGAGGTGGAGGAGCGGCTAGATTTCGCCGAACGCCTCCTCACGGAGGGTCGGCAAGCGGACCAGATTTCCCGGGGAGCGGATCGATGATCACCCGAGAGGACATTCAGTCGTTCCTGGACCGGCTCGAAGGCGGCAGCCTGACGGTCATGGAGATCGAGCCCAACCTCTGGCTCGCGCGGACCATCGACGACGCCGAGGTCGTCGTCCATTACGCGCCGCCGGTGGTTATTCTCCGGGTTCGCGTCATGCAGCTGCCGGCCAGCGAGCCCCGCCGCGGGGAGCTGTTCCGGCAGCTCCTCGAGTACAACGCCCGCGACCTGGTCCACGGGTCCTACGGGCTCGAGGGCGACCACGTGGTGCTGACCGACACGCTCGAGCTGGAGAACCTCGACTACAGCGAGTTCGAGGCGAGCTTCGACTCGATGACGCTGGCGCTCGCCTCGCATCTCGGCGCCCTCGCGCCCTACCGCGAAAGGTGACCCGTCATGGGAATCTTTGATCGCTTCTCGACCCTGTTTCGCTCCAACATCAACGACCTCATCTCCCGGGCCGAGAACCCGGAGAAGATGCTGAACCAGCTGATCGTGGACATGAAGTCCCAGCTGGCCAAGGCGAAGCAGCAGGTCGCCTCCGCGATCGCGGACGAGAAGAAGCTCCAGTCCGATGCGGAGGCGATGAAGAAGCAGGCCGAAGACTGGGAGCGCCGGGCGATGCTGGCGGTCCAGGAGGGGCGCGACGACCTGGCCAAGCAGGCACTCGGCCGGTACAACGAGCACCTCCACAGCGCCCAGCAGCTGCACGAGACCTGGCTCAAGCACAAGGCCGAGACTGAGGCGCTGAAGCTGTCGCTCCGGCAGCTCAACGACAAGATCGAGGAGGCCAAGCGGAAGAAGAACATCCTCGTCGCACGGGCAAAGCGCGCGGAGGCCCAGCAGCGCATCCAGGAGACGATGTCGGGGATGTCGGACCGGAGCGCGTTCGAGTCGTTCGAGCGCATGAGCGAAAAGATCGAAGCCAGCGAGCGAAAGGCGATCGCCGCTGCCGAGATTCAGGAGGAGTTCTCGGGTGACTACCTCACCCGGCAATTCGAAAGCCTGGAGTACAAGGGCAGCTCCGATCAGCAGCTGCTCGCGCTCAAGCAGCGGATGGGCCTCCTGCAGGCCGGTCAGAGCGAGAACCGCCAGCTCAACCGGGGGAGCGAGGACGTCCGCGACGCCGAGGTCATCGAGGAGGGCGACACCGGCAAACCCTGAGCCGCTGCGCCGGTGCGGACGAAACGGGGGACCATGCTCGCATGGTCCCTCTTATATTCCACCGCCTTCGGATTTCTCCACCGCCCTCTTGCCCCCGACGGACATGGACCAGCCTCGCTACCTGATCATCGCCGACGGCGACTTCGGACCGATGACCTCGAAGACCGCCAACTCCATCATCCGCTACCATCCGGAGCGCACCGTCGCGGTGCTCGACCGGCAGCACGCGGGACGCACGGTCCAGGAGATCCTGGGGTTCGGTGGAAACATCCCGGTGATCGGTTCGATGCGGGAGGGCCTGCTGCTGGGGCCGTCGGCGGTGTTGATCGGTATCGCCCCCAAGGGCGGGCAGCTGCCGAAGGAGTGGCGCACGTGGCTGGGCGAGGCGCTCGACGCTGGCTGCGACATCTGGAACGGGCTGCACAGCTTCCTGGGGGACGATCCCACGCTCGTGGCCAAGGCTCGCGAGAAGGGACGCACCCTCCACGACCTGCGCCGGCCGCCGTCCGATCTCCCCATCGCCTCGGGACGCGCCAAGGAAGTGGAGCCGCTGGTCGTGCTCACCGTCGGCACCGACTGCAATGTCGGCAAGATGACGGCGCAGCTTCAGCTCGCCCGGACGCTGAACGACCGGGGCCTCCGCACGCGGTTCGTGCCCACGGGGCAGACCGGCATCATGATCGAGGGCTGGGGCATCGCGGTCGACGCCGTAGTGGCCGACTTCATCGCGGGCGCCGCCGAGTGGCTCACCCTGGAGGGCAGCCGGAACGCGGACGTCGTGCTGGTGGAGGGGCAGGGGAGCATCAACCATCCGGGGTACTCGGGCGTGACGCTTGGCCTGCTGCACGGGTCCTGCCCCGATGCCCTGATCCTCTGCCACCAGTGCACCCGGCAGTACATCGGAGACTACCGCGAGGCCGCCTGGCTCCGGATTCCACCGCTCGTCGAGTACGTGCGGCTGTACGAGACCATTGCCGCCGCGGTACACCCCACACGGGTGATCGGCATCTCCCTCAACACCTACGACCTCAGCGATGTCGAAGCCCGGCGAGCCTGCGAGCAGGCCCAGAGGGAGACCGGGCTGCCGGCGACCGACCCGGTCCGCTTCGATCCCGCGCCGCTGGTGGACGCGATCGCCGACGAGCGGAGTCGATACCTCCAGCAGCGGAAGGCGCTCTAGGCCGCGCCGACCGCGTGGCGCCGCGGCCGTGTGCGGGCGCGCGTACCCTGCGGGGGTGGAATGATGACGCACGGCCGGTGGCTCGACGAGATCGTGGGCCATGTTCCCGGGCTCACCCGCGCGGATCGTGCCCACCTGTCCGCTCCGCTCTCTCGCCACCATCACGCCGCTTGGCGTCGTGCTCGGCGTCTGGCTGCGCGGTTGTGCGCGCCCGATGCCGGTGCGCTGCCGCACTCCTGGCGGTGTTCGGCACCTGCTCGCCTCGGAAGACCTCGGCTACCTCCTGCGCCGCTGCGCCCTGGTCGCGCTGCGGGACGGCGGCGCGCTCCGGCTCGTGTCCTCGGGAGTACTCGTCCGCTGGCGAGTGCTGGAGGTCGTGCTCGGAGCGCCGTACCTCCCGCCACCCGCCCAACTGCGTGGCCTCTTCCCGCGCGCACGAGTCCGCGAAGGCGTGCTGTCGCTCCCACTCGGCCTCGGCTCGGCCGAGGAGGCACTGGCGCTCTGCGCCGCCGAACGAGTGCCGGTGGTCGCCACGCGCATCGCGTACCGGCCCCGACCCGCAGAGCGGGCCGCGGGACATCTCCCGATCCCCGGTGCACCTCCAGCGGAGCGGCCGAGCGCCGATGCACGTTCAAGGAGGGCCGAGCGTTGACGCGCTCCCGGCGGGGTCTCTAGGTTAGGGCCGTGATTCCGGCCCGCCATGACCGCGCTTGAGCTCGCCCTGCTGCAAGGCATCGGCGACACCCTGAACCGGCTCGCCCAGATCCTCGAGATCAACGGCGAGACGCTCGTGCGGAACGGCGTTCGGGTCATCGGGATCTGGGTCCTGGCGTGGTTGGCCTACCGGGTTATACGGATCGCGGCCGCCCGCATCGAGGCCGCCGTGGACGATGGTGACGACGCGGTCACCACACTGCGGGAGCGTCGGGGCAAGACCATCTCCCAGCTGCTCCGGAGCGTAGGCCGGGTCGTGATCCTGGTAGTCGCCCTGCTGCTCACCTTCAACGTCTTCATCAACATCGGGCCGATTCTGGCCGGCGCCGGCATTCTGGGCCTCGCGGTCTCGTTCGGGGCTCAGAGCCTGGTCAAGGACGTCATCTCGGGGTTCTTCATCCTCTTCGAGAACCAGTTCGCCATCGGTGACGTGGTCGAGGCGGGCGGCAAGAGCGGCGTGGTCGAGAAGATGACCATGCGGGTCGTCGTCCTGCGCGACCTGCAGGGCACCATGCACGTCATTCCGAACAGCGAGATCAAGGTGGTCAGCAACATGACGCGGGGCTGGTCACGCGCGGTGGTGGACGTCGGGGTGGCGTACGACGAAGACGTGGACCGGGCGCTGGCCATCGTCCGGGATGAAGCGGCGCAGTTCTCGACCGATCCGGGCTGGACGCCGCAGCTCGACGGCCCGGTCGAGGTCCCGGGGATCGAGGCCCTGGGCGACAGCGCGGTCGTCATCCGCTCGCTGATCAAGACCCAGCCGGGGTCGCAGTGGAACGCCGCGCGCGAGTACCGCCGGCGGCTCAAGCTGCGGTTCGACCGGGAGAGCATCGAGATCCCGTTCCCGCAGCGCAAAGTCTACGTCCACGTGGAGGATTCCACGGTGGCGCCCCATCTCCGTGCCGCCGGAGCGGCCGGAGCATGACCCTCCGGCTCCACAATACGCTCACCCGCCGCGTCGAGCCGTTCGTTCCACTGGTGCCGGGACGAGTGTCGCTCTACACCTGCGGTCCGACGATCTACAACTACGCGCACATCGGGAACTTCCGCACCTTCCTCTTCGAGGATCTTCTGCGCCGCTGGCTCGAGGCCAGCGGGTACGAGGTCTTCCATATCATGAACCTGACCGATGTGGACGACCGGACCATTGCCGCCGCGGTCGGAAAGGGCGTCCCGCTGCGACAGCACGTGGATCCGTTCGCCCGCGCGTTCGAAGAGGACCGCGACTGGCTGCGCATCCGGCCGCCGCACGAGCAGCCAAGGGCCACCGAGTACATCGGGCCCATGATCGAGCTGATCCAGGGGCTGCTGGAGAAGGGCGTCGCCTACAGGGGAGAGGACGGCTCGGTCTATTTCGCCATCGCTCGGTTCCCGGCGTACGGCAGGCTTTCGCAGCTCGACCGGCGCGAGCTCCGGGCCGGCGCCAGCGAGCGGGTGAGCGCGGACGAGTACGCCAAAGAGGACGCCCGTGACTTCGTCCTGTGGAAGGCGGCGAAGCCTGAGGACGAGGCAGTCGGCGCGGCGTGGGACGCGCCGTTCGGCCGGGGCCGGCCCGGGTGGCACATCGAGTGCTCCGCCATGGCACTGGAGCTCATCCGCCGGAAGTGGGGCATGGACGTCCTGGACATTCACGCCGGGGCGGTGGACCTGATCTTTCCGCACCATGAGGACGAGATCGCCCAGAGCTGCGCCTACACCGGCCGGGAGGAGTTCGCCCGGTACTGGGTGCACGGGGAGTTCCTCGACCTGGCGGGCACCAAGATGTCGAAGCGATATGGGAACGTCCTGACCGCCCGGGACCTCCGGGAGCAGGGGGCCGATGCGGGGGCGGTCCGGCACCTTCTCTTCAACACCCACTACCGCCAGAAGCTCGACTGGAGCGACGCGGCCCTCGCCGCCGCGCGCGAGGGCTCCGCCCGGCTGGGAGCGTTCCGCGACCGCCTGGAGCTGGCCATGCAGGCGGAGGACGACCCCGAGGCCCTGGCCGCCGCCGCACGGTTCCGCTCCGCGTTCACCGAGGCGCTGGACGACGACCTCAACGCCCCGGAGGGGCTCGGCGCAGTCCACGTGCTGGTGCGCGAGGGAAACCGGCTGCTTGACGAGGGGCGGCGGCTCGGGCCCGGCTTCCGGGCCGCCTGGTCTCTGGCGGACGAGGTGCTGGCCGTGGCCCCTTCGGCCAAGGCCCGCACCGTGAGCGCCGAGGCGTTGACCGTGGCCGAGGAGGACGGCATTCCCGTGCGGCCTCCGGAGGTGCAGCCCCCCGACCCGGCGGACGCGGAGGCCTGGGCGCTCCGGTGGGCGGCCGTCCGGGCGGCGGAAAAGCGGGATCGGAACTTCGCGGAGGCCGATCGGATCCGGGATTTGCTCCGGGGAGCCGGATGGGAGATTCGGGACCGTCGGGACGGAGCGATCGAGGTGGTGCCCCGCCCCCAGTGACACCTCCCACCCCATTGACTCGCCCCAACTTGCCCTCTATCATACGAGTCTGTCTTGGTTCGGCCTCTTTTTGGCTGACGTAGCTCAACTGGCAGAGCACCTGTTTTGTAAACAGGCGGTTAGGGGTTCGATTCCCCTCGTCAGCTCGGCTCATGCCGAAGGTCAGTGCCACACCCGAATCGCTCGGACCCCGCTTTGTTGCCGGCGGGGTTCTGTCTCAGATGAGGGTGCGTGCAGGCTGGGTGGGGTGACCGAGTGGCTAATGGTAGCAGACTGTAAATCTGCCGGGCTAACGCCCTACGTAGGTTCGAATCCTACCCCCACCATGGACGGGCCAATTCGCGGGATGGGGCACTTCGCGGGTGTAGCTCAGTTGGTAGAGCATCAGCCTTCCAAGCTGAGGGTCGCGGGTTCGAGTCCCGTCGCCCGCTTGCGCGAACTCGCTGGACGCGAACTCGGGATGTGACGCTGCCCGGCACGGGGTCGGAACGATCGGAGTAAGTCGCTCGCGTAGCTCAGTTGGTAGAGCGCATCCTTGGTAAGGATGAGGTCACCGGTTCAATCCCGGTCGCGAGCTTGAGGCGGACAGGCGGAAGAGGGCGGCGGCGCGGTACCGACCGTCCAGACAGACCAGGCACCAACCCGGACACCGGAAGACCGACATGGCGAAGGCCAAATTCGAGCGGACGAAGCCGCATGTGAACGTGGGCACGATCGGGCACGTCGATCACGGGAAGACGACCCTGACGGCGGCGATCACGGCGATCCAGGCGAAGAAGGGGATGGCGCAGTTTACCGCCTACGACCAGATCGACAAGGCGCCCGAGGAGCGGGAGCGGGGGATCACGATCGCCACCGCCCACGTGGAGTACGAGAGCGACCAGCGGCACTACGCGCACGTGGACTGTCCGGGGCACGCCGACTACGTGAAGAACATGATCACCGGGGCGGCCCAGATGGACGGGGCGATCCTGGTGGTGAGTGCGGCCGACGGCCCCATGCCGCAGACCCGGGAGCACATCCTGCTGGCCAAGCAGGTGAACGTGCCCTACATCGTGGTCTTCATGAACAAGGTGGACATGGTGGACGACCCCGAGCTCCTGGAGCTGGTGGAGCTGGAGGTGCGCGAGCTGCTCTCCAGCTACGACTTCCCCGGGGACGACACGCCGATCATCAAGGGCAGTGCGCTGAAGGCGCTGGAG
>DATABZ010000237.1:0-5668 GCA_036259315.1 Gemmatimonadales bacterium | reverse complement strand
TCGGCGTGGACATCATCGAGGCCGGCTTCCCGGCCGCATCGGAGGGGGACTACCGCAGCGTGCGGGAGATCGCGGCCGAAGTGCGGCGGCCGGTGATCGCGGCGCTGGCGCGCTGCACCGAGCGCGACATCGATCTCGCGGGCGAGGCGCTGAGCGGGGCGGCGCGCGCGAGGCTCCACGTGTTCATCTCCACGTCGGACCTGCACATGCGGGAGAAGCTCAGGCTCAGCCGCGACGAGGTGGTCGCGCGGGCGCGGGCCGCGGTGCGGCGCGCGCGCCAGTTCACCGACGACGTCGAGTTCTCCGCGGAGGATGCCAGCCGGACCGATCCGGACTTCCTCTGCCGCGTGGTGCAGGCGGCGATCGAGGAGGGGGCGACGACGGTCAATCTGCCCGATACCGTCGGCTATGCGATGCCCGCGGAGTACGGGGCGATGTTCCGCGACGTGCTCGCCCGGGTGCCCGGCGCCGAGCGCGTCATCCTCAGCGCGCACTGCCACGACGACCTCGGGCTGGCCGTCGCCAACTCCCTGGCCGCGATCGCCGCCGGGGCCCGGCAGGTGGAGTGCACGGTGAACGGCATCGGCGAGCGTGCCGGGAACGCCGCGCTCGAGGAGATCGTGATCGCCGCGCAGGTGCGCGGCGCCGCCCTCGATTTCCGCTGCAACGTGGAGCCGCGGGAGATCTACCGCACCAGTCAGCTCCTCTCGTACCTGACCGGCGTGTTTCCTCAGCCCAACAAGGCGATCGTGGGACGGAACGCCTTTGCCCACGAGGCCGGCATTCACCAGCACGGCATGCTCCAGAACGGGCTCACCTACGAGATCATCCGGCCCGAGATGGTGGGGATCCCCCGCTCGACACTGGTCCTAGGCAAGCACTCGGGACGGCACGGGCTGGAGCGCCGCTTCCGCGACCTCGGCTATGATCTCACCGAGGAGCAGCTCAACGAGGTGTACCGCGATTTCATCGAGCTGGCCGACCGGAAGCGCGAGATCCTGGACGAGGACCTGCTCGCCCTCCTGCACGAGAGCTTCCACGACGCCCCCGAGGAGTTCCAGCTCACCCACCTGCGCGTCGTGTGCGGCAGTGTGAGCCCCACCGCGGAGGTCCGCATGACCGGCGCCTGGGCGGGCGAGCGGGCGGGGCGGGGGACCGGTGACGGTCCCATCGCGGCCGCCTTCACGGCGATCAGCGAGATCACCGGCCGGCAGCTCGAGGTGCTGAGTCTCCAGCTCCGCTCGCTCACGCCGGGCCGCGACAGCGTCGGGCAGGTGTTTCTCCAGGTCAAGGTGGACGGCAAGTCCCTCTCGGGCCACGGCGCCTCGACCGACATCGTGGAGGCCAGCGCGCGGGCACTGGTGAACGCGCTCAACAAGGCGCGACACGCGGACCGGCTGGAGTCGACCTCGCTCAACTCCGTGTACCTGTGGGGGGTGTAGCCGTGCCCGAGGTCCTGTCCGGCTCGCAGATCCTCTGCCGGGTCCTCCTGGAGCAGGGCGTGGACGTCCTCTTCGGGTACCCGGGTGGAGCGATCATGCCTTTCTATCATGCCCTCCCCGAGTATCCGGGGCTCAGGCACGTGCTGGTGCGGCACGAGCAGGCGGCAGCGCACGCCGCCGACGGTTACGCGCGCGCGACGGGACGCGCCGGTGTCTGTGTGGCCACTTCGGGGCCCGGCGCCACCAACCTGGTGACCGGCCTCGCCACGGCGCACATGGACAGCACCCCGGTGGTGGCGATCACCGGGCAGGTGGCGCGACCGATGATCGGACGCGACGCGTTCCAGGAGACCGACATCATCGGGATCACCCAGCCGATCACGAAGCACAGCATCCTGGTGGAGGACGTGGAGGACCTGGCGGACGCGGTGCGCGAAGCCTTGGCCGTCGCGACCGAAGGCCGCCCGGGCCCGGTGCTGGTGGATATTCCGAAGGACGTGCAGCAGGCGAAGGCGGCGTGGGACGGGGCGCCGGAGGCGCATGAGGCGGCACCTTCCGCCGTTCCGCCGTTCCGTCGTTCCGCCGCCATCGGCGAAGCCGTCCGCCTCCTCGCCCACGCCGAGCGCCCGCTGATCATGGCGGGGCACGGGATCATCCTGTCCGGCGCCTACGAGGAGCTGCGCCTCCTGGCCGAGCGCACCGGCATCCCGGTGATCACGACCCTGCTCGGCATCAGCGGCTTCTCCGAGTCGCACCCGCTGCACCTCGGCATGCCAGGGATGCACGGCGAGGTGCACGTCAACCGCGCGATCCAGCAGGCCGACCTGATTCTCGGGGTGGGCCTCCGGTTCGACGACCGGGTGACGGGGAACCTCGCCGCCTTCGCCCGAGGGGCCAAGGTGATCCACGTGGAGCTGGATCCCTCGGAGATCGGAAAGAACGTCCCGACCGAGGTGGCGCTGGTTGGCGACGCGCGGGAGATCCTCGGTGAGCTGCTCGCGGCCGTCGCCCCGCGCGACTGCGAGGCCTGGCGCGCCGAGATCGCCGGCTTTCGGCGCGAGCGGCAGGAGAGTTTTCGCGGCGACCTCTCACCCGCGGGCATCCTGGCCGCGATCGACCGGGCCGCGGACGGCCGCTGCACCATCGTCTCCGACGTGGGGCAGCACCAGATGTGGGTGGCCAAGCTCTACCCGTACCGCCGCCCCAATACGCACATCACCTCCGGTGGGCTCGGCACCATGGGGTTCGCGGTGCCGGCCGCGATGGGCGCCGCGCTGGCGCGGCCGGACGAGCCGGTCTGGGCGATCTCGGGCGACGGCGGGTTCCAGATGAACATGCAGGAGATCGCCACGATGGTGCAGGAGGGCATCCCGGTGAAGATGGCCGTGTTCAACAACGGCTATCTCGGGATGGTGCGGCAGTGGCAACAGTTCTTCCACGGTCGCCGCTACTCGGCGACCCCGATCTGGAGTCCCGACTACGTCCGGCTCGCGGAGGCCTACGGGATCTTCGGCCGTCGGGTGGAGTGCGGCGACGAGGTGGACGACGCGGTCCGCGAGGCGACCGCCCGGCCGGGCCCGGCGCTGCTCGAGTTCCTCATCGAGCAGGAGGCCAACGTCTTCCCCATGATTCCGCCGGGCGCGTCGCTCTCCGAGCCGATCGAGGGCGAGCCACCCGCCCCTCGCCTCGTGCCGGTATGAGTGGAGCGCGAGCGATCACGGTCCTGCTGGAGGACCGGCTCATCACGTTGAATCGCGTCGTCGGGCTGATCCGGCGGCGAAACTTCCCCGTGCGCAGCCTGTCGGTGGGACCGACCGATGCGCCGGGTGTCTCGAGGCTCACCATCATGATGCAATCCGACGAAGCGGGCGCGGAGCGCGCCGTGCAGCACTTGCAGAAGGTCATCGGGGTTCGCGAGGCCGCGGCCATTCCCCAGGGGGAGGCCGTGACGCGCGAGCTGGCCCTGATCAGGCTTCGGTTCGCCGCGGACCGCTACGCCGAGCTGCTCGACGTGGTGCAGCTCTACCGCGGAGCGGTCGTAGAGGAGTCCGCCGAGGCCGTCGTGGTCGAGCTGACCGGCTCGGAGGCCTTCGTCCTCTCCGGGCTGCGCGCGCTGGAGCGGTTCGAGATCATCGAAGTGGCGCGCAGCGGGGCGGTGGCGATGGAGTCCGGCGCCGCGGAGCTGCGGTTCGGCACCCACCCTCAAGTGGAAGCGGGAGCGAGATGAGCGAATCCGTACGGGTCTACTACGACGCCGACACCGACCGGAGCCGGCTCGACGGGCGCACCTTCGCCATCGTCGGCTACGGCAGCCAGGGGCATGCGCACGCGCTCAACCTGCGCGACAGCGGCGCCAGGGTGATCGTGGGCCTGCGGGCCGGGAGCGCCTCGGCCGAGCGGGCCAGAGCGGCGGGGCTCGACGTCCGGCCGGTCGCGGCTGCGGCGGGCGCCGCGGACACGATCATGATGCTGGTGCCCGATCAGGATGCCCGGGCCATCTACGAGCGCGACGTGCTCGCGGGGCTCGGCCGGGGCAAGACACTGATGTTCGCCCACGGGTTCAACATCCATTACGGCGAGATCGTGCCGCCGGCCGGTGTCGACGTGTCCCTGGTCGCGCCCAAGTCACCCGGGCACCTGGTGCGGAGCGAGTTCGAGGCCGGCCGCGGCGTGCCGGGGCTCGTCGCCGTACACCAGGATGCCTCGGGCGAGGCCCTCGCCAACGCGCTCGCCTACGCGGCGGGCATCGGCTGCACCCGTGCGGGCGTGATCGAGACCTCGTTTCGCGAGGAGACCGAGACCGATCTCTTCGGCGAGCAGGCGGTGCTCTGCGGCGGTGTGACGGCGCTGGTCAAAGCGGGGTTCGAGACGCTCACCGCGGCCGGCTACCGCCCCGAGATGGCGTACTTCGAGTGCCTCCACGAGCTCAAGCTCATCGTGGACCTCATGTATCGGGGCGGGATGCAGTTCATGCGGCACTCGATCAGCGACACGGCTGAGTACGGGGACTACACCCGGGGGCCCCGACTCATCACCGAGGAGACCCGCGCCGAGATGCGGCGGATCCTGGCGGAGGTGCAGGACGGCTCGTTCGCGCGCGAGTGGCTGGAGGAGAACCGCGCCGGCAGGCCGAACTTCGAGCGGCTCCGGCAGGAGGACCGCGACCACGTGATCGAGCAGGTGGGCAGCAAGCTGCGGGCGATGATGCCCTGGGCCGAGGAGGGGAAGGCCACGGAAGGTGCGGCTCCCCGGGAGCCGTCCATGCGCAGGCCGGCGGCCCCGCTCTCCCGCTGATGGCCACGCTCTTCGACAAGATCTGGGACGCGCACGTCGTCACGTCCCGCCTGGGGGGTGCCGAGCGGGACGACGGACCGGCCCTGCTCTACGTGGACCTGCACCTGATCCACGAAGTCACTTCTCCCCAGGCCTTCGAGGGGCTCCGCCTGGCGGGACGGCGGGTCCGCCGGCCGGACCTGACGCTGGCCACGGTGGACCACAACGTCCCCACTGGCGACCGCCGGCTGCCGATCGTGGACGAGATCGCGGCTCGACAGCTCGCCACCCTGGCGCACAACGCGCGGGAGGCCGGGATCGAGCTGCACGATCTGGATTCGCCCGACCAGGGCATCGTGCACGTGATCGGTCCCGAGCTGGGGGTGACGCGTCCCGGCTCGCTCATCGTCTGCGGCGACTCGCACACCTCGACCCACGGAGCATTCGGCGCGCTGGCCTTCGGGATCGGGACCAGCGAGGTGGAGCACGTGCTCGCGACCCAGTGCATCGTGCAGGTGCGCCCGCGGACCATGGAGGTACGCTTCACCGGCATCCCCCGGCCCGGAGTGGGGGCCAAGGATCTGATCCTCGCGCTCATTCGCCGCATCGGCACGGCGGGCGGCACCGGCTACGTGCTGGAGTACACCGGCGAGGCGATCCGCGCGCTCCCGATGGAAGGGCGGATGACGGTCTGCAACATGTCCATCGAGGCCGGCGCGCGAGCCGGCATGATCGCTCCGGACGACACCACCTTCGAGTTCCTCGAGGCTCGGCCCCGCTCGCCACGGGGCGAGGCGTGGACGCGTGCGGTGGAGCGGTGGCGTGGGCTGCGCAGCGATCCCGATGCGGGTTTCGATCGCACCGTCGTGATCGATGCCGCCGCGCTGGGACCGCAGGTCACCTGGGGCACCAGCCCCGGCATGACGGCCGAGATCACGGAGCGGGTGCCCGAC
>DATABZ010000236.1:0-2856 GCA_036259315.1 Gemmatimonadales bacterium | reverse complement strand
GCAGAAGGCCGCGATGAACGCCGCGGCGGGCGTTCGGACTTCGGCGTAGCGGCACCGACAACGAACAGTACAACAACACCGGGGGACGGCCCCTTGGCGCCGCTCCAGTAAGGCTGGGCCCCGCCTTGGCCCCTCCGGTGATACTCTGTAAAGGGCGGAGTGAATGTGTACCGGCGGGGCGGAGCAAAAGTGTACCAGTCGGTTGAAGCATCAGGGCCCCTGCAGCGGCCCTGATGCTTGTCGCGTCAGCCGGCCGCGGTGGTGATGCCGGCTCCGCCCTGCCGGCGTTGCCGGCTGGCCTTCAGGCGATAGCTCTCGCCGTTCAGCTCAAGGATGTGGACATGGTGCGTGAGCCGGTCGAGCAGGGCTCCCGTGAGCCGCTCCGAGCCGAAGACGCTCGTCCACTCGTCGAAGGGCAGATTGCTGGTGACCAGGATCGAGCCCCGCTCGTAGCGCTGGCTGAAGACCTCGAACAGCAGCTCCGCCCCGGTGGTCGACAGCGGCACATAGCCCAGCTCGTCGATGAGCAGCAGCTTATAGCCGGCCAGCTGCTTCTGCAGGCGCAGGAGCCGCCGCTCGTCCCGGGCCTCCATCAGCTCGTGAGCTAGAGCCGCTGCCGTGGTGAAGCCGACCGAGAGGCCCCTCTGACAGGCGGCGAGCCCGAGCCCCAGGGCGATATGGGTCTTACCGGTGCCAGAAGGTCCGAGCGCGATCACGTTCTCCCGCCGCGCGACGTAGTCGCAGCGCGCGAGCTCCAGAACCAGCATCTTGTTGAGCGCGGGGATCGCGGCGAAGTCGAAGCTCTCCAGGCTCTTCACGGCCGGGAAGTGGGCCTGGCGGATGCGCCGCTCCACCAGCCGCCGCTCGCGATCCAACAGCTCCAGCTCGGCGAGGCGCAGCAGGTAGCCGGTGTGGTCGACGCCCTCGGCCGCGCATTGCCGGGCCAGCTTGTCGTACTCGCGCAGGAAGGTCGGCAGCTTCAGCGCCTTCAGATGATGCACGAGCAGCACCTGCGGTCGCTCGCTCATGCTGTCCTGCCGCGGAGCAGGGCCATGTAGGCCTTAGCCGACGTGGTTGCGACCGCCACCCGCGGCAGATAGGGGTAGGCCGCCAGATCCAGCTTCGGCGGCCGCCGCTCGATCCGGCACAGCACCAGATGCTTCACCGCATCGAAGCCGATCGCCCCCAGTCGGAGCGCCTCGCGCACGGCGGCCTGGACGTCGTCGAGCCGGAACGTCTCCAGCAGGCGCAGGACCTGCACGTACTCCCGCTTGCCGTTCTTGCCCAGGCGCACCTCCAAGAGGCGACGCAAGGTCGCGAACTCACCGGGCGGAGCCCAGCCCTGCAGGGGGGCGGCCTGATCGAGGGCACCGATCTTCTGCTCCAGCAGAGCGAGGTAGTGCAGGGGATCGAAGATGAAGTCCTCGCGCGCGTAGGAGCGCGGATGCCGGGCGATGACCTCGGCCCCGCAGGCGATCACGACCTCATCGACATAGCCCTTCACCAGCACCGGGCGGTGGCCGTAGGCGCTCGGCACCGAGTAGTCATTGCGGTCGTAACGTACGAGTGAGAGCGCCGAGACCCGGGCGGCTTTGCGCTCGCAGGCCTCGTAAGCCACAGGCGGGCGCGGCTGCAGGGCAGCAAGATCACGCACCAGGCGCTCGCCGATGCTCTCGGCATGGCCGCGGACGCGGTGATCGAGCCGATCGAGGCAGCGCTGCTCGAGGTGCGCGTTGAGCGCGGCGAAGCCGGGCACGACCGGGACCGGCACCAGGAAGTTGCGCCGGGCATAGCCGACCATGCCCTCGACCTTGCCCTTCTCGTTGCCCTTGCCGGGCCGGCCGAAGCGATCCCGGAACAGGTAGTGCGACTGCAGCTCGGCGAAGGCGCGGGTACGCTGGCGCGTGTCGTCGCCGAGGATGCGCGCGACCGCCAGCTTGGTGTTGTCGTAGAGGATGGACCGGGGCACGCCGCCGAAGAAGGCGAACGCGGCGTTGTGGCCATCAAGGAGGGCCTCCATCCGCTCGGCCGGGTAGGCCTTGACGAAGCGGGCATCCGAGTGCGGCAGGTCGAGGCAGAAGAAGTGGATTTTCTGCTCCACGCCCCCGATCACGGCGACCGCCTCGCCGAAATCGGCCTGGGCGTGGCCGGGCGGGTGCGCGAGGGGGACGAACATCTCCTGCGCGCGGGCACGACGCTCGCGCACATAGTCCTTCACGGTCGTGTAGCCGCCGGCATAGCCGTGCTCAGCGCGCAGGCGCTCGAGGATGCGCTTGGCGGTGTGCCGCTGCTTCGGCGGCGAGGTCCGATCCGCCGCCAGGATGGCGTCGATGATCGCGGTGAAGGCATCGAGCTTGGGGCGGGAAGCCGGCTTCCTGCGCCGGTAGCCCGGCGGCACCGAGAAGGCCAGCATCTTGCGCACGGTGTCGCGGTGAATGCCGAAGCGCCTGGCTGCTTCGCGCACGCTCAGCCCCTCGATCTGGCAGGCGTGGCGAACCCGTCCGTAGAGCTCCACCGAGAACATCCCCGCCCTCTCCGGCCCGTTCCGCACGAGCCCGAAGAAGGCACTGCCCCGGTACACTTTGGTACCGCCGCGGCCGGACTACCCAGCCGCCTCAGCCGGCATTTCTCACGAGGGGTAGGTGCATCGGGGCTCTGAATCGGCGAAAGTGCTTCTGCGACAAAGACTTGAGCCGAGACGGAGGAGACCCCCGCTGCCGACGGAGTGTAGCGCGGAGCTGTTCGAGTTTGCACGCGTCGAAGGCCGGGCGGTGGTGGCCGGGTTCGACGGCGGCGCGGTCACCTCGGACGCGGGGGCGCTGCTGCTCGGGGCGACCGATCGGGCGATCCGCCTGG
>DATABZ010000235.1:0-28457 GCA_036259315.1 Gemmatimonadales bacterium | reverse complement strand
CGGCGGTCGCGCCCGCGGGGGGCTCGCTGCGTGTCGCGAGTGTGGGCGCCAGCGCCGCGGCCGGGGTGCAGGGCCCCGCGCAGGCGCCGGCGCAGGACACGTCCGCGGCGGCCCCGCCAGCCCGGAGCGCCGAGTACGCCGCGGGCGAGAAGCTGTTCCTGACCAAGGGATGCATCGGATGCCACTCGCTGCAGGCGGTGGGGGCCCCCAAGGGCCTCATCGGCCCCAACCTGGCGAACGTCGGGTCGCGGGCGTACATCGCCGCGGGATGGCTGCCGAACACCGACGAGAATCTGGAGCGCTGGATCCGCGAGCCGCAGGCGGTCAAGAAGGGGGTCCTGATGCCGAACCTCGGCGTCACGGTGGAAGAGGCCCGGGCGCTCAGGGCCTACCTCCGCGCACACCAATAACCGGATTTGGACATGGCAACGACTGCCCTCGACCAGCAACGCGTCCAGGCCGCCCATCCTGAGAAGACCGGGCTGTGGAGCTGGATCACGACGGTGGACCACAAGCGGATCGGGATCCTCTACGGCGCCACCGCCTTCTTCTTCTTCCTGCTGGGGGGCCTGGAGGCGCTGATCATCCGGGTTCAGCTCGCGAGGCCGGACAACAACTTCATCGACCCCGACACGTACAATCAGCTGTTCACGATGCACGGCACGACCATGATCTTCCTCGCGATCATGCCGCTGAGCTCGATGTTCTTCAACTATCTCATCCCGCTCATGATCGGCGCGCGAGACGTGGCCTTCCCCCGGCTCAACGCGTTCAGCTACTGGGTGTTCCTGTTCGGCGGGCTGTACCTCAACGCCAGCTTTCTGTTCGGCGCCGCCCCGGACTCCGGCTGGTACGGGTACGCCAACCTGACCTCGCGCCAGTTCTCGCCGGGGCCGAACGTGGACTTCTGGAACATGGGCCTCCAGGTGCTGGGCGTGGCCTCCCTGGCCGCCGCGGTGAACTTCTTCGTCACCATCATCAACCTGCGCGCGCCGGGCATGACGATGATGCGGATGCCGATGTTCGTCTGGATGAGCTTCATCACCCAGGTCCTGCTGCTGCTGGCCTTCCCGGTCATCGCCGTCGCGCTCATCCTGCTGATGTTCGATCGGTTCTTCGGCACCCATTTCTTCGTCCCGACCGGCGGGGGCGACCCGCTCCTCTGGCAGCACTTCTTCTGGATCTTCGGACATCCCGAGGTCTACATCCTCATCCTGCCGGCGTTCGGCATCGTGTCCGAGGTGCTCCCGGTCTTCTCCCGCAAGCCGCTGTTCGGGTACGCGGCGATGGTGTTCTCCGGCGTGTTCATCGCCTTCCTCGGGTTCGGCGTGTGGAGCCACCACATGTTCACGACCGGCATGGGCCCGATCGCCGACACCTTCTTCGCGCTGTCCACCATGCTGATCGCCATCCCCACCGGCGTGAAGATCTTCAACTGGCTGGGGACGATGTGGTTCGGCTCGCTCCAGTTCCGCACGCCGATGTACTTCGCGATCGGGTTCATCGCGATGTTCATCATCGGCGGGCTCTCGGGGGTCATGCACTCGTCGCCGCCGGCGGACCTGCAGCAGAACGACACCTACTTCATCGTGGCGCACTTCCACTACGTGCTCTTCGGCGGCAGCATCTTCGCGCTCACGGCCGGGGCCTACTACTGGTGGCCCAAGATGTTCGGGCGCATGCTGGACGAGCGGCTGGGCAAGCTCCACTTCTGGCTGATGCTGATCGGGTTCAACCTGACCTTCTTTCCGATGCACTTCGTCGGACTCAACGGGATGCCCCGTCGGACGTACACCTATCCGGCGGAGCTCGGGCTCGAGACGCTGAACCAGGTCGAGACGGTGGGGTCGTTCATCCTCATGGCGGCATTCTGGGTGTTCCTCTGGAACATCTACAAGACCGCACGCAAGCCGCGAAACGCGCCGGCTGATCCGTGGAACGGCGCCACGCTGGAATGGGCCATTCCCTCTCCGCCGCCCGAGTGGAACTTCGAGCGTTCGCCCACGGTGGCCGGGCGGGACCCACTGTGGGAGGAGAAGCGGAAGCGCGGGGGGCGCCTGCCCGAGCCGGTCGCCGGCAACGGCGCGGGCATCCACATGCCCAACCCGTCCTACTGGCCGCTGGTGACGGCGCTCGGTGTAACCGGCGTGTTCCTCGGGATCATGATGTCGCCCAAGTGGGGCCCGTGGGGCATCCTCGCGGCGGTGTCGCTGCTGTTCTTCGGGCTGTACAACTGGCTGTTCGAGAAGGGATACTCGGAGTTCAGCACGCCGTCGCACGGAGGCCACTGAGGTGACCGATCACGCCCACGCCCTGGAGACCTCCACCGGGCTCGACAGCCGGAAGCTGGCGATTTGGACCTTCATCGGGTCCGAGTGCATGTTCTTCGCCACGCTGATCTCGAACTACCTGGTGAACAAGGGCAAGAACCTGGTGGGGCCCTTGCCTCACGAGCCGTGGACCGATCCCGCCACCGGTCAGGTGATGGAACCCATCATCGAGATCCCGCTGGTGACGGTCGGCACCGCCCTGCTGCTCTTCAGCTCGCTCTTCATCGTGCTGGCGCTCAACGGCGCGCAGCGGGGCAACCGCAAGATGCTGCTGGGCTGGCTCGGCGCCACGCTCTTCTGCGGCATCTTCTTCGTGGGCATGCAGGTGTACGAGTTCACCCACTTCTTCCACAAGGGGCTCACGCTCTCGCGCAACATGTTCGGGGCGAGCTTCTTCGTGCTCACGGGCTTCCACGGCACCCACGTGACGATCGGGGTCATCTGGCTGCTCACCATGTTCGTGCTGGCCATCCGTGGTCAGCTGACGCCGAGGAGGGCGGTCAATCTGGAGCTCGCGGCGCTCTACTGGCACTTCGTGGACGTGGTGTGGATCATCATCTTCCCCGTCGTCTACCTGATCAGGTGAGGACCGAACCATGAGCGCGCACGTTCCCGCGCACGCCCCGGATGAGGAGCACGATCACCCGACGCCGGGCACTTACGCCAAGATCGGGCTGTTCCTCTTCGTCCTCACGGCGCTCGAGGTCGGCCTGTACGAGATGACGTTCGGGGCGGGCGCGGGCGAGTTCGCCCGGCAGATCGAGCCTTTCTTCATCCCGATCCTGCTGCTGCTCTCCGCCGTGAAGTTCGCGCTGGTGGCGATGTACTACATGCACCTGAAGAACGACAGCAAGCTCTTCAGCGGCGTCTTCGTCTTCCCGCTCATCATCGCGGCCGTCATCATCGTGTCGCTCATCCTCCTGCAGGCCTACCATTGGGCGTTCGCGCGATCGGGCTGATGCCGCTGCCCCTCGTCCTCCTGGTGGACGAGCGGGCGCGGCCGATGGGACCGTACGAGTTGGCTTGGTCGCTCCACCCCAGCGTTCTGATAGGCACCGGGCTCCTCGGTGCCTTGTACTTTTGGGGCATCGGCCCGCTGCGGCGCCGCTACGCCCTGGGCCCGCCCGCCGCGCGCTGGCAGGTGGCCTCGTTCTGTGCCGGCCTGCTGGTCCTCCTGGTCTCGCTCAACGGGCCGATGCACGACCTGAGCGACTACTACCTCTTCTCGGCTCACATGGTGCAGCACCTGCTGCTCACCCTGCTCCTGCCGCCGCTGCTGATCGCGGGGCTCCCCGGCTGGCTGCTGTCGCCGCTCCTTAAGTATCCGCGCGTACGCACCCTGGCTCGGGCTCTCACCAAACCCGTGGTGGCGGCGATGCTGTACACGGCCACGATCGCCGTGTGGCACCTGACGCCGTTCTACGAGCTGATGATGCGGAGCCACGACGTGCACATCGCGACCCACCTCATGTTCATCGTCGCGGCGACGATCTTCTGGTGGCCGGTGATGAGCCCCGTGCCCGAGCTGCCCCGCCTTCCGTACGGCACGGGAATGCTCTACCTCTTTCTGGTCGGGATCCCGATGCAGGTCGTGGCGGCCATGATCACGCTGTCGGACGACGTGCTCTACCCCTGGTACTCCGCGGCCCCGCGTACGTGGGGCCTGACTCCGCTGGCCGACCAGCAGCTCGGGGGGCTGTTGATGTGGGTGCCGGGGAACCTCTGGATGTTCCTCGCCATCGGGGTGCTGTTCTTCAAGTGGGCGCGGGAGTCGGCGTATCCGGATGGCTCGGGATGAGACGCGGGGTGGTGTTGTGGGCCATGCTCATCGGCCTCCTTCCCGCCGTCGTGCACGGCCAGCAGGCCGGCGCCCCCGACTTCGACGCTCTCGGCTTCGAGGCCGCGGAGCGGCTGTCGGAGTACATCCGGATCCGGACGGTCAATCCGCCGGGCAACGAGAGCGACGGGGCGAAGTGGCTGCAGCGGGTGCTCGCCCGGGAAGGCATCCGGGCGGAGATCTTCGAGTCTTCGCCGGGCCGGGGCAACCTGTACGCACGACTGCCGGGGAACGGCTCCAAGCGGCCCATCGTGCTGCTGAGCCACATCGACGTGGTTCCCGCGACCGACAGCGCCTGGCAGGTGGATCCCTGGTCGGGCGAGCGGAAGCACGGCGCGGTGTGGGGGCGCGGCGCGCTGGACATGAAGGGGACCGCCGTCGTCGAGCTGATGACGATGATCGCGCTCAAGCGTCGCGGGGTGCCGCTCTCCCGTGACGTCATCCTCGTGGCCAACGCGGACGAGGAGACCGGCTCCACCGGGGCCGAATGGTTCGCCCGGGAGAAGCGGGAGCTGCTGCGGAACGCCGAGTTCCTGCTGAACGAGGGCGGCCACAACCGCCTGGGGCCAGAGGGGCTGACCGAATATTACGGCGTGGGGGTGACGGAGAAGGTGCCGTACTGGCTGAGGATCAGCGCCCGGGGCTCGCCGGGCCACGGGTCCATTCCCAGGCCCGACAACGCCGCGGCCCGGGTCTCACGGGCGCTGGGCCGGATCGCGGCGTACCGGACGCCGATCAAGCTGACGCCGCCGGCCGAGCGGTACTTCAGGGATCTCGCGACCCGGGAGACCGACCCGAGGAAGCGGCGCTGGCTGGCCGATCCCGCGGCGGCGCTTCGCGATTCGGCCGGGGTACGCTACTTCACCTCGAACCTCTACTACGATGCCATCCTCAGGAACACGGTCAGCATCACCGTGCTCCGGGGATCGGACAAGACCAACGTGATCCCGCCCGAGGCGAGCGCGGAGCTGGACGTGCGGCTGCTCCCGGGCGAGCGGCCGGCCGATTTCGTCCGCGAGCTCCGGCGGGTGATCGCCGACTCCTCGGTGGAGATCACACCGCTCCGCCCCGAGCGCCAGGCCACCACCTCGCCGCTGGACGGGCCGATGATCGAGGCGATCCGGGAGGCCGTGCAGGCGATGGAGCCCGGGGCCCTCATCACCACGCCCATGCTGGCGGGCTACACCGACAGCTACTACTACCGCGCGATCGGCATCAGCGCGTACGGGATCAGCCCGTTTCGCCTGAGCGAGGTGGATGCGCGGACGGTGCACGGAAACGACGAGCGGGTGACGGTGGAGAATCTGCGGTTCGGGGTGGAGTTCATGTACCGCATCGTGGAGAAGGTGGCCCGGTAGGCCGACCCCCCGCGGCTATTCCTGCCCGACCTGCGTCGCGGTCGTCCAGCTGCCCCCCAGCGCGCGGTACAGCCCCACCACCGAGCTCAGCTCCAGCAGCTGGGTTTGACTGAGCCCCAGCTCGGCCGAGAACAGCTGGCGCTGGGCGTCGAGCACCTCCAGGTAGCTCGCCACCCCGCCCCGATAGCGGATCTCGGCAAGCTCCACCGCCTTGCGCAGTGCGACGACCTGGCTCTGCTGCGCCACCCGCTGGTCGCGCGCGGTGCGCACCGCGACGAGCGCGTCGCTCGCCTCGCGGAACGCCTGCAGCACGGTCTGCTCGAACTGGAGCCGGGCCTGCTCCGCGCGTGCGCCGGCGGCGCGGGCCTGGTTGGCGAGGCGGCCCCCCGTGAAGAGCGGGACGGAGACGCCGGCCTGGAGCTGGTAGACCTCGGCCGAGCTCTTGAAGAGATCGTCCGCCGTGGGTGACTGGCTCCCGTAATACCCGGTAATACTGACGAGCGGCAGCCGCGACGCCTGGGCGATGCCCACCCGGGCCACCGACGCCGCGAAGGCCCGCTCCGCCGCACGCACGTCCGGCCGACGAGCCAGGAGCACCGCGGGCAGGGAATCCGGCACTTCGACCGCCTCCACCGCCTCGGCCAGGCTCGCGGTCGCCGGGATGGTGAACGGCATCCTGCCCACCAGCGCGGCGAGCTCGTGCTCCCGCTGCGAGCGCAGCCGCCGCGCCTGGGCCAGCGACGCCGCCGGCACCGCGACCTCGCTCTCGAACTGGTGGACGTCGAGCTCCGAGATGACGCCGCTCTCGAACCGGCTCCGCGCCAGCTCCAGCGTCGCGCGTCGCGAGGCGAGCGTCCGCTCCGCGATCTCCTCTTCCTGGGCCAGCTCCAGCAGCTCCAGGTAGGCGTTGGAGACGTCGCTCACCAGGGTGAGCAGCGTGGACCGGTAGAACGCCTCTTCCCCCTGAAGGTCGGCCCGCGCCGCCTGTACGCCCCGGCGGATGCGCCCCCAGAAGTCCAGCTCCCACTGCACGTCGGCCGTGACCCTGAAGGCGTCGAATGCCACCGGCTCGAACGCGCCCAGGGCCACCTGGTTGGTGCTGGCCGCCGCGTTGGCCGACAGCTCGGGGAAGAGCCCCGACCGGGCGACCCCGACCTGCGCCCGGAACTCGCGGATGCGCGCCACGGCGGTCTGCACGTCCCGGTTCTCCCGCACCGCGAGATTCACCAGGCGCAGCAGGGTGGAATCCTTCAGCACCGCGAGCCAGGCCAGGTCGGCGGAGTCGGGCTCGAGCATCGCAGGGGCCGCAGCCGCCGTGTCGGCCGCGGCGAGCGAGTCGTAGAACGCGCGAATCGAGTCCGGGCGGGGAGAGAGGCCCACCGCCGCGCCCTCGGGTGCGATCGTCGGCTCCTGGTAGGACGGACCTACCGCACAGCCCGAGGCCATCCATACCAGGAGAAGCCCCGCGGCCACGAGCGTCGGCTGCCTCCATAGCCGGGGTGCGCCCTCTCGCCGCTGCCCGCTCGGCCGCTGCTCGCGCGGCCGCTTCCCGGCCGGCCACAGCCCGCTCACGCGCCCTCCTCCGCCGGAGCGGGCACGGTGCCCTCGGTGCGCCGGCTCAGGCGCTCGGTGACCCCCCGGATGACGGCGAAGAAGAGCGGAATGAAGAAGATGCCGACGGTGGTGGCGGTGAGCATGCCGGAGAAGACGCCGGTGCCCAGGGAGTGCCGGCTCGCCGCGCCGGCGCCGCTCGCGAACATCAGCGGCGCGACGCCGAAGATGAACGCGAACGAGGTCATCAGAATCGGGCGGAACCGCTCCCGCGCCGCCTCCGAGGCCGCCTCCCGGACGCTCAGCCCGCGGGCCCGGAGCTCGTTGGCGAACTCCACGATCAGGATCGCGTTCTTGGCGGCCAGGCCGACCACGGTGATCAATCCCACCTGGAAGTAGATGTCGCTCGGTATGCCGCGGAGCCAAACGCCGAGGAACGCGCCCAACACCCCGAAGGGAATGCCGAGGATGACCGCGAAGGGGATGGACCAGCTCTCGTATTGGGCCGCGAGCACCAGGAACACGAGCACCAGGCCGAGCACGAAGACCAGCCCGGCCTCCCCGCTCGAGGCGCGCTCCTGGTAGGACTGGCCGCTGTAGGCGTAGCCGACGCCCTGGTCGGCGAAGCCGGCGAGCAGGCCCTCGACGGCGTCGAGCTGCTGACCCGAGCTGACCCCCGGCGGCGCGGTGGACGTCACCAGAGCCGAGGGGAAGCCGTTGAATCGGCTCAGCACGCTGGGCGCGCCGCGGAACTCGGTGCGGGTGAGCGCCGACAGGGGGATCATCTCCGAGCCCTCCGCGCGCACGTACAGCCGCCCGATGTCCTCGGGGCTCTGCCGGAAGCGCGGCTGGGCCTCGGCCTGCACCCGATAGGTCCGGCCGAACAGGTTGAAGTCGTTGATGTAGAGCGACGACAGCATCGCCTGAAGGGTGGCGAAGAGCTCGTCCAGCTCCACGCCGCGGGCCTTCGCGGTCTCCCGGTCCACGTGCACGAAGACCTGGGGCACGTTGGCCCTGAAGGTCGTGGCCGCGCCCGGGGTTTCGGGCAGCTGGTTCATCGCCGCCAGCACCTCCTCCACCTGCCGCGCGAAGGTCGGCACGCTCTGGCCGCTCCGCGCCTGCAGGTTGAGCTCCAGTCCCGCCGTGGTGCCGAGGCCCGGGATCTCGGGGAAGTTGAAGCCGAACGCCAGCGCGTCCTTCATCCCGAAGAGCTGCCCGTTCACGCGACCGAGGATCGCGTCCACGCTGTTGTCGCCGTCGCGCTCATCCCAGGGCTCGAGCAGCACGAAGATCGTGGCGCCGTTGGCCTGATTGGCCTGCGCGAGCAGGTTGAAGCCGACCAGGCCGGAGAACGCCCGCACCGCCGGCTCCTTCCGCAGGATGCCCTCGACCCGCTCGACCACCGCATCGGTCCGGTTCCGCGAAGCGCCGTCCGGAAGCTGGATGGCGATGACGAAGAATCCCTTGTCTTCCGTCGGGATGAACGCGCTCGGCACCCGCTGGTAGAGCACGAACGCCAGCGCCACGATCACCCCGAACGCGGCAAGCCACGCCCGTGGCCGGCCCAGCACTCCGCCCACCCGACGGACGTAGCCCGCCGTGACCCGGTCGAACCAGTCGTTGAACCGGCGGAAGAAGGGGTTGTGGGTGTCGTGCGGCGTCTCCTTGAGGAGCAGCGCGCAGAGCGCCGGCGTCAGCGTGAGCGCCACGATGCCCGACAGCACGACCGCGATGACGAGCGTGACCGCGAACTGGCGCAGCATCGTGCCGGTGATGCCGCCCAGGAACGCCACCGGGACGAACACCGAGCAGAGCACCAGCACGATGGCGACCAGCGCGCCGCCCACCTGGCCCATCGCCTTATCGGCGGCGATTCTGGCCGGGACCTTCTCCTCGTCCATGATGCGCTCGACGTTCTCGATCACCACGATGGCGTCGTCCACCACGATGCCGATCGCGAGCACCAGCGCGAACAGGGTGAGGAGGTTCACCGAATAGCCCAGCGCCGCGAGGCCCAGGAAGGTCCCGATGACGCTCACCGGCACCGCCAGGAGCGGGATCAGCGTCGCGCGCCAGCTCTGGAGGAAGAGGAAGACCACCAGCGTGACCAGGGCCATCGCCTCCAGCAGCGTGATCACCACCTCCTCGATCGAGGCGGTGACGAACGGCGTGGTGTCGAACGGGATGGTCCAGGTGACGGCCTCCGGGAAGCCCCGCGCCAGCTCGTTCATCCGTTCGACGAAGGCTTCCTTCACCTGGAGCTGGTTGGCGCCCGGCCGGAGATAGATCAGGAAGTTCGCGGTCGGCTGGCCGTTCATCCGGCCGACGAGGTCGAGGTTCTGCGACGTGAGCTCGACGGTCCCGATGTCGCCCACCCGCACGAACGAGCCGTCGTCCCGCGCCCGCACGATCACGGCGGCGAACTGCTCCGCCGTCCGGAGTCGTCCGAGCGTGGTGACCGGCAGCGTGAGCTGGGTGCTCTCGGGCGCGGGCTGGCGTCCCAGCGTGCCCGCCGGATTCGTGGCGTTCTGCTCCTGCACGGCGTCCCGGACGTCGCCTACGGTGATGCCGAGCTGGGCCATCTTGTCGGGGTCGAGCCGGATCGTCATGGCGAAATCGAGGCCGCCGAACACCGTGGCGTCGCCCACGCCGTTCAGCCGCTTGATCTCGTCCACCACGTACAGCTTGGCGTAGTTGGCCAGATAGGTCGCGTCGTAGCGGGGGTCGGCGCTGGTGAGCGAGGCCACCAGCAGGATGTCCGTCTGCGCCTTCCGGATCACCACACCCTGGCGCCGCACTTCCTCCGGAAGCTGGGGCTCGGCAACCTTGATGGCGTTCTGCACGTCCACCGCGGCGATGTCCTGGTCCCGCCCGATGTCGAAGAACACCTGGAGGTTCATCACTCCGCTGCTGGAGTTCGACGAGCGGTAGTAGAGGAGGCCGTCCAGGCCCGAGAGCTGCTGCTCGATGGGCGCGGCCACCGCCTGGGCCACGTCCTCGGCGGTGGCGCCGGGATAGGTGGCCGTCACCTGCACCGAGGGCGGGGTGATCTGGGGGTAGCGCGCCACGGGCAGGCCGAGCAGCGCGAAGGTCCCCAGCAGGACGATCACGATCGAGATCACGGCGGCCAGCACCGGCCGCCGCACGAAGAAGTAGAGCTGCTTGTCGCTTCGATCCGGCGTCACGCTCACTGCGAGCCTCCCTGGGCGGTGCCCGTCGTGTCCACCGTCGCCGTATCCGCCAGCGGCACCGGCCGGACCGGCTGACCCGGCGCGGCCTTCTGCACGCCTTCCACCACTACGCGGTCGCCGGTCCGGAGCCCGCGCTCCACGATCCACCAATCGCCGCTCCAGCTTCCGGTCTCGATGTCACGGGCCGTGACGGTGTCGCCCTTCCCGAGCACCAGCACGTACTGCCTGTCCAGCGACTGCTGCACCGCGCGACGCGGCACCGCCAGCACGCTGTCGCGCTCGAAGCCGTGGAGCCGCACCCGCACGAACTGACCGGGCACCAGCGCCCCATCGCTGTTGTCGAACGACGCGCGCAGCTCCAGCGTCCCGGTCCCGGGATCCACCGAAGGGCTCACGAAGTCGAGCTTCCCGGTCCGCGGCAGCACGGTGCCGTCGGGAAGGACCGCCTGTACCACCAGTGGGCTCCCCGGCTGGATCAGCTCGGTGCTTCGGGGGTCCTGGCGCCACTGCTGCTGATCCTGGCTGGAGGGCCGGAAGGTGACGTAGACCGGATCCAGCTGCTCGATGGTCGTGAGCAGGTCTCCCGGGCCGGTCACGCGGGCGCCCACCTCGAGCCTGGTCCGCCCGACGCGGCCGCCGATCTCGGCGCGCACGACCGCGTCCTCCCGGTTCTTTCGCGCCTCGTCGTACACCGACTGCGCGGCTTCCAGCTCGGTCCGCGCGTTGTCCACGTCCTGCTGGGCGACCGCATTTCGCGCGAGCAGCGGCTCCAGTCGCTCCACCAGCCGCCTGGCGTTCGCCAGCCGGGCGGCGGCGCTGCGATAGGCCGCCTCGTAGCGCACCCGCTCCAGGCGGTAGAGCACCTGGCCCGGCTTCACCAGCGATCCTTCGGTGAAAGGCCGGCTTTCGATCACCCCGTCCACCCGGGCGCGGACCTCGACCCGCATGACCGGCTGCACCTCGCCGACGAACTCGTAGCTGAGCGGCAGCGTGCGCGGCTCCAGGGCGATCACCCCGACTTCGGCGGGCGGCGGCGCGGGTGGCGTCGCGTTGCTGTTGCGGCAGGCGGCGGCGACGAGCGCCAACATCCCTACGGCGAGTCTCTGCGGAATCACTGTGCTTCTCCTTGCTCGGCGAGTACGCCGCGGTCGAGGAAGTCGAGGAGCGCGTTCAGCAGCTCCTCCGGCGAGGACGCCGGCGGCTCGACGGTCCCGAAGCAGCGGCTCCCCTCGGCGATACCCATGACCATGGCGGTGATGACCCGGGCGGTGTGCGGACCGGAGACCCGGAATTCTCCCTGCTGCCTGCCCGCCTCCAGCACCCCTTCAATGAGCCGGCGCCAGCGTGCCCCGACCTGCGAGAGCGTGCGCGCGCACTCCGGGAACTCGCGCCGCTCCGCCTTCACGGCCAGCGCGAGCTCGATGCTGCCGGGCTCCCAGAGGTGCTCCCAGAAGCGCGTGACCAGCCGGTGGAGCAGGTCCCGATGGCTGCCACGGTGCGAGGCGAGGAGCGCCTCCTCCGCCGCGACGAAGCTCCCGAAGCGATCCTGGATCACGGCCGTGAAGAGATCGGCCTTGCTGCCGAAGTAGTGCACCACGAGCGCGGGACTCACGCCCGCGCGCTTGCCGACGTCGGCGATGGTGGTGCGCTCGTAGCCGGATTCCGCGAAGACCGCGAAGGCGGCCTTCAGGATCTCGGCAGGCCGGGACTCGGGGCGCCGGCTCCACTTCCGGCGGTCCTCGCCGGCATCCGAGGTACTGGGGTGAGGCTTGGTCAAGAGAACTCTGTGAGGAAAGTAATTGTACCGTTCTTCAACAAGCCGCGCAATTTAGCGGCGTGCGCGTAGCGCGCAAGGGGGCCTGAATTGAATGGGCCGTCACTTAGTTGTAGAAGCCGTGATGCCACATCGAGAGGAAAGGGGCCGCGCAGACTTGTCTGGAAGGCTGTATTGCAGAGTGGCTCGGAAAACTGCCGAAGTCAGCGCCGCACGGCGGCCATCAGCAGACAACCCCATCCGGCGAGAAAGGCCGCGCCGCCGAGCGGGGTCACGGCACCGAGCCACCGGACGCCGCTCAGGGCCAGCGCGTAGAGGCTGCCCGAGAAGAGGACCGTGCCTGCGACGAAGAGCCATCCGGCGCGCGCCGCCCATGGGCCGGGCCAGCGGGTCACCGCCCATGCGACGGCCAGCAGTGCCAGTGCGTGATACATCTGGTACCGTGCCGCGGTCTCGAACACGGTGAGCAGGTCGGGCGTGAGTCGAAACCTGAGTCCGTGCGCCCCGAAGGCGCCGGCGCCGACCGCGATCAGCGCCGAGAGGGTCCCGAGGGCGAAGAAGAGCCGGTCCATGCTACCGGACGCGGGCTGCAGCCAGCTCCGCCGGCGTGGCGCGACGGTCCGCCCAGGCCGCGAACGCGACCAGCACCAGGAGGCCGACAAGGTCGGTGACCGCGATGGCGGTAACGCTGGGAGGTGGGGGACCGAAGAAGCTCAGCAGATAGACGGCCACCAGCACCAGCACCAGACTCGCCAGCCGCCCCGGTCGCACCGGATGGCGGATCGAGCGGTACGCCACGTACACCGCCACGCCGGCCGCGAGGGTGGCGAGCTCGAGGAGCAGCGTCACGACGGGCTGGTTCCAGAGGCCGAGGCCCAGCCGCGGCGAGTCCGCGCCCGAGACCGGCAGGTCGGGCACGTGGACGATCAGGTCGAGGAGGAAGTGCGACAGAATCGCGAGGCCGACGAGGGCCGCCGCCTGCCAGTGGCGGCTGGTGTCGCGCGTCGGCCAGGAGTAGTAGATGGCGGCGCCTACCAGCGCCCAGGCCGTCATGCCGACGAGACTGTGCGAGATCGGGTACTCGACGAACTCGAGCGGCGTCACCGCCGTGTAGCCCGGATCGATGCGGACCCGTTCCCATCCGAGCAGCAGGAAGGCCCCCCAGAGCAGGTCCGGCAGCTGCACGGCGAGGAACAGCGTGCCCAGCGAGAGCTTGGGCTGCGCGCGCTTGAGGGCGAACGCCACGCCGAAGTGTCCCAGGAACATCGTGCCCTCCTCAGCCCCGGCCGCCGGCGAGCCAGGACCCGCCGTCCACCACGAAGATCGCGCCGGTGATCCATTCGCCGGCGGGGCTCGCCAGGTAGGTCACCAGGTGGCCCACGTCCTCGGGCGTGCCCCAGCGCTGCAGTGGTATCGTGCGGGCGGCGTAATCGTCCATGGCGGGGACATCGGGCGCGCCGCCCGGGGGTGTGAACGCCTGCTTCACGCCCTCGGTGGGAATCGGTCCGGGTGCGATCGCGTTCACGGTGATGCCGTCGCCCGCCCACTCGAGGGCGAGGGTGCGGGTGAGCGCGTCCACCCCCGCCTTCGCCGCGGTCGCGTGCGCCATGAGGGGCCAGCCGCGATAGTGCAAGGTCATCGAGATCGAGATGATGCGGCCGCCCCCCTGCGCCTTCATCACCGGATGGACCGCCTGGCAGCAGTAGAAGGTCCCGTAGAGATCCGTCTCCACCACCGCTCGCCAGGCGTTGGGCGAGAGGGTCGCCGAGGGCGCGTAGAAATTTCCGGCCGCGTTGTTCACCAGGAGATCGATGCGCCCGTGCTCCCCGGCCACTCGCTCGACCATGCGCCGGACCGCGTCGGGCTCACGCACGTTCGTCTCCACCGTGGTCACGGCGGCGCCACGAGCCCGGAGCGCCTCCGCCCCTGCGGCGAGGTGCTCCGGCTTGCGACTGGCGATCGCGACCGTCGCGCCCGCGGCCGCGAGGCAGGAGGCGATGCCGAGCCCGATGCCGGTGCCGCCGCCGGTGATCAGCGCGACCTGGCCCGCCAGGAGATCCGGGCTGAAGATCGGCCGCCCGCTCATCGGGAGGCGAACGCCTCGAGCCGGCGCTGGAACTCGGGACTCTGGAGCGCCTGGATCTGGGCGGCTCCCTCGGAGGCGAGCGCCTGCTCGAGGGCCCCGAGCTCGTCCGATCGGACCAGCCGCTTGATCGTCCGCACGCTGGAGGGTGCGGCCGAGGTGAGCGCGGTCGCCGCGGCCGTCACCGCCGCGTCCAACTCGCCCGCCTCCTTCACGTCGTCCACCAGGCCGAGCGTGCACGCCCGCGCGCCGCTCAGGGTCTCCCCGCCCATGAGGAGGCGAAGCGCGTGTCCCAGTCCGATCAGGCGGGGGAGGGTGAAGGTCGAGCCGCCATCGGGTACGAGCCCCATCCGGGCAAATGCGGAGGTGAGCTTCGCGTCGGACTCGGCGAGGCGCATGTCGCAGGCGAGCGCCAGGTCCAGGCCGAAGCCCGCGGCAGTGCCCCGGATCGACGCCAGCACCGGAAGCGGGCAGCGGACGATCGCCAGCACCGCCGACTGAAACGCCCCCAGCCCGCGCTGGAGCTGTGCGACGGACGGCAGGGCGCCGAGCGATCGCAGCCAGTGGAGATCGAGGCCGGCGCAGAAATGGCCGCCGGCCCCGTCGAGGACCACGACCCGAGCGGCCCCGCGCTCCTCGACGGCGTCCAGCTCCTGCGCGATCGCGGCGGCGAGGTCCGGCGTCAGGGCATTGCGGCGGGCCGGTCGGTTGAGTGTCAACCGGTGGACCAGCCCCTCTTGGCGCGACAGCAGCTCTTCCGACATGCGGACTCCGGCCGGAGGGTTCTACTCTACCGGGACGGGCGGGAACGGGAGTATTATACGGTCCCCCGCCTGAACCTCCGAGTCCACACCCGATCTTGCCCATCACCACCCAGTCGCGAG
Organism: Gemmatimonadales bacterium; assembly: GCA_036259315.1. Taxonomy (GTDB): domain Bacteria; phylum Gemmatimonadota; class Gemmatimonadetes; order Gemmatimonadales; family GWC2-71-9; genus CAVVWJ01. The sequence goes on along the minus strand of DATABZ010000235.1, from coordinate 13,449 downwards.
GCATCGCGCGGTCCGACGCGTCGTCGGATTCCGCTGAGGCAGTCGCCGGGCGCCTCGCCTTCCAGCTCTGGCTCACCTCGGTGCTCTGCTGGTGGGTGGTCGGTATCCCGTTCTCCCGACTCTGGTGGCTGGTCAACGAGAAGCAGCTCGACTGGATTCTGTTCTGCTACGCCTGGGAAATGCCCGCCATCGGCTGGACCGGCGCGGTGCTGGTCCCCTGGCTGCGGCTCCGGCGCCTGGTCGCAAGCGCGGCCGTCGGCGAGCGCGAAGCCGGTCGGCAGCTGGCGCGCTTCCCCGTGTTCCTGCTCTGGGTGGTGCTGGGCACCAGCACGGTGGGATACGCCGCCGCGGCGCTCCAAGTGCGTTACTTCGCCGCGCTTCCGATGCTGGAGGTGGCCAAGATCCTGATCCAGGGGCCCGCGTTGGGCGGGCTCTTCGCCGTGGCGGCCTACCTGCTGGCGGAGCGCGCGCTCCAGGACCTGCCGGTGACCGTGTGGCCGGCGCGCTCGGAAGTCTCGGGGCCGGTCGTCGGGTCGCTGTACGGCAAGATCCTGTCGATCACCGTGGCGCTCACCGTAGGCGTGGCCGTGCCGATCGTGCTCCACACGCTGAGCCAGAGTCAGCGCCACCGCGAGGAGCTCCACGCGGAGGCCCTGGCGGACGCGCTGCGGGAGGCTTCGAGCGACTCGAATCTCGAGACCGCGCTCGCGGGGCTGGGCCCCCACACCTATGGGTTCGTGGTCCGACGCTCCACGAACTCCATCATCGCAGGGCCCGGTGCGGGCACGATCCTGTACGGGGAGGGGCGGACCGACTTCGGCCCGATTCTGAGCGAGGACGAGGGATGGTTCGCCAGCCGGGACGGCGGACACAAGGTGGTGGCGTTCCTGCACCGACCGGGCGTGCTGCCGGATGGGGACGGCGCGGTCCTGGTGGCGGTCTCTCCGCTCGCAGACTACGCCGGCGAGCTGATCGAGGAGGGGCGCACCTCCGCGGCCGTGGCGCTGATGGCACTCCTGGTGGGGCTCGCGCTCGCCGCCGGGCTCGCCCGGAGCATCGTGCGGCCCATCGACCGGCTCCGCGCCGCCGCCGCCCAGATGGCGCGAGGCGACCTCGAGGTGGCGCCGGTGGCGCTCTCTCGGGGCGACGAGGTTGCCGCCCTGGCGCACGCCTTCGACCGCATGGCCGCGCGGGTCCGGGAGGATGAGGCCAGCCTCCGCACGGCGTACGAGCAGCTCCAGCGCGCCCAGGACGAGGCGCTGCAGCACGAGCGCCTCTCGGCCATCGGCCGGGTCGCGTCCGGCGTTGCTCACGAGATCAACAACCCGCTCTCGGCGGTCCTCCACCTAGCCGACGACCTGCGTGCCGACGGCGCCAGGACCCCCCACGAGATCGAGGCGCTCGACACCATCGCGGAGCAGGCGCGGCGCTGCAGCACCATCGTGCGCGACCTGCTCGCGTTCGCGCGGGGAGAGGAGCGCCGGCCGACCATCGCGGAGGCGAGCGCTGCGGTGGCCGGCGCCAGGGCGGCCACGGAGCCCCTGCTCCGCGATCGGAAGACGCGGCTGGACGTCGTCGTGGCGCCGGACATGCCGCGTATCCTGACGGACGCCTCCGGCGTGGAGCAGGTGCTGACCAATCTCATCGCCAACGCGGTCTACGCGGCGGGGGTAGAGGGCCGGGTAGTGGTGGAGGGGACCCGGTGGGGCGAGGGATGGCGCTTCACGGTGGATGACAGCGGACCCGGCATTCCGCCCGAGGCGGTGCCGAGGATCTTCGAGCCGTTCTACACCACCAAGCCGGAGGGGCAGGGCACCGGGCTCGGCCTCGCGGTCTCCCTCGGCATCATGCGGCGACTCGGGGGTACGCTCGAGGTCGAGCCCGGCGGCAACGGGAAGGGCGCCCGCTTCACGGCGTTCGTGCCGCCGACTCGGCCCGCGAAGGTCGACCACGTTGCCCCGGCACGGATCGCGGGCACGTTGCCGGACGGCACCGCGCCGCGGGTCCTCCTGATCGACGACGAGCGCTCGATCCGCCTGGCGCTGGGCCGCTTCATGCGGCGCAAGGGGTGGGAGGTGGACGAGGCGGAGGACGGTGCCGGGGCGCTGGCCCTGCTGATGGCGGCGCCCCGGGCGGGCTACGACCTGGTGGTGACCGATCTCAGGATGCCGGTGATGTCCGGCTTCGAGGTGCACGACTGGCTGGCGACGCACCGGCCGGATCTCTTCGAGCGGCTGGTGATCGCCACCGGCGACGTGGCTTCGCAGCCGGTGCGCGACTTTCTCGGGCGAGTGTCGCGGCCGGTGCTGGAGAAGCCTTTCGAGCTGAGCGCGCTCGCGGCGCTGATGGCCGGCGCGAAGGGAGGCTAGAGCCGGTCCACCGCCATGCCCATGGCGTGATACCCGTTGTCCACGTACACCACGCTCCCGGTGATCGCCGAGGCCAGAGGACTGCAGAGGAAGGCCGCGGTGTTCCCGACCTCTGCCGCCTGGATGGGACGTGGCAGGGGCGCGTTGGCGCTGGTGTAGTCGATCATCGTCTGGATGAAGCCGATCGCCGTGGCCGCACGGGAGGCCCACGGTCCCGCGGAGATCGCGTTCACCCGCACACCCCAGCGGCGCCCGGCCTCGAAGGCGAGGGTGCGGGTATCGGCCTCGAGCGCGGCCTTGGCCGACGACATGCCACCGCCGTACCCCGGGATGACGCGCTCGCCGGCCAGGTACGTGAGCGACAGAAAGGCGCCGTCCGCGCGCATGAGCGGTGAGAGGCTCCGCACCAGCGCCACGTTGCTGTACGCGCTCACGCTTACCGCAGCGAGATAGCCACCGCGCGAGGTGTCCACCAGCGGCGATCGCACCTCCGGCCCGTTCGCCAGACTGTGCACCACGATGTCCAGGCCGCCCTGGCCGAAGTCCTCCCGTATCCGCGCCGTCAGGCCTTCGATGGTGAAGTCGCCCTGCTCCTTGTAGCGCTTGTTCTCGCGCACGTCCTGGGGCACCTCCGCCATCGTGTCGAACGCCGCGTCCAGTGGGTAGATCCGTTCGAACTCGAGCCTGCGCCCGTCGGAGAGCCTCAAGGAGTCCTCGATCTTTCCCCGCTCGAGCAGCTTGGTGAAGATGCCCAGTGCCGGAGGCCAGCTGCCGACGCAGATCGCGGCGCCCGCTTCGGCGAGCGACTTGGCGATGGCGAAGCCGAAGCCCGCGTCGTCGGACACGCCGGCGACTAGGGCCCGCTTGCCGCTCAGGTCTATGGGAAGCATGGGGGAATAGTAGCGGGAGAGGGACTGGCCGGGGCAACTGGCTCCGAGTGCGCGCGGTCACAGGCGGGGGATGCCTGGAGTGTTAACCATCAGGCGTTTTCGCCGGTGCAACGGCATCGGCGCGCGAGCCCGAACCAGCGAGCGAGGATCCCCGTGGGCGCTGAAGCTGCAACGACACGGCTGCTGCCGACGTTAACGATGGTCATCGCGGTGCTCCTCGCACCGGCGTGCTCCGAACAGGCCGGCCCGCCGGACCCCGACCCCACGCCTGAAGCGCCAACCCCGCCGGCCCCACCTTCCGAGCCGGCCCCGCCACCACCGCCCGAGCCGCCGCCGCCCGTATCCGAGATCTTCGTCGGCGCGGGCGACATCGCCGGGTGCACCGAGCGGTTCTACGACGAGCTCACGGCGGATCTGCTCGACGGGATCGAGGGCACCGTCTTCGCGCTGGGGGACAACGTCCAGGGCCCCGGCACGGATGCCGACTTCGCCAACTGCTTTCACCCGAGCTGGGGCCGTCACAAGGCCCGCATCCGGCCGGCCGTCGGCAACCACGAATACAACGTTCCCGGTGCGGGACCCCACTTCCAATACTGGGGCGAGCAGGCCGGCCCCCCGGGCAAGGGCTACTACAGCTACGATCTCGGCGCCTGGCACATCGTGGTGCTCAACAGCAACACGCTCTTCGACGAGCAGTACGAGTGGCTCACCGCGGACCTGGCCGCGAACCCGACCCAATGTACGCTGGCGTACTGGCACCACCCCTGGTTCACCTCGAGCTCGTACCGCGGGCCCGAGGAGCTCCTGCGATTCGTCGAGATTCTCCACGACGCCGGCGCCGACGTGGTGCTGACCGGACACGCCCACGGCTACGAGCGCTTCGCGCCGCAGACGCCCGCGGGAGAGCCGGACGAGGAGACCGGAATCCGGCACTTCGTCGTGGGCACGGGAGGAGCGCCGTTCCATCCGTTCAAGCGGACCAGGCCGAACAGCGAGGTCCGGGCGCTCACATACGGTCTGCTGAAGCTGGAGCTGTTCGAGGACCGGTACACCTGGGAATTCGTGCCTGCGCAGGGCCAGAGCTTCACCGACGCCGGCGAAGGCACCTGTCATTGATGTGAGGGGCACGTGCTACTGAGGCGAGGCACGTGCCCCCGGGCGGCGCTACTCCCCCCGCAGCACCTCGAGCGGCGTCCGGCGGATCACCTCGCGGCTGTTGAGCAGCCCGACCACCACGGTGAGGGCGACCACGCCCAGCGTCAGCCCGGCCAGCGTGAGCGGCTGCAGCGCAAAACGGCCCTCGAACACCCACGTCGCCAGCGCCCACGCGGCGAGGGTGGAGAGCACCGCCGCCACCGTCGCGGCCATCGCCCCGAGCGCGAGGTACTCGGCCAGCACGATGCGGAATATCTGCGAGCGTGTAGCCCCCAGGGTGCGGAGCAGGGCGCCTTCGCGAATGCGCTGGAAACGGCTCGTCGCCAGGGCACCGACCAGAACCAGGGTGCCGGTGGCGAGGGTGAACGCGGCCATGAACCGGATCGCCAGCACCACCCGATCGACCAGCCGCTCGAGCGCCTCCTGCACCACCGACAGGTCGAGCGTGGTCACGTTGGGCAGCCGCTCGGCCAGCCGGCGCTGGAACGCGCCGCGCTCCGAGGGTCGCTCGATGCGGGTGAGCGTCACGAGCGTGTGGGGCGCCCCCTCCAGCGCGCCGGGCTCGAAGACCACGAAGAAGTTCGGCTCGAAGCGGGCCCAGTCCACCTCGCGCAGGCTGGCGACCCTCGTCGGGATGCTGATCCCCTGGACGTCCCAGACCACCTCGTCTCCCACCGTAACGCCCAGCTCCTCGGCCAGCCCCGTTTCCACCGAGATCCGGGATACCCCGTCCCCGTTGGTGCCGGAGGGTCGGTCCGCCCGCGCGCCCGGCGTCCACCACGAGCCCGCCTCCAGGCGCTCCGACGCGACCAGGGAGTCCCGGTAGGTCGAGCGATACTCGCGGCGGAACGCCCAGGTGCCCGACGTGGTGCTGTCCGCCAGGATGCTCTGTACCGGCCGCCCGTTCACCGAGGCGATACGCATCGGTACGATGGGGACCGGCGGCGCGGCGGTGAGGCCGGCTTCGCTCAGCGCGCGCTCCACCGCCGGAAGCTGGTCCGGCTGGATGTCGAAGAGCACCAGATTGGGCCGGGCCGGACCGCCGGTGAGGCGGAGCTGATCGAGCAGGTTCAGCTGCACCAGCACCAGCGTGCCCAGCAGGAAGGCACCGAACCCGATCGCGAGCACGATGGTGACGGTCTGGTTCGAGGGGCGGTGCAGGTTCGAGAGCCCCTGCCGCCAGAGATAGGGGAGTCCCCCCGGCAGCCAGCGTCGCGCCCCCCGCACCAAGACCCACGAGGCGGCCCAGAGCACGAGGAGCGCCACACCGACGGCTCCCGCGAAGATGGCTCCCTGCCGTCCGCTCCCCACCTGGACCGTGGCGAGGGCCACAGTACTCGCGGCGAGCGCGAAGGCCACACCCCAGCGCCACGGATCCCGGGGACGGGGCTCGGATTCGAAGTCCCGCCGCAGCGCCGCGAGCGGCGGGACTCGCCGGACCCCCAGCAGCGGGAAGAGCGCGAACACCAGCGCCACCCAGAGCCCCATCCCCACGCCCATCGCGATCGCCGCCCAGGAGATCGAGACATCGACGTCCACCGGCAGCAGGTCGGCCAGCAGACCCGGCAGCGCCTGCTGGAAGAGGACGCCGGCGGTCGCCCCGAGCGCGCTGCCGGTCAGCGCCATGCCCGCGGCCTCGACGCCGTATACGGCGAGGACCCGTCGGCCGGTGGCGCCGAGACAGCGCAGGACCGCGATCGTGTCCATCCGCTGGCGAATGAAGACCACGACCGCGCTGGCGACACCGATGCCGCCCAGCAGCAGCGCGATCAGCGCGACGAGACCGAGATAGCCGGTCAGGCGGGAGAGCGTCTCGTTGAGCCGCTCGCGGTCGTCCTCCACCGTGCGCACCCGGACCCGATCGCTTCGGAGGGACGGACCGCGCTCCTCCGCGACGGCCTGCGCGGAGATGCTCGGAGGCAGTCGCAGATACGCCTCGTACTCGGCGCGGGCGCCGAAGCCCAGGAGCCGGGTCTCCTCCAGGTATCGGGCCGGGATGTAGACTCTCGGGCCGAACGCGGCCCGCAGGCCGACGTTGCCCGGCGCGCTCGCGATCGTGCCGGCGATGACGAAGCGGGCCTCGCCGAGCGCCAGCGTGTCCCCCACCCGCGCCTGGAGCGCCGCGAGCAGCGCGGGGTCCGCGACCGCGTGGCGCCCGGCCTGGAGCGCCGACCACGCGGGCGCCGGGTCGGTGCGGATCTCTCCGTAGAACGGGTAATCACCCTGAATCGCGGCCACCTGCACCAGCCGGGTGCCATCGGTGCGGGGCACGTAGCCCATCGCCGAAAAGTTGGTGACCCGTGCCTCCGCCGCGCCCCGGGCCACGAGCGTGTCGATCAGCCGCTCCGCGCTCGCGGGCAGCGGCTGCCGGCTCTCCAGCGAGAGGTCCGCCCCCAGCAGCGCCTGGGCCTGGCGCCGCACCGAGTCGCGCAGGTTGGCCGTGAAGGAGTTGATCGCCACGAGCGCGGCGACCCCCACCGCCACCGAGGCGGTGAGCAGCAGGAGGCGTCGCGGCGAGGCCCGCACTTCGCGAGCCGCCATCCTGAGCACGAAGCCGAGGGAGGTCACGCGGCGGTGTCGGCCACGATCCGGCCGTCCGCCAGCCGGATCGTGCGGCGGGCGCGGGCGGCGAGATCGAGGTCGTGGGTCACCAGCACGAGCGTGGTGCCGGAGTCACGGTTCAGCTCCACCATGAGGTCGATGATGCCGGCGCCGGTGCGCGCGTCGAGGTTCCCGGTGGGCTCGTCGGCGAACAGGACCTTGGGCCGGGTGCTGAAGGCGCGGGCCAGCGCCACCCGCTGCTGCTCGCCGCCCGAGAGCTGCGCCGGGTAGTGGTGCCCGCGGTCGCCGAGCCCCACTCTCTCCAGGAGCTCGGCAGCGCGGGGCGCGGCGTCCTCGCCCCGCAGCTCGAGCGGAACCTGGACGTTCTCCTTCGCCGTCAGGGTGGGGATCAGCTGGAAGGATTGGAAGACGAACCCGATCTTCTCGCCCCGCATCCTCGCGCGGGCGTCCTCGTCCATCGCGCCCAGCTCCTGACCGTCGAGATGCACCGTGCCGGCCGTCGGACGATCGAGGCCGGCCAGCAGGCCCAGGAGCGTGGTCTTGCCGCTTCCCGACGGCCCGACGACCGCCGCGAAGCCGCCCGGCTCCACCGAGAAGGTGATATCGTACAACACCGTGAGCTCACGCCCGCCGGAGCGATAGGTCTTGGTCAGCGATGCACATCGGAGCATGGTCTGAATGATATCCAGGTACGGTTGGAGGAGTGCGCTGGCTGCGCTGGCACTCGCAGGCTGCGGCGCGGAAGAACGCCCGCAGACCGCCGCCGGCGCGCCGGCTCGGCCCGCGGAAGGCGAGCGGGGCAGGGTGGTGTTTCTCGGCACCAGCCTCACCGCGGGCCTTGGCCTGGATCCCGGGCAGGCCTATCCGGCGCTGATCCAGCGGAAGATCGATGCGGCGGGGCTGCCGTTCGAGGCGGTGAACGCGGGGGTAAGCGGGGAGACCTCCGCGGGCGCGCGGCGGCGCATCGACTGGCTGCTGCGGCAGCCCGTGTCGGTGCTGGTGATCGAGACCGGCGCAAACGACGGGCTCCGGGGCCTGGAGGTGGACTCGCTCCGCGCCAACATCCAGGCGATCATCGACGAAGCCCGCAAACTCTCGCCACCGCCGGCGATCGTCCTGCTGGGCATGCGGGCACCGCCCAATCTCGGCTTCGGCTATACTCGGCGCTTCCAGCAGGTCTACGCGGAGCTGGCGGAGGCGAATGACGTGCCGCTCGTGCCCTTCCTGCTGGAGGGTGTCGCCGGGAAGACCGCGCTCAACCAGGCCGACATGATCCATCCGAGCGCCGAAGGACAGCGGCTCATGGCGGACCGCGTGTGGGAGGTGCTCGAGCCCGTGCTCAAGCGGGCCGCATAGGCCCGGTCGACCTCAGCACCTCCGCCAGCGCCTCGACCGCCGCATCGATCTCGCCGGCAGTGTTGTAGTAGTGCGGCGAGATTCGGAGCGCGGAGGCCGCCTCCTTCTCGTCCATGTCGATCACCGCATCCACCCGGTCCGGGGAGCTGGTGTTGATCCCGCGGGCGCGGAGCGCGAGCTTGACCTCCTCGGCGTTTCGCCCGCCCAGCTCGGCGGTGGCGATCGCGCAGAGGGCCGGACCCCGGTCGAGCACTCGCACCCCGTCCAGCCCGGACAGCCGCTCCCGGGCGTAGCTCGCGAGCGCCCAGCTCCGGTCCCGGGCAGTCTCGCTTCCCACCGACAGCGCGTATTCCGCCGCCGCGCCGGTGCCGAGCACCAGCGCGTGGGAGATCTCCCAGCCCTCGAACCGGCGGGCGTCGGGCTTGAGCTCGAAATCGTCGGGCGCGGTCCAGTCGGCGCCGTGCATGTCCACGGTGATGGGATAGGCGCCCGCGGCGAGCGCGCGATCGGAGACATAGAGGAAGCCGACGCCCCGAGGGCCGCGGAGGAATTTGCGCGCGGCTCCCGCGAGGTAGTCGCAATGCAGCCGGCCTACATCCACCGGCAGCTGGCCGACGGCCTGGCACGCGTCGATCACATACGGGACCCCGGAATCCCGGCAGATCTCGCCGACGGCCTCCGCCGGCTGCACCAACCCGGAGTTGGTCGGTATCCAGGTCAGGGCCACGAGCGTGGGCCGCCGGCGGGCCACCAGCTCACGGACCGCGGCGACGTCGATCCCGCCCTCGGGCGCATCCGGCGCGCGCGCGATCTCGACTCCCCGGCGCCGCGCGAGGGCCAGGTACATGATCTGGTTGGACGCGTAATCGTCCCGGCTGGTGAGGATGAGGTCGCCGCGACCGAGATCGAAGGCGCCGAGCGCCTGGGTGAAGGCGACGGTGGAGTTCTGGTGCATCGCCAGGTTGCGGCCCGAGGTGCCGAGCAGCCGGCCGAGTGCGGCGTAGGCGTCGCGTAGCTCGTCCACCCGAGCCTCGGCTGCCTCGTACCCGCCGATCTCGGTCTCCAGCGCGAGGTGCCGCGCGACCGTCCGGCGCACGGACACCGGCGTGAGGGCAGCTCCCGCATTGTTGAGATGCACCAGGCGCTCGCAGCCGGGCGTGTCGGCGCGCCACTGCGCCAGGGCCGGGTGGTCCACGGGACGGCTCAACGGAGCGCCCCTTCGATCTCGTCGAGGCCCTTGCGCCACTTGCGCTCCAGGAGCTGCCGGGCGGCCGCGCGGTCGCCATGACGGAGCGCATCCGCGATCCTGGAGTGCGGAAGGGCGGAGAGGCTCACTCGGCCTCCGCGCTGGAGATAGTGGTGGAGATAGCGCCGAAGCCCCCGCCGCAGGGTCTCCACCAGGGCGAGCAGCCTGCGGTTGGGGCAGCCCTCGAGGAGCACATGGTGGAACTCGTCGTCGAGCTCGATGCAGGCGGCGATGTCGCCCCGCGTCTGCTCGAGCCGCCGGACGATCCCGGCGAGTCGTGACATCTGGTCAGGGGTGGGCTCGGCAGACTGCTCCAGGGCCAGTGGCTCCAGCGCCGCCAGGATCGAGCCGATGTCACGGAGCTCCGTCGGGTCCAGCGGGGTGAGTCTGAACCCGCGACCCACGTCGGACGCGAGCACCCCTTCGCGGGCCAGGCGGACCAGGGCCTCCCGGACCGGGGTTCTGCTGACGCCCAGCTCTGCTGCGATCACGGCATCGCGAACCCTGGTGCCGGGTTCCAGGACTCCCCGCTGAATTCGTTGGAGGATCTGGAGATACACCTGCTCTCCCAAGGGAGAGCGTTGAATCACAGGCGGCATACTTTATCCACCATGGTGGATGATGAATACAGTATGCATAGCGAGGTGGGATCAAGCAACTGCGGAACGGAATGACTGCCGAGGTGGAGGAGCTGCTGGGCGGCCACTCCAGAGCTCCTATTCCGTCGCCTCGGAGTGAGGCTCGTCCGGGGCGCTCCCGAGCTCGGCCGCCGGCACAGTCACCGGGATCGAGACCGCGCCGAAGCGGACCCCAGGCCGGTCCGCGTACCGGAGATCCACGATGTGGACCACGAGGGCGTCGCCTGCCGTCGGTTCGACCTGAAAAGCGGGAAAGCGGGCCCATCCCAGAAACCTGCGACCCAGCGTCGTAGCGGCCGCCCTGCGAACAGCGGGGTGCTCCGTGGGACCTTTGGGAAAGGTCCGCACCCCTTCCGGGGCCAGGTGCGGGCTCCGTAGCCAGTGGAACCGTGCGGTGCGGTACACCGCGTCCTGCTCCGCCACCACGCTCCGCACGAACGGGTTGACGGGGAGCGGCGAAACCAGCAGGCGTCTCACGGGCGCACCCGATAGCTGGACGAGCTCCGCCGTGACGAGCCGCCGCGCGGCGAGCGCCGAGGCGGCCATCGCCGACACGTAGGCGAACGAGATCCAGAGCGCCAGCCGCGCTGGGCGCGTGGCCCCGTTGCGCCCGCGGCTCAGGATCACACCCAGGCCGAGCGCGAGCCAGAGCCACGGGTCCACGATGAACAGGGTGTCGCCGTAGAACCAGCGGCCGCTGAACGGCATGAGCCAGCGCATGCCGTAGGTGTTGAGGGTGTCGAGGATCGGGTGGGAGAGGATCGCGACCGTGGACAGCAGGAGCAGCTGGCGAGGACGAAGTCCGGAAGGGAGCGATGCCCCCCTCGCCCATTGCAGCCCGCGGTCCAGCAGCACCATCGCGCCGGTGAGCACGAACGGCCACAGGCAGAGCGCCAGGATCCCATGGGTCCAGCCGCGGCGAAACGCGAGATCCGCGGCCGGCCCCGCGAAGTAGGCGAGCACGTCCACGTCGGGGAGGTTCGCGCCGATCAGCAGCGTGGTCGTGCCGAGTGCAGTACGCCGTGCCAGTCCGCTGCGGGCGAGTCCGGCCCCGACCAGCGTATGGCAGATTGGATCTATGCCAGCCTCGCGTCCAGCTCGAAGGGCACGTTGCCCTTGAGCGCCTGCGACACCGGGCAGCCCTCCTTGGCGGCTTCCGCGGCCTTCGCGAAAGTCGCCTGATCCACCCCTGGAACCTCACCCCGCACTTCGAGCCGCATCTTCGTGATCCGGAACCCCTCGCCGACCTTGTCGATCGTCGCGGAAGCGGTGGTGGTGATCCGCGTCGGGGGAGTGCCGGCCTGCTCCAGCCCCAGGCTCAGCGCCATACTGAGGCAGGACGCGTGGGCCGCCGCGATCAGCTCCTCAGGGTTGGTTCCCTTTGCGCCTTCGAATCTGGTGGTGAAGGAGTAGCTCCCCTGGAACGCGCCGGACTTGGCCTTGAACTGTCCGCGGCCGGTACGAAGCCCGCCCTCCCAGGTCGCGGTGGCGGTGCTGGTGGTCGCGGTGGCGGTAGTGGTGGTCATGAGATTCTCCTCTTCACATTCACAGCCGGTACAGGAAACCGAGCGCCAGGTGGAACGGGCTGGTGTCGTCCACGAAGGTCCAGCGGAATTCGAGGAAGCCTTTGGTCCGCTGGTACGGCGCCGCCGTGCTCAGGCCGAAGAACAGATTGTAGCCGGTTTCGGTATCGGCGTCATCCGGATGCACGAACGCCACTCCCCCGCCGGCGTACAGCCCCCCGCCCTGGCCCAGCCGGATCGCCGCATCGCCGTTGAGCTGCCAGCCCATGCCTTCGCCGCTGGGGAAGAAGAGATCGCCGCTCGGCCGGAGCTCCAGCCTCTGCCCGAGCGGAACGGACACCTGCCCGCCGACGGTCCACGCCTTGTTGTCGAACTCGCGTCCCACGCGTGGGCCGACGGCGATGGGCGCGCCGAGCAAGCCCCCGCCGCGCCGTTGGGCCGCGGCCTCGCCGGGAAGCAGCAGGGCCGCGGCCGCGACGAGCGGCAGCCAGGCGCCCTTCACGTGGCTCCGATGGGCTTGCCGTCGGCGTCGATGAACCTGATCTCTCCGAGGTTCAGCTCGCGAATGCCTGCTTCGATCTTGGAGCGGTCGCCGACCACCACCCAGACCAGCCGCTCGGGATGAATCACCGCCTTCGCCGCCGCGCTGACCGACTCCACCGTCTGGGCCTGTACCCTGTCGTCGTAGGTGTCGTAGTAGCGCTCGTCGAGCCCGAAGGTCACGATGTCCGCCAGACTCCCCGAGATGGCGTCCATGGTCTCCCAGGTGCCCGGCAGCGTGAGCGTCAGCTCCGACTTCGCGCGGGCGAGCTCCTCGGCGGTCGGGGGCCGGTCGGTCAGGATGCCGCGTAGCTCCTGCCGCAGCTCGATCAGCGCCTCCTTCGTCTTGTCGGTCTGCACCGGTGCGTAGGCGAGGAATGGGCGCTGCCCCTTGGCGTCGCGGAAGAAGGTGAAGGCCCCGTAGGACCAGTGCTTGTCCTCCCGCAGGTTCATGTTGATCCGGGCGAGGAACGACCCGCCGAGCACCAGGTTCATCGCCTCGATCGCCGGCTCGTCCGGGTTGGCCTTGGGCGGCGCGAGGTTGCCGACCAGAACCAGCGACTGGATGGCCTCGGGGCGGTCGAGCAGGTACACGGTCGAGCGCGTCTGCTGCTCGACCTTGCCGATGTTCTTCGTCGGCACCTCGCCCGCGGCCCAACCGGCGAACGCGCGCTCCAGCTTCGGCCGGATCTCCGCCATGGTGGTGGCCCCGACCACGATGAGGGTCGCGTTGTTCGGCTTGAACCAGGTGCGGTGGAACTTCACGAGGTGGTCGCGGGTGATTCGTGCGGTGGACTCCTCGGTGCCCGAGCCGGTCCAGGGGGTCGCGTAGGCATGGCCCTCGCCATACAGCAGGCCCGGAAAGACCCGCAGCGCCATGCCCACCGGGTCCGCCTTCTCCTGCTGGATCTGAGCGATCCGCTGCCGCTTCAGGCGCTCGAAGTCGGCGCGGGGGAACGACGGGTTGAGCACCACGTCCGCGAAGACCGCCAGCGAGGGGTCCAGTCGCTCCTTCAGCGCCTCCAGGGTGACGCCCGACATGTCGAGCCCCGACCCGGCGGACAGGTTGGCGCCCAGCGACGCGAGCTCATCGCTGATGCCGATGGACGTCCGGGTCTTCGTCCCCTCGTCCAGCATCGCCATGGCCAGGCTCGCGGTGCCGGGGATGCC
>DATABZ010000234.1:0-20908 GCA_036259315.1 Gemmatimonadales bacterium | reverse complement strand
GTAGAGCGACAGCGGCGAGCCCAACCCGCCCGCACCGATCGTGAGCACGCGCGCCGCCTTGAGCTTGCGCTGGCCCTCCACCCCCACCTCCGGAAGCAGCAGGTGGCGGGAGTAGCGCAGCACTTCGGCGTGGGAGAGCTTCGGCAGCTCGGTCTCCACCGCCGGTCGGCCGCCCGCGATGCTCGGCACGATCGTGAGAACGTCGCCCTCCCGGACCGGGGTGTCGGTCGAGTCGAGGTGCCGGATGTCGGTGTCGTTGAGGTACAGGTTGACGAAGTTCCGGAGCCTGCCGTCGTCCTGCACCAGGTGGCGCTTGAGCCCGCCATGGGCCGCCAGCAGCTCGTCGATGACTTCACCGACCGTGGAGCCGACGAGCTCGACGGCGTCGCGACCACCGGTGAAGGAGCGCAGGGGAGTGGGGATGCTCACGGTCACGGACATGTTCACACCTCGCTGAGCACTTCGAGTGACTCGGACCGCATGAGCGGCTGCTCGTCGTCCAGCGTCCAGCTGGCCGCCTCGACGCCACGCCCGCCCTCGACCCGTACGATCAGGTAGCTGTACCACGGCCACGCATGCTCGGTGTCGAAGCGAGACGGGACGGCCGGGTGGTCCGGATGCGAATGATAATAGCCGACGATGTCGAGCCCCTCGGCCCGAAGCGCGGATTCCAACCGGCGGAGATCGTCCGGCGCGATGAGGTACCGATGGGGGTCGTCGGTCCGGCGGTTGACCGCAGGCGCCAGACGCACGACCTCCTTCACACCGCCCGCGTCCACCCGCCCGGCGAGCGCGCCGCAGCACTCCGCCGGGTAGGCGCCCTCCCCGTGCCGGCGGATGTCTTCCAGCAGGCCTCCCGGAATCCGCAGCGTCATCGCTCCGCCCAGCGGTGCGGCTCGCTGATGTACCGCGTGCCCGTGTCGCACCCGATCACGACCACCTGGGCATCGGGCTCATGGTCGAGCACGTCCAGCGCGGCGGCCACAGCCGCGCCTGCCGACCAGCCGACCAGCAGCCCCGCCTCGCGCGCCAGCCAGCGGGCGGTCCGATCCGCCGTCTCGGTGGGGATCTCCGCCACCGTGTCCGGCACCGCCGGATCATAGAGAGCGGGTGGGCTCGCAGTGGTCGCCAGGTGCTTCAGGCCCTCCAGGCCGTGGAACGGGGAGTCAGGCTGTACCCCGATGAGCCTGATGTCGGGGTTCTTCTCCTTCAGGAAGCTTCCGGTGCCCATCATGGTTCCCGTGGTCCCCATCGCCGCCACGAAGTGGGTGAGGCGCCCACCGGTCTGGGCCCAGATCTCCGGGCCGGTCGTCTCCCGGTGGGCCCTCGGGTTCGCCGTGTTGCTGTACTGGTCGGCATAGAAGTAGGTGTCGGGCGAGGACGCGGCCAGTTCCCTGGCCCGTCGCGCGGCCCCCTCGGTGCCCTCCATCCGGTCGGTGACCACGACCTCCGCCCCGTACACCTTGAGGAGCGCCCACCGTTCGGGGCTCGCGTTGCCCGGGAGGCAGATGGTGACCTTCACGCCGGCGGCGGCGCCCAGCATGGCGTACGCAATCCCCGTGTTGCCGCTCGACGCATCCAGCAGCCGCTTGCCGGGCAGCTCCCCGCGCGAGAGGCCCTCCCGCAGGATGGCGCGCGCGGCCCGGTCCTTGACGCTGCCCCCCGGATTGAGCCACTCGGCCTTGAGCCAGAGCCTGCCCCCTCCCCCGCCGGCACGTCGGACCGGCACCAGGGGCGTATTGCCCACCAGGCTCCACAGCGCCGGCTCCTGCGATACGACCGGCTCCCGAACGGCGGTCATCATGATCCTCCAAAACGAAAAACCCGACCGGCCGGTCGGGCAGAAGCACACGCGAAGTGGCGCGCCGCTAACTCGCCGATGAGATCCCGACCAGCTCCTGTACCTGAGACTCCTCCTTCATCAGGTCGGCCAGGGAGATGCCGGCCAGCAGATCGTCCACCCGCTGCTGGAGGGCATGCCACACCGGCCTGATGCTGCAGGTCGCGCCCGGGCTACATCGCTCGGCGTCCACCGGATGGCTGGCGCAGTTGACCTCGAAGGTCTGATGCTCGGACGCCGTCATGACGTCCCGCACGGAGATGGCGGACGGATGCCTGGCCAGGAAGTAGCCGCCCTTGGCGCCGCGGACGCTCTCGACCAGACCCGCGCGGCGGAGGCGAAGCAGGATCTGCTCCACGTAATCCGCCGGCAGCTTCTCCGCATCGGCCAGCTCGCGCGCCGCGACCGGCCCGCTGCCGGTGCGTCCGCGCTTCGCCAGGTGGAGCGAGATGATGAGGCTGTATTCGGTCCAGGTGGTAACCCGCATCGTGACCGGAATATCTACTTCTTTTCCGCCGACGTCCAGCGGGCGACCTCCTCGGGCGTGAGATTGCCGTAGGGGCGAATGCGGGCGTCGCGGAACGAGCCGCCGAACACGTCGCCGAGGTATTGGGACCACGAGAGCAGGGTGCCGTAGCACACCGGATCCTCGGCGTCGGGCGATCGGGTTTCCTTGGCCAGCCTCTCCATCAACTCCTCGATCACCTCGGGCGGCACCTTGGAACGCTCGCTCGGATAGATGAAGCCGAAGAGTACCAGATGGGCGAGCAGCACCCGCCAGTGCGCGCCGAAGCGCTGGATCAGGCGACGCCAGTCGAGCCGGTCGCCCACGGCCAGAAGAATGTGAGCGACATCCGCCCCGTCGTACCGCTCCCGCTCCATGACGAACGCCTTGGACCAGAGGCTCTCTTCGGGCGGCGCCACCATGACCCGCACCCCCAGCACCTCGCGCTCGGTGGCGTACTCGAACCACTGGTCGTCCACCACGGCGACGCCGTTTCCGGAGCTGAAGATCACGTCCACGAAGCCGGACGGGGCGCGGATCTTGGCCAGCCAGTGGGAGAAGACGAGGTCGGCCTCGTAACCCGCCTCGGCCGAGGCGCGAAGCAGTCGCTGCACGTCGGTCGGGCGGACGAAGATGTCGAGATCCTTGGTGGAGCGATCGATGCCGGCCTGGTGCACGAAGGCGAAGGCGCCGCCGACCAGAAAGGGGATGTGGGCGCGCGCCAGGAACTCCATCGCCTCGCGGTAGAACTCGCGGGACGGGGTCTCGACCATTGAGTGAGTGGGCGACAGCCCCATCCGGCGCTCCCAAGTGGGGATGGGTATCATAGGCAGGCCCGGGACACGGAGTTGTGGCCCGGATCACCGCTGGGGCGGCCGGGCCCGTGATTGATTGGGGACACCAATGGTCAAGACCCCTGGAGTAGTCCGGATCGCCGCGGTCGGCGATATCCACCTCGGCCGGGCGGCCTACGGCCCGCCGATTCAGACCCTGTTCAGCCAGGTCGCCGAGCGGGCCGACGTGCTGGCGCTGTGCGGCGACCTGACCGACCGGGGAGACCCGGAGGAGGGTCGCCAGCTCGCCCGCGCGCTGGCCAGCGTCGGCGTCCCCGTGGTGGCGGTGCTCGGCAACCACGACCACGAGTCGGGCAAGGTGCCGGAGCTGAGCCGCATCCTGTGCGACGCCGGGGTGCAGGTGCTGGACGGTGGAGACGCCTTCGAGGTCCATGGCGTCGGTTTCGCCGGTGTGAAGGGATTCGCCGGCGGCTTCGGGCGCAGGGCCCTGGGCCCCTGGGGCGAGGAGATCATCAAGCTGTTCGTGCGGGAGGCGGTGGAGGAGGCCCTCAAGCTGGAGACCTCGCTCAGCAAGCTGCGCACCGACCGCCGGGTGGTGCTGCTCCACTACTCGCCCATCGCCGGCACGGTGGAGGGCGAGCCCCGCGAGATCTACCCCTACCTCGGCTCCAGCCGGCTGGAGGAGCCGCTGATCCGCTATCCCGTGGACGCGGTGTTCCACGGGCATGCGCACCATGGCTGCCTCGAGGGGAAGACGGTCGGCGGCGTGAAGGTTTACAACGTGTCGCTCTCGCTGCTGCACCGAAGCTTCCCGGACCAGCCGCCGTTCCGCATACTGGAGCTCCGAACCGACGGCGTCGAGCGGCGGGAAGACGGAGAGGTGGAACGGCGGATGGATCGGCAGGGTGATCGGCGCGCGGAGGCGCAGCCGGGGCGCCGGGCCTCGGAGCAGTTGCATCTGTCGGAGCAGCCTCGTCCGGAGCAGCCCCGTCCGGAGCAGCCCCGCGCTTCGGACCAGCACTCGCCCGACGGAGCGCAGCGACGGAACGACCGGACCGGTCCGGCGTTGCAGTCGGGTGGAGAAGGCCACCCGCACCGCGAGGGGTGAGGCCAGCGGCCTACCCCCCCGCGGGAATTCCCTTCCCTCCCGGCACTCCGATCTCGGTCATCGCCCGAAGGTCCAGCACCTCCTCCAGCTCCTCCGGCGGGAGAAGCTGTTTCTTCTCCAGCAGCTGCTTGACGGTGAGTCCGCTCGCCACCGCCTCCTTGGCCAGCTTGGCCGCCTCGGCGTAGCCGATCTTCGGTGCCAGCGCCGTCACCAGCGCGGGGCTCCGCTCCAGCCAGTAGGCACACTGCGCGGCGTCCGCCTCGATGCCGTCCACGCAGCCCTCCGCCAGCACCCGGCTGGCGTTCCCCACGATGAGGAGCGCGAACACGATGTTGTGGGTGATCACCGGCATCATGACGTTGAGCTCGAGCTGGCCCGCTTCCGACGCCATCGCCACCGTCTGATCCAGGCCCAGCGCCTGATAGCACACCTGATTGACCATCTCGGCGATGGACGGGTTCACCTTGCCGGGCATGATGCTGGACCCGGGCTGCACCGCGGGCAGGACGATCTCCGCCAGGCCGGTGCGCGGCCCGGAGGCGAGCAGCCGGATGTCGTTCGCGATCTTGTTGAGGTCGAGCACATAGGCGCGGAGGGCGCCGCTGAAGGAGGCGATGTCGCCCATGGACTGCATGAGCTGGATCCGGTCGCGGCCCTCCCTCAGCTCCAGCCCGCTCACCTGGCTGAGATGGGTCACCATGAGCCGCGGATACTCCGGCTCCGCGTTGATGCCGGTGCCGACCGCCGTCCCCCCGATGTTCAGCTCGCGGAGCCAGTCCGCCGCCTGGACCAGCTTCTCCCGGTGTCGCTGGACGGTCCGGCCGTAGGCGGTGAACTCCTGGCCCAGGCGAATGGGCGTGGCGTCCTGGAGGTGGGTGCGTCCCGACTTGACGATGTCGTCGAAGGCGACGCCCTTCGCGAGCAGCGAGTGGGCCAGCTGCTCCAGCGCGAGCAGGGCCGTCGGCAGTGTCGCCAGCGTAGCGAGCCGCATCGCCGTGGGGATCACGTCGTTGGTGCTCTGCGCCATGTTGACGTGATCGTTGGGGTGCACCGGCGAGTAGGAGCCCCTGGGCGTGCCGAGGATCTCGTTGGCCCGGTTGGCCAGCACCTCGTTCACGTTCATGTTGTGGCTGGTGCCGGCACCGGCCTGGTACACGTCCACGATGAACTGGTCGCGGTGCTGGCCGGTGAGGACCTCGTCGGCGGCCCGAACGATCGCATCGGCCAGGCGGGGCTCGAGCCGCCCGGTCTCCCGGTGGGTCAGCGCGGCCGACCGCTTGATCCAGACGACGGCATCCACGAAGGCGGGAAGCGGCCGCAGGCCCGAGATCGGGAAGTTCTCCGCCGCACGCAGGGTCTGAATGCCGTACAGCGCGGCGGCGGGCACCGCCTTCTCGCCCAGCGGGTCACGTTCGATTCTGGTGTCGGTCATGGGCTTATTCTAGTCCCGGGCCCACGGATCGCCAAACGATCCCCTGACCCGTTCTCCCACCGCCTACGTGAGATCGAGCTCTTCCCATGACCGACTTCTACCGCGATGTGATGGACAGCGCCGTCTTCGACTCGACCAGGGCCGCCAAAGCGGACCTCTGGGCCGGCGAGCGGCTGTTCGTGGGGCTCAATTGCTTCGAGCCGGGGCAGTCGCAGAAGGTTCACGCCCACGCGGGCGCGGACAAGTTCTACTACGTCTGTTCCGGACGGGCCAGGCTGGTGGTAGGGGACGAGGCACGGGAGGTCGCGGCGGGCGCGATCGTCTGGGCGCCGGCGGGAGTGCCCCACGGCGTGGAGGTGGCGCTGGAGCGCACCGTGCTGCTAGTCGGCATCGCTCCACCGCCGCGCTAGCTGCCGCAGGGCCGGCCACCCGTAGGCGTGCGCCGCCAGTCCGATGCCGAGCACGACACCCACGCCGTTGGTGTAGAAGCGCCAGGCGAGCAGCAGCCAGCCCGCGCGCGCGCCGAGGTCGCCGGCGGCACCGCCGAGGAAGCCCAGCTCGACCGCGCCCGCGCCGGAGGGCGTGGGCAGAATCATCTGGCTGTACAGCAGGCCGAAGGAGCCGACCAGGAGCGGGCCCAGCTCGGGCGGAGCCGGCAGCGTCAGCGCGAGCACCGGAAGAATCGCGACGCGTGTCGCCAGGTTGAGGAAGCTGAGTGGGAGGCTCGCGACCAGCGGCCACAGCGGCATCCGCCGCCAGTAGACCAGGGCCCGCCGTATCGGTCGGCGCACCTGGCGGACGGCAGGGGACGCCAGCTTCCTCGCATACCACCACGCCGCCACGCTCACCACCACCACCAGCACTACCCACGGCAACGCGCCCGCCGCGGCATCCTCCAGCCGCGGCCCCGCCGTCGCCCACCAGGCGGGCGCGTACCGCCACACCAGCCACCCGGCGGCGACCAGAATGACCGGCCAGGCGACGAGCACCTCGAGGCTGATGGCGACGAACGCCGCGGTCGCCGGCACTTTGCTCTGAAGCATCCCCGCCAGCCGGGCGGGCTCCCCGCCCAGGCGGAGCGGCGTCAGCGCGCAGGCCGCGTCGCCGTACGCGTTCAGCACGAAGGAGTCCCGGAAGCCGATCCGGTGGCCGAGTCCCTGGACTATCCACTGGATCCGCCAGGCGCGGACCACCAGGTCCACGACGACCAGGGCGAGGCAGATGAGCGTGGCGTCGAGGAGAGACATCGTGCCGGCGACTCAGCCGGCGAGCACGCGTCGGTAGGTCTCGAAGAGCCGGTTCAGCACGGAATCCCAGCCGTGGTGCTCCTCGGCATAGCGCCGGCCCAGCCGACCGAGGGCAGTAAGGTCCTGCCCCAGCAGCTCGATAGCGACCTCTCCGAGGTGGGCCGGATCGCCCGAGGTGTACAGCCGGCCCGCACCGGAGAGCGTGACGCTCTCCGCCACGCCCCCGCGATCCACCGAGAGCACCGGCACGCCGCTCGCCAGTCCCTCCATCGCCGCGAGCCCGAAAGTTTCTGCTGAGCCGGGAGCGACGACCAGGTCCACGGCGGCGTAGAGATCGGCCAGGAGTTCACGGTCGCGCTGATACGGCAGCCAGAATCCCCGCCGGCCACCCCTGGTCCGCCGCAACCGGCGGAGGGCCGGGCCCGCGCCGACCAGCACCAGCCGCGCGCCCGTGCGGCGCTCGACCTCCAGCCAGCCCGAGAGCAGCAGGTCGATGTCCTTCTCCGCGGCCATGCGGCCGACGTACATCGCGAGCCGCCCCTCGGGGAGGCCGAAGCGGCGTCGCGTCTCGTCGGCGCGGACCCGGCGCAAGGGGTTGAAGCGCTCGAGGTCCACGCCGAGCGGCACGTGGACCACGTTCCTCACGCCAGCGCTCTCCAGCTCCTGGACGACGGCACGGGTCGGCGCGATGGTCGCCTGAACCAGCCGGCCCAGTCTGCGGACGTACCGCCACGCGAGGGCGCTGGCCGCCAGACGGGGCCAGCCGGCGGCGTGGGGGCGTGGCGCGATGATCCGCGGGAAGTTGCTGTGATAGAACCAGACCGTCGGCACCTTCAACCCGCGGGTCGCGAGGTGCACCAGCCACGGGGCGCACCACGCGCTGCCCACCTCGATCAGGTCGGGCCGCTCGTGGGCCACGATCCGCGCGGTGGACCGGGTCGCGAGCATGAAGCGGTAGGGCTTCTGCGTGGGAATCGGAGGACCATGGAGCCGGTAGCACCGGACTCCTCCGGCCTCGAGGATCTCGTCGCGGGCGCCGGGAACGACGAGCACCTGTCGCAGCTCGGGATGGCGCTGCACGTACCTGGCCTTCTCCAGCAGGTAGGTGCGGACGCCGCCGGTGGTGTCGCCGAAGAACTCGGTGATGTCCAGCACGCCGACGGAGGCGCCGGACCTGAGCCGGGGCGGCAGCGCGATGCTCGAGATGTCGAGCGACGCCGGAGCACCGCCGGCGACCGGCTCGAGGTCGAGCATGCCCGTCGCCGCGGGCTCAGTCAGAGCAGTCCCCCAGCGGGTAGACGGTGCCGCAGTTGGGACACGGGTTCTTGCAGCCGACCGGGCGAGAGACGACGGGGTAGCCACAGCGCTGGCAGGCGGGGGCCGGGTCGGTCCGAGGCGAGGCCGGGGATCCGCTGCGCTGAGGCTGCGCGGCAGGGTTCGCCATCCTCATGCCACCACGAGTTCGCTCACGCCCGCACGCTCCCGGTGATGAACGGATTGGTGAGGCGCTCGATCCCGATCGTGGTGTCGGGCCCGTGTCCGCTGTGCACCACCGTGGAGTCCGGCAGCGAGAGAAACTGCGAATGGATCGAGGACATGAGAGTGGCGAAGTCGCCGCCCGGCAGGTCGGTGCGCCCCACCGAGCCGTTGAACAGCACGTCACCGCCGAAGACCATGCCGTGACCCACGAAGCTCACGCTCCCGGGCGAATGTCCGGGCGTGAAGCGCACCTCGAACTCCAGCCCACCGACCCGGAGCCGGTCGCCGGCCGCGAGGTCCACGTCGGGAGGCGGCGGGGGGTCGAGCTCGCGGCCGAGCCACCCGCCGAACTGAGGCAGCGCGTCGTAGATCCGGCGGTCCAGCGGATGGAGGTGGATCGGCACGCCGGTGGCCTGCTTCACCGCGCCGACGCCGAGGATGTGGTCCACGTGCGCGTGCGTGAGCCAGATGCCGCGCAGGGCCCAGGCCCTGGTGTCGAGCTCCGCGAGAAACATCGCGGGCTCCTCGCCCGGATCGATGATCACGGCCTCGCGCGTGCGCCGATCCGCCACCAGGTAACAGTTCTCGGCGAACTGCCCGTTGGGGAGGGACACCACTTCAAGGTCGGGCACGCTCACCTCAGCGATCGGCCATCACCGGCGCGTCGTTGGCCTGCCCATACGCCTCGGCGCCGCCACGGGCCGCCTCGCCCTCTGGGGCCTTGGGCCGTGGGACGCCGATCTCGCCAAGGACGGCCTTCACCGGGTCCACTGCGCCGCTTCGGAGCGCGGTGAGGTAGCGATACACCGCGATGGCGGCGGTGGTGGCGTCGCCTTGCGCCGTCGTCACCTGCCGGGTGAGCTGCGCGCGCATGTCGCCGGCCACGAAGAGGCCGGGGATGGACGAATGCATCGCCAGGTCGGTGACGACGTAGCCGGCCGCGTCGTGCTCGTAGTGCTCGGCGATGATACCGGTGTTCGGCTTGAAGCCGATGAACACGAACAGGCCGCCGGCCTCGATGACGCGGGTCTCGCCGGTCAGGACGTCGCGCACGCGCACGCCGTGCATGCCCTTCGCGGGATCACCGAGGACCTCCTCGGCGGTCGTGTTGAACACCACCTCGATCTTCGGATTCGCGAACACCCGCTGCTGGATCACCGGTGCCGCGCGGAACTTGTCCCGGCGGTGGATGAGCGTGACCTTGGACGCGTAGCGGGTGAGATATTCCGCCTCCTCGCACGCCGCGTCGCCGCCTCCCACCACGATCAGGTGCTCTCCTCTGAAGAAGTGGCCGTCGCACACGGCGCAATAGGACACGCCCTTGCCCGCGTACTCGAGCTCGCCCGGGATGCCCAGCTTCAGCGGGGTGCCGCCGGCCGTCACGATCACCGCGGGCGAGAGGTACACCTCACCCTCGTAGGTGGTGGTCTCGAACATCCCGTCGCTCTCGCGCTTCTTCACCTGCTCCACCCCGGTTCCGAGCTTGAACTCGGCCCCGAACTGCTGGGCGTGGTCGAGGTACTTCTCCGCGAGCTCCCGCCCCAGGATCTTCGGAAAGCCCGGGACGTCGTCGAGAATTTCGGTGTTCAGCAGCTCGCCGCCGGGGACCCCACGCTCCAGCACCACGGTACGCATCATCGCCCGCCCCGCGTATAGCGCGGCCGCCAGCCCCGCGGGGCCAGCCCCGATGATCACGACGTCGTACAGCCTGGTTTCGGTCATCACGCATCCCCGGTTCGGTTTCCCAAATGGTTCAGTTGCCTAAATATAGAACGCGCGGCGGTTCCCGGACGTTCACTCCGGGACCGCTTCGCTCGCGACCGGTCCCCTCTGGTGGTCGGAGCGCCCGCTTCCCAGGTGCAACAAGCTCACCGCTCCGTGGCAACCCGACACGGTACCCACGACCACATCCACTTCGCCCGGGCGAGCGCCGGCCTCCGCGACCAGCCGGTCGCCTCCGAGCACTTCGGCCACGTCGAACATGCCGACGCCGAACGTCCGGTGGCGGCACACGAAGAGCGCCGGTCCCGCTGTGGGAGTCTCGACGCTCAGGCGCCCGACGAGCTGCTCCATCGCGTCGCCCATCTCCCAGGTTCGCGGCGCGCGGATCACCGGGCAGATCGCCGGCTCGACGCAGTGCGTGGGGCAGAGCCAGTCGGCGTAGGACACGTAGCGGGTGCCGTCCGGGGCCGCGGTGTCGTACGGGGTCCCGACCGGCACCGCGAGAGGCCGCTGCTCGACCGCCCGGCCCGGCCAGCGGGCCCGGGCGCGGCGCAGCAGCCACTCGTACATGAGGTGGGGCATGAGCGGCGAGGGGACGATGGCGTCGCCCGATCCGGCCCGCGGATCGCCGGGCCGGTCGAGCCAGCGATCGAAGAACTCGCTCCATTCGGCGACGACCAGCTCGCGGTCGGGGCCCGGCCCGAGCTCGACACTGAATCGGCAGGCCGCCTCACGATCCACCACCAGGAGCCGCCGGTACCGCGCCTTGCCGCGTTCGGCCGCCCGGATGAGCTGCCGGGCGTAGAACGTGCCGTAGCAGCCACCGCCGACGATCGCCACGTCGCGCAGGTCGACGCTACCGGAGAAGTCGTCCGCCATCCACGGTCAGCACTTCGCCGGTGACGAAGTCGCCGGCCTCGAGCAGGTAGAGCAGCGCCCCCACGACGTCGCCGGGCCCGCCCAGGCGGCCGAGGGGTGCCGCGCGGGCGAGTCGCTCGCGCTCCGCGGCGTCGTACTCCTCGGGCACCAGCACGGCTCCCGGCGCGATCGCGTTCACCGTCACCTCGGGCGCGAGCGCGCGCGCCATCACCTTCGTCAGCATGACCACCCCGGCCTTGCTCACCGAGTGGGCCGCGTAGCCCGGCCAGGGCTGCAGCCCGGCGAGATCGGCGAGGTTCACCACTTTGCCACGGGCAGCGCGAAGCGCGGGCGCCGCTCCCTGGGTGCAGAAGAAGACCGAGCGGAGGTTGAGCGCGAGGATGGCGTCGTACTGCTCTGGGGTGGTCCGTTCGAAGTCCAGGTGGTGCATGACGGCCGCGGAATTCACCAGCACGTCGAGCCGGCCGAAGGTCTCCACCACCCGCTCCGGCAGGGCCCTGGCCGCACCCGCGTCGGTGAGATCGGCCGGGAAGCATTCGGCCCGGCCTCCCTCCGCTCCCACCTCGGCCTGCAGCGCCCGAGCGCCATCCGCCGATGTGTGATGGTGAATGGCCAGTGCCATGCCGCGCCCTGCGAGCGCCCGCGCCATCTCGCGCCCGAGCCGCCGCCCGGCCCCGGTGACCAGCGCGACGCGTCCCCGCAGCTCCATCAGATCCTGCCCGAGGCCGCCGGCGCGATCGGGAGGATGTGTCCGGTGACGGTGGCCGACTCGGTACTCGCGAGCGCAAGCACGCCGTCCGTAATGTCCTCCATCTCCACGTACTCGGCGTCCTCGCCCATCGCGGCCACGTTGTCGCTGGTGCGGACCGCCCTCGGGGCGACCGCGTTCACCCGAACGTGCCGGTCGGCCAGCTCCAGCGCGAGACTGCGCGTGAACCCCGCGACCGCCGATTTGGCGGCACTGTAGACCGCCATCGGCGACTGGGGCTCGAAATAGGCAATGGACGCGAAGTTCACGATGCAGCCCCGGGTCCGGCTCAGCGCCTCGATCGCGGCCTGCGACACCAGGACGGTCGTCTTCAGGTTGATGGACACCTCGCGGTCGAAGTCGGCCACCGTGAGCTTTTCCAGCGGACCGTACGTCGTGAGGCCGCCGGCAACGTTCACCACGACATCCAGGCGACCGAAGTGCCGCACCGCCATCTCCACCGCGAGCGCGGCGATGTCCGGCTGGGTCAGGTCACCGGCGCACGGCCGCGCGTCCACCCCGAGCGCGGCGAACTCGCGCACCCGGGTGGCGACGCCCACCGCGTTCAGGTCGCAGGCCACGACCTTCGCGCCCGCCTGACCGAACGCGAGCGCCACCGCGTGGCCGATCTGGCCGGCCCGGCCGACGCCGGTCACCAGCGCGACCTTCCCGGTGAAGTCGAAGCGGGGGGAGCTCATGGCACCTCGCAGAGACGGCGCTGATCCAGCCGGTCGAGCCACTCCATCGGCACCTCCTGCGATCCGATCGCCCCGTGGGTTTCCCCCGGCTCGGGATCCCCGTGCCAGTCACTCCCGCCCGTCCGGAGCAGCCCCAGCGCGAGGGCGATGTCGGTGAGGCGGGCGCGCGCGTCCGGGTCGTGGCTGGGATGACGGGTCTCGACCGCGTCCAGTCCCTGATCCTTGAGGCGCTCGAGGAAGGAGCGGGTGCCCCGGTCCTTGAGGTGCGCCACCGAGACGAGCCCACGCACGGAGTGGACCAGATCGGCGACCTCCGCGAAGGTGGGGAGCACCTTCTCGACGAACGCCGGACGCCCCCGTCCGATGTAGCGGTCGAAGGCCTCGGACATGCCGCCGGCCCCGCCGCCGCGAACGATGGCCCGCGCCACGTGGGGGCGGCCCACCGCACCGCCCCGGGCCTGCCGAAGTACGTCGTCGAAGTCCAGGGTGACGCCGAGTCCCTGAAGCCGGTCCACCATGGCGCGGGCCCGCCGCATCCGGTCGGCGCGACAGCGCTCGAGGAAGGTCTCCAGCGGCGCGCTGTCGGTGGGAAGGAAATACCCCAGCACGTGCATCTCGCCCCAGGGGGCCGCGGTGGAGAATTCGCAGCCGGACACCACCCGCACCCCGAGCCGCTCGCCCGCCGCGACGGCCGCGGGCACGCCCGCGATCGTGTCGTGATCGGTGAGCGCAATGGCGCCGAGTCCCGCCGCCGACGCCCGCTCCACCACCGCCTCCGGCGCCAGGCTCCCGTCCGAGGCATTCGAGTGGACGTGGAGATCGATGGTCGATCCGGCGGGCGGTGCCCGACCCGGCGCGGTCAGCGCCGGTAACCCAGCTCGGGTGCGGTCCAGGCCGGCTGGGACACCGCGAGCAGGTCCGCCAACTGCCTGTCGCTCATGCGGCCGAGGGAGAGCTCCCGGCTCTTGGCGCCGAGCGGCGAGTAGCGGACCACCCGCTGCTCCCGGTCGGGTCCCGTGCCCCGGGTGAACACGAGGCCGAACTCGTCCTTGGTGTACTGCGTGGTCCGGCCGCTCACGGCGACCTGCCACTGCTCGCCATTCACCTCGATGATGCGTCTCGGCATTACCTGACCTCCTCCCACAGCTCCCACGCGCCGGGCTCGTACTCCGCCACCGCGCGAATCCTCTCCTCGAGCGCGCGCTCGTCCTCCGGGCGCTCGGCGACCACGCGATGCGTCTCGCGGCTGCGGCTCTCGCTGAACTCCATGAAAGCGCCCGGCTGGTCCGCGCGCCGGAACACCCAGAGGTGCCATCCGCGGCGCTCCGCCAGGCGGGCCAGCTCGCGCACTGCCGCAAGGTACTCCCGCTCCGACCCGGGCCGCACCCTCGCCCGCGAGACGGTGAGCGTGCGAGCCAACCCTAGACCGCCGCCTCGGGGAACTCCTGCAGGGTCTTCTTCACGTCCGCCATGAACCGATCGGCGTCGGCGCCGTCCACGATCCGGTGATCGAACGCCAGGGAGAGCATCCCCTTGGTGCGGACCGCGATGGAGTCGGTGCCGTCCACCGTGATGACCGCCGGCTGCTTCTCGATCGAGCCCACGCAGAGAATCGCCGACTGCGGCTGATTGATGATCGGCGTGCCGATCACCGAGCCGAACACGCCGGGGTTGGTGATGGTGAACGTGCCCTTCTGGACCTCGTCCGGACTCAGCTTCTTGGTCCGGGCCCGCTCCCCGAGATCGTTGATCGCGCGCGCGAGTCCCAGCAGTGCGAGCTCGTCGGCGTGGCGGATCACCGGGACGATGAGCCCCCAGTCGAGCGCGACCGCGATGCCGAGATTGATGTCGCGGCGCAGGATGGTACTCTCGCCCGAGACCGCGGCGTTCAGAGTCGGATGCCGGCGCAGCGCGTCCGCCGCGGCCTTGGCGATGAAGGCGAGGAACGTGAGGTTCACGCCCCGCTCGGCGTACTCCTGCTTCTTGCGCGACCGAAGCTGCGCCACGCGGGTGTAGTCGATCTCGAAGATGGTGTTGACGTGCGGCGAGACCCGGCGCGACATCACCATGTGCTCGGCGGTGAGCTTCCGGATCCGGCTCCAGGGCTCGACCCGGTCGCCTTCCCAGGGCTCGACCGAAGGCGCCGGCGCCGGAGCACGCGGCTGAGGTGCCGTGGCCGGCACGGGCGGCTCGGCGGCGGGTGCGGCCGGCTCGGAGGGCGGCGGTGTCCGGGTCGGCGCTCCCGCGGCGGGGGCGGCTCCCGCCGCGTGGCGTGCCGCCGCACCGCTGTCGAGGTAGTCCAGGATGTCGTTCTTGGTGACCCGGCCCGCGAGGCCGGTCCCTGGGATCTCGCTGAGATCGAGATTGTGCTCGGCGGCCATCTTTCGCACCAGCGGCGTCGAGCGCCGGCGGAGGCGCTCCTCCGCGGTCTCCATCTCGCCGTTGCCCTCGGCAACCTGCCCCGGGCGGGACCGCTCCGCGGCCGGTCGCGGCGCGGGGGCCGGCGTCTGCGCGGCGGCGGGCGCCGCTGGGGCCGGCGTCCGCTCCGCCGCTACCGGCGCGTTAGGCGGCGCTGCCGCCGCTGCGCGCGGGGGCGCGGACTCGGTCTCGGGCTTCCGGGTGGCCGGAGCGGGTGAAGGCGCGGCCGGCACCGGCGCCTCGGCCGCAGGCTGCGCGGCGCCGGCGGCAGCCTCCGTGTCGATTCGCGCGACGACCGTCTGGACCGCGACCGTCTCTCCCTCCTGCACCAGGATCTCGCTGAGCACGCCGGCCGCGGGCGCCGGGATCTCGGCGTCCACCTTGTCGGTGGAGATCTCGAAGATCGGCTCGTCCCGCTTCACCGCCTCACCCGGCTTCTTGATCCAGCGCGAGAGCGTGCCCTCGGCGATGGACTCGCCCATCTGGGGCATGATCACGTCAATGGTTGCCATTCCTGGAGCTCCTTATCGGCGGGGCGTGAACCGCGCCGCCGCTCGTCGCTAGTATGCCGCCACCCACCGCGCCGCCCTCACGATGTCCATGGTCTGCGGAAGGACGAAGTCCTCCAGCTGCGGGGCGTACGGAAGCGGCACGTCGTGCGCCGCCACCCGCTTGACCGGCGCATCGAGCCACTCGAAGGCGAGATCCTGGATCCGGGCCGTGATCTCACCGGCGATCCCGCCGGTCACCGTGTCCTCGTGCACGATCAGCACCCGGTTGGTCTTCTTCACCGTGGCGGCGATCGCCTCGTCGTCCATCGGCAGCAGGGAGCGCAGGTCGAGCACTTCCACCGAGAGCCCGTCCTCGCGCTCGAGCCGCTCGGCGGCCTCCAGCGCCTTCCACACCGTCGCCGAGTAGGTGATGATCGAGAGGTCGCTGCCCTCCCGCGCCAGCCTCGCCTTGCCGATGGGGACCACGTGATCGCCCTGCGGCAGCTCCTGCTTGATCCGCCGGTAGAGGTACTTGTGCTCGAAGAACAGCACGCAGTCGTCGTCGCGGATGGCCGCCTTGAGCAGCCCCTTGGCGTCGGCCGCCGTCGCGGGGTAGACGATCTTGAGCCCCGGCGTGTGGAGGAAGGCGGCCTCCGGGTTCTGCGAGTGGAAGGGGCCGCCGCGCACGTAGCCGCCGCTCGGCCCGCGCACCACCATCGGGCAGGGAAGGAACGCCCGGTAGCGGGCGGTGGCGACGTAGTTGGTCAGGATACTGTAGGCGCAGGAGATGAAGTCGATGAACTGCATCTCGCACACCGGCCGCATCCCCATGTGGGCCGCGCCCGCCGCGGCGCCCACGAATCCGGTCTCGCTGATCGGCGTATCGATCACGCGCTCCGCGCCGAACCGGTCCAGCAGCCCATCCGTGACCTTGAACGCGCCGCCGTAACGTCCGATGTCCTCGCCGAGGCAGAAGACGTCGGGATCACGCTCCATCTCCTCGAACAGCGCCTGCCGGATCGCCTCGAGGTAGGTGACCTCAGCCATCGTGGGTCCCCCAGCTCGAGGGCCGCTCGTGCCGCTCGACCGCGCTTCGGACACCCTCGCGATACCATAACACAGGCATGCGAGGCGGATCGGCGTAGACCCCCTCCAGCGCGTCCAGCGGGTCCGGCGCGGGCGAAGCCTCGGCCTCGTCGGTCGCCCGGTCGATCTCCGCCATGACTCTGGCGTCGATCGAGGCGAGCTCGTCGGCCTCCACGCCCTCGCCCTCGGTCAGGACCTTGATGTACCGGTCGAGGGGATCGTTCTCCCGGGCCCAGCGCTCGATCTCGCCGTCCGGGACGTACGACTGGTTGTCGTGCTCCGCGTGTCCCTTACGCCGGTACGTCATGAGCTCGAGCAGCGTCACCCCCTCGCCACGCCGTGCCCGGTCCACCGCCTCGCGAGTGACGCGGTACACCTCGAGCACGTCGTTGCCGTCCGCCCTGACGCCGGGGATTCCGTAGGCCGCGGCCTTGTCGGCCAGCCGTTCGGCCGCGCACTGCTCGCGGGTGGGCGTGGAGTAGGCGTAGCAGTTGTTCTCCACGATCACGACCAGGGGACAGCGCTGCACGGCGGCGAGGTTGATGCCCTCGTGGAAGGCGCCGGTGGACGTGGCCCCGTCGCCCACGTAGACGAGGCCGACGCGCGGCTGCTTGCGGAGCTTGAAGGAGAGCGTGACGCCGGCCATGACCGGCACCATGTCGCCCAGGTGGGAGATCTGACCCACGAAGTTCCGCTCGGACACGTCGCCGAAATGGATGTTCAGCTCGCGCCCGCGGGTCGGCGAGTCGCCCTTGGCCATGTATTGCCGGAGCACCTCGAGCGGGGTCGCGCCCTTCACCAGCATGGAGCCGAGATTCCGGATCAGGGGCGAGAGCACGTCCTCACGGCGCAGCGCGTACGCCGACCCCACCGCGCAGGCCTCCTGGCCCAGCGAGCGGAACAATCCGCCCACCACTTTGGTCTGGCGATAGAGGTTCACCAGCCGCTCCTCGAGCGACCGTGTAAGCCTCATCCAGTAATAGAGCTCGAGGAGTTGGTCGCGGGGGAGACCGCCGGCGGCCGGCGGGGACGGGGCGGTTGCTGACGTGGCGGTCATGCGGTTCCTGGTTGGGGTGCTTCAGCCCGGGGGGAAGATTTACCGAGGGTAGAGCGGAGTCAAGCGGAACACGGCGTGCCGGGAACGCGGCGAACGGCGTCTTTCTACAGCAGCAGATTCGTGGTGGCCACCGGTAACATCTCGAGGGGGAAGGGCGTGCGCCACGGCTGGCGGACGACGGTCTTGGCCCGGTATCTGGCACTGGTACTGCCGGCCTGCGCCGGCTCCTCCGCAGACGTCACGTCTCCGCCGTCGGGCAGCCCTCCGGCTGGTCTCGGCAGGGGCGCGCGGGTCCTCTTCATCGGCAACAGCCTCACCGCAGGCAACGACCTGCCCGGCATGGTGCGGTCGCTCGCCGAGGCCGCCGGTCTCGACTGGCACGTCGAGGCTGAGCTCCACGGCGGGGCCGGGCTCCAGCAGCACTGGGAGCGAGGCCGGGCCCAGGCGCGCATCAGAGCTGAGCGCTGGGACGCCGTGGTGCTGCAGCAGGGTCCCTCATCCCTGCCGGACAGCCGGGAGAACCTCAGACGGTGGGCCGGCGAGTTCGATCTCCTGGTGCGCGAGGCGGGCGGCCGCTCGGCGCTGTACATGGTCTGGCCCGAGTCCGGCCGGATCGCCTGGTTCGATCGGGTGCGCGACTCGTACGCGCTCGCCGCCCGGGACTTCCAGGGCTGGTTTCTTCCTGCGGGCGACTCCTGGCGTGCCGCCTGGGCCGAAGAGCCGGAGCTGCCGCTCTACGGCAGCGATGGGTTCCACCCTACACCGTAGGATGTTCCCTAACATCCCCCCTTCCGCTCACACTGAGCCGCGCGCAGCAGCCGGGCGACTGCGTCGTGGTGCTCCTCCTCCGCGATGGTTACCGCCGTTTTTCCGCGATCGTCCCGCGCGTCCACATCCGCGCCCCGCCGCAGCAGCAGCTCTACCGTGGGCAGGTTGCCGGACGCCGCCGCCCACATCAACGCCGTGAGCTGGTGCCGATAGCGCGCGTTGACGTCCACCCCCGCATCGAGCAGTGCCCGAACGCACGCTTCGTGACCCGCTCCGGACGCATAGACCATGGCGGTCTTGTCGAGGCGGTCGGTTGCGCCCGTGGCCGCCCCGCGCTCGAGAAGCAGGTGCACCACTGAGTCGTGACCGTTGAACGCCGCGGACATCAGAGGTGTCACTCCCGCGAGGTTGGGGAGATTCGGGTTTGCGCCGTGCTGGAGCAGTAGCTGGACGAGCTCGAGGTCCCCGCGCCGAGCCACGTGATTGAGCGGTGTGTCGCCGTTTCGGTCCCGGGCGTCGGGCTGGGCCCCTCGGTCGAGCAGCTCTCGCATGCCCGCCGCGCTGCCCTCGCGAGTCGCGACGAGCAGCTGGTAGTGGATATTGCGCTCCTGGGCCGCCGCAGGCAGGACGGGCAGCAACAGCAGACCGGTGAGCGCCAGTCGGCCAATCAGCATGGCGAATCCGGAGCAGGGTATTCGGGATCGGTTCTGCGCATGGAGTACTTGCGGCTCCCGTGGTGCCGAGTAAGATAAGGCGTCCCACCCGCATCGTGCGTTCGATTCTCTCGCCGTCATCTCGCTGCAAGACCTTCTTCCGAGGGGGAGCACTACATGTGTAAGAGGAGATTCACTCTGGTGGCCTGCGCCGCGTCGAGCCTCGTCCTCTTCGCAGTCGCGCCAGCCAGCGGACAGGAGGTGACGGGGCAGGAGGCGACGATGGGCACGGAGGTGCCGAAGAACGTGCGCGTATCCCAGGAGATGCTCACCGGCGCCGGCGGCCAGAACCAGAACTGGCTCCACACGCACGGCAACTACGACCAGACCCGCTATTACGGTGGCAACCAGATCAATACCGGCAACGTGAAGAAGCTGCGGCCGGCGTTCGTGGTCCAGACCGACGTGCTCGAGTCGATGGAGACCGCCCCGATCGTGGTCGACGGAATCATGTATCTCACGACCTCGTACAACCACGTCTATGCGGTCGATGCGGCGACCGGCAAGCAGTTCTGGCACTACAAGCACAAGATGGGGCCGATCACCACCTTCTGCTGCGGGCCCAACAACCGCGGCGTGGCAATCCACGGCAACCATCTCATCATGGGCACGCTCGACGCCAAGCTCGTCGCGCTCGACGCCAAGACCGGGAAGCTCGTCTGGGAGACCCAGATCGAAGATCCGGAGAAGGGTTACAGCGAGACGATGTCGCCGACCGTGGTGGAGGACAAGGTCCTGATCGGCACCAACGGGGGCGAGTACGGCATCCGCGGGTTCGTGAAGGCGTTCGAGGCGGCGAGCGGCAAGCTGCTCTGGACCTTCTACACCATTCCGGAGAAGGGCCACGAGGGCGTGTGGGCCAAGAACGACGCCACCGGCCGTGACATGCACCGCGATATTGCGGCGGAGAAGGCGGCCTTCGCGCAGGACGCCTCCTTTTATCAGACGCTGGGCGGCGGGGTCTGGATGAACCCGGCGGTCGACCTCAAGACCCGCACCATCTACTTCGTGGTCGGCAATCCGTCGCCCGACCTGTACGGCGAGAAGCGGCCGGGTGACAATCTCTACACCGATGCACTGGTCGCGGTGGACCTGGACAAGGGTACGTACAAGTGCCACTCCCAGTACGTCGCGCACGACGTGTGGGACCTGGACGCGGTGAGCCCGCCGATCCTGACGGACGTCAAGGACAAGAGCGGGAAGACGATCCCGGGTCTGCTCCACGGCGGAAAGACCGGGCACGTCTACGTCCACGATCGCAGCAACTGCAACCTGATTCGGTTCTCCGAGGCGATGATCCCGCAGGAGAACATGTGGGTGCTGCCCACGCCCGAGGGCGCCCGGATGCTGCCCGGCGCCAACGGCGGGGTGGAGTGGTCGCCCATGGCGTACAGCCCGAAGACCCGCATGGCGTACGCACTCAACCTGCACCAGCCGATGACCTACCACGTGGAGCCGGCGGATTATCCCGGCGGCTCGAAGCTGTGGCTCGGCGGCGCCTTCAAGGTGATCCCGGGCGAGAAGCAGTGGGGGCGGCTCGCCGCGGTCAACATCGACGACGGGAAGCTCGCCTGGAAGTACGACACCGAGCAGCCGCTCATCGGCGGTGCCCTGGCGACGGCCGGCGACCTGGTGTTCTTCGGCGAAGGCAACGGCAACTTCAACGCGCTGGACGCCCGGAACGGCAAGAAGCTGTGGAGCTTCAACTGCGGGGCCGGTGCCAATGCCCAGCCGGTCTCCTACATGGTGGGGAACAAGCAGTATGTTGCCATGGGCTGCGGCGGGAACGTGCAGCTCGACTTCAAGCGCGGCAACACCGTGTTCGTCTTCGCGCTGTGAAGAAGGCCCTGCCGCTCCTGCTCGCGTTCCTGCTCGCGGCCGCTGGTGCGTGCGCGCAGGACGTGGAAGCGGGACGGCGCAAGG
>DATABZ010000233.1:0-5881 GCA_036259315.1 Gemmatimonadales bacterium | reverse complement strand
CCCCGGGTGGAGGCGGCCCGCTCGTTTTCGGGATCCCCATGTTGTTCGCCACACTCCGGTCGGGTATCTTTTCGCGTCCTCAACTCGGAGCCAAGATGCACGGAACGGAGCGGATCGGGATCGACGGCGACGACCTCACCCTGGAGGCGGTCGAGCGGGTGGCGCGGCACGGCGCCCCGGTGGAGCTGACGGCGGACGCCGTGGAGCGGATGCGCCGCTCACGCGCCATCGTGGAGCGCGCGGTGGCGGAGGGGCGGGTGGTGTACGGCCTCACCACCGGCTTCGGGCGCCTGGCCGAGGTGGCCATCCCGCTGGACAGGCTGGAGGAGCTGCAGATCAACCTGATCCGCAGCCACGCGGCCGGCGTGGGCGCGCCGCTCCCACGCGACGAGGCGCGCGCCGTGACCCTGCTGCGCGCCAACGTGCTCGCCAAGGGCTTCTCGGGGATCCGCCCGGAGGTGGTCGCCATGCTGCTGGAGCTGCTGAACCGCGGCGTCACCCCCGTGATCCCGGAGCAGGGCTCCGTGGGCGCGTCGGGCGACCTGGCGCCGCTCTCGCACCTGGCCTTGGTGCTGGTGGGCGAGGGGACGGCCGACTTCGGCGGCGAGCTGCTGCCGGGCGCGGAGGCGCTGCGGCGCGCGGGGCTGGAGCCGGTGCGGCTGCAGGCCAAGGAGGGGCTGGCGCTGAACAACGGGACGCAGTTCATGACCGGTCTGGGCGCGCTCGCCCTGGTGGGCGCCGAGCGGGCCGTGGAGGCGGCCGAGGTGAGCGGCGCGGCTTCGCTGGAGGGGCTGAGGGGGACGCCCGACGCCTTCCACCCCGCCATCCAGCGCGCCCGGCCGCACCCCGGGCAGCTCGCCAGCGCGGAGCGGCTGCGCGCGCTCCTGGCCGAGAGCGAGATCCGCGAGTCGCACCGCTACGGCGACCCGCGGGTGCAGGACGCCTACGCGCTCCGCTGCATGCCGCAGGTGCACGGCGCCGCCCGCAACGCCCTGGCGTACGTCCGCGCCGTGCTGGAGACGGAGGCCAACAGCGCCACCGACAACCCGCTGATCTTCCCGGACGAGGGAGAGGAGGGGCTGGTGATCAGCGGCGGCAACTTCCACGGCCAGCCGGTGTCGCAGGTGCTGGACCTGCTCGCCATCGCCCTGGCGGACCTGGCCTCCATCTCCGAGCGCCGCATCGAGCGGCTGGTGAACCCGGACCTCTCCGGCCTCCCCGCCTTCCTGGTGGAGGAGCCAGGGGTCCACTCCGGCTTCATGATGGCGCAGATCACCGCGGCGGCGCTGGTGAGCGAGAACAAGGTGCTGGCGCACCCCGCCAGCGTGGACTCCATCCCCACCGACGCCAACAAGGAGGACCACGTCTCCATGGGCGCCCACGCCGCCGTGAAGGCGCGCAGGGTGCTGCGCAACACGGAGGCGGTCCTGGGGATCGAGCTGATGTGCGCCATGCAGGCGCTGGAGTTCCTGAAGCCGCTGCGCCCCGGCCGCGGCGTGGAGCGCGCCTACGGCATCGTCCGCGAGCGCATCCCCCCGCTCCGCGGCGACCGCGTCCTGGCGCCGGACATCGAGGCGGCCACCGCCATCGTGCGCGAGGGGGTGCTGGCGGAGCTCTGGCGGGAGTAGGGCACCGGGCGGCGGAACGGGTGGCCCGACCGCGGCGCCCCGTTATCTTGCAGCAGGGGCCGTCGCGCACGACGGCCGGCCGGAGGCAACGAACTGGAGGCCCCTATGGAAGCGTCCCGATCAGTCGCGCAGAGGTGGACCTATGCGGTGGATGCCGACGCGCGCTCGGTGAAGGTGTACCGCATGCTGGCCGAGCCGACGCGTCCCGAGGTCGTGCGCGACGTCCTCACCTGACGCCCGGTCCCCGGCGGGCCTGAGCTCCGCATCGACGTGCAGGACGCGCTGAAGGGCTTCTCCTGATCCAGCGAGGATCGGGAATGGAATCGCTATTTCTGGATGAAATATAACAATTTGTAATAATTCATCCGGCCTGCCCTCTGATATCTGATGCCCGGCCAAGCCTATTCGATGGTCTTCGAGGTTGCTGCGGACCAGCATGGCTATTTCACGGCCGAGCAGGCCGTGGCGGCGGGCGTACGCCGGATGGCCTTGGTGATGATGGAGCGACGAGGCGTAGTAGAGCGCGTCAGCCGAGGGGTCTACCGCCTTCGCCAGTTTCCATTGAGCTTCCACTCGGAGTTTGTGGAGGCCGCTCTCTGGCCGCTCGGGGTGGAGGGTGTCATTTCCCACCAATCGGCACTGGTCCTGTTCGGCCTTTCGGATGTGAATCCCGATCGCATCCACGTCACGGTCCCACGAACGTACCGGGTACGGCGGAATCGTCCGGGTGGCCTCGTCCTCCATCACGCCGATCTCACCCCGGCCGAGCGCACCCTCGTCGAGGGGATCCCTGTCACCTCAGTTAGCAAGACGCTCGAGGATTGCCACACCGCCCACGTTGGCAATGAGATCCTTCAGCAGGCGCTCGAAGATGCCCAGCGGAAGGGATTGCTGACCCGCGCGGACGCGGGGCAGGTAATTGAGACCCTCGGCCTGGCCCTGGGATGACGCTCTCCTCGCGCAAGCCGGCAAAGTCGGTTCGGATCCTAACCCAGTGGGTAGATGGCTATGCGCGCCAGCATGGTCACTCGCCAGGACGAGTGCGGACGTGGGTGTCGCACATGGTGCTCGGGGGTGCCCTGGAGAGGGCCGGCTACACGGCAGACGGACCCGTCTTCACGATCAAAGGCGGAGTGGCGATGGAACTGCGTCTACGGCACCTCGCTCGTGCGACGAGGGACCTCGACCTGATCCTCAACACAGGGGCGGACCCGCTGGAGGCATTACAGGCTGCCCTACAGGAGCCGTACGAGGGATTCTCCTTCCAAGTCAAAGGCTCTCCGCTCGTTATGCCGAACGGGGCAATTCGTGTCGAGGTCGGGCTGCAATTTCTGGGCAAGTCGTGGGGTACAGTTCAGGTAGATGCGGCGGAGCGGGAGCCGGCCGGAGCGGAGGTCGAGATGGTTGACGCCTTCTCTCTTGCTGTTTTCGGATTGCGCGGTCCTGACCGGCTTCCTTGTCTCTCGCTGCCCGAGCATGTAGCCCAAAAGATCCATGCACTGACTCTGCCACCACGCCCTGGTCGCCGGAATGAGCGATTCCGCGATCTGGTCGATCTACTACTGCTCCGTGGCTGGGTTACAGACCTCGAAGCTGTCCGAAGCGCTTGTCGGACTGTCTTCGCCTCCCGTGGCACACATCCATGGCCGCCGCGCATCGAGGTGCCGGAGCACTGGGTGGCGCCCTTCGGGGCGATGGCGCGCGAGGTAGGACTTCACCTGCACGACGTCCACAGCGCCGCGATCGAGGCTCGGCAGTTCTTGAATCAGATAGAGGAATCGGCCACCTGGTACGGAGAGCTTTCAAACCTCTCCGGGTTGACGGCAACCACCTGGTACTACGTCATCGGTCGAGATGGCGAGCCGACTCGAATTCCTGCTCGGAACGGCGAGGACCTGTTCGTGGGGCATCGGAAGCTTGACGTGGTCCCATACGATTGGCAGCGAGATCCCGGAGGTGTGGCAGTAGTCGGAATCGTCCTCCTGTTAAAGGATCGAACCCCAGCGTACGTCGAGGGCATGGCGCGGAAGGCGGTGGCACTTCGCGGGGACGTGGTCGGCCGCGCGGTCGAGCTCGAGCATAGGAGCTTCCGTACGATTGCGGCAGACATACTCCGCCGCGCGAGGTGTTCGCATGACTCTGCCAATGCGCTCGCGGTATTTTTGGAGAAAATCGATCGCGAGCTACCCTGCCAGACTGCGCGTAGGATGCACGTGACGACGGCACAGGCAAACTGGTATCGCATTCACTGGCGCTGGGAGTGGTTCCTGTGGGATATTGCCGCGGCGCAGCCGGTAAGTGGATCCCGGCCCGGCTGAGCGCAGTCGCGAGGAATCCACCGCCGTCCCTCCGGGTTGATTGGGCCTTGAGCCATGCATTTTGAACAAGAGGTGCTGACCATGCCGACCATCGCCGAGCCCCGCACCATCCGCGCGCCGCGCGGGACCGAGATCTCCTGCCGCGGCTGGCAGCAGGAAGCCGCCCTGCGGATGCTGATGAACAACCTGGACCCCGAGGTGGCCGAGCGGCCGGAGGACCTGGTGGTCTACGGCGGCACCGGCAGGGCCGCGCGCTCCTGGGAGGCGTTCGACGCCATCGTGGAGACGCTCCGCGCGCTGGCGGACGACGAGACGCTGATCGTGCAGTCCGGGAAGCCCGTGGCGGTGTTCCGCACGCACCGGCACTCCCCGCGGGTGCTGATCGCGAACAGCAACCTGGTGCCGCGCTGGGCGAACTGGGACCACTTCCGCGAGCTGGAGCGGCAGGGGCTCATGATGTACGGCCAGATGACGGCCGGCTCCTGGATCTACATCGGCACGCAGGGGATCCTCCAGGGGACGTACGAGACCCTGGGTGCGGTGGCGCGGCAGCACTTCGGCGGGAGCCTGCGCGGGACCTGGACGCTGACCGGCGGGATGGGCGGGATGGGCGGGGCGCAGCCGCTGGCGGTGACCATGAACGGCGGCGCCGTGCTCTGCGTGGACGTGGACGAGAGCCGGATCCGGCGGCGGCTGGACACCCGCTACTGCGACCGGATGACGCACGACCTGGACGAGGCGCTCCGCTGGACGCTGGAGGCGCGCGACCGGGGCGAGGCGCTCTCCGTGGGGCTGGTGGGGAACTGCGCGGAGGTGCTCCCCGAGCTGCTGCGGCGCGGCGTGGTCCCCGACGCGCTCACCGACCAGACCAGCGCGCACGACGCCCTGAACGGCTACGTCCCGGCCGGGGTGTCGCTGGAGGAGGCCGCGGAGCTGCGGGAGCGCGACCCGGAGGAGTATGTGCGGCGCTCCATGGCGTCCATGCGCGCGCACTGCGAGGCCATGGTGGCGATGATGCGCCGCGGCGCCGTCACCTTCGACTACGGCAACAACCTGCGCGGGCAGGCCAGGGACGCCGGGTATGAGGACGCCTTCGCCTTCCCCGGATTCGTCCCGGCGTACGTGCGGCCGCTCTTCTGCGAGGGGAAGGGCCCCTTCCGCTGGGTGGCGCTCTCCGGCGACCCGGCCGACATCGCCCGCACCGACGACCTGGTGCTGGAGCTCTTCCCCGAGGACGAGCACCTGCGCCGCTGGATCGCGCACGCCCGGGAGAAGGTCGCCTTCCAGGGGCTGCCGTCCCGCATCTGCTGGCTGGGGCAGGGAGAGCGGGCGCGGTTCGGCGTGGCGCTGAACGACCTGGTGGCGAGCGGCGAGCTCAAGGCGCCCATCGTGATCGGGCGCGACCACCTGGACACCGGCTCCGTGGCCTCTCCCTTCCGCGAGACCGAGGCCATGAAGGACGGGAGCGACGCGGTGGCCGACTGGGCGATCCTCAACGCCCTGGTGAACGTGGCGAGCGGGGCGTCGTGGGTCTCCTTCCACCACGGCGGCGGGGTGGGGATCGGCAACTCGCTGCACGCGGGACAGGTGATCGTCGCCGACGGCACCCCGGAGATGCGGGAGCGCCTGGAGCGCGTCCTCACCAACGACCCGGGGATGGGCGTTGCTCGCCACGCCGACGCCGGCTACGAGACGGCCCTCGCCACCGCCCGGGAGAAGGGGGTCCGCATCCCCATGCTGGAGCACCAGCAGGACCGGTGACCGCGTGATCCGCATCCGCTGCCGGTGCGGTGAGGTCTTCCACGCCGACGAGGCGCACGTAGGCCGCACGCTGCACTGCCGCTGCGGGCGGACCATCCCCGTGCGGCTCCCGCAGCCGCGGCGGGAGGAGCCGGCGCCCGCCGCACGTGCCCCCGCGCTCCGGCCGGCCGGCGC
>DATABZ010000232.1:0-6555 GCA_036259315.1 Gemmatimonadales bacterium | reverse complement strand
GCGTTTGGGTCAGCTCACCCGGCGCGTCTTCCGCTTCATGAAGTCCATCAGGATGAACTGCCCCAGCGTCATCGTGTTGGTGAAGTACGCCTTCCCCTTGCAGATGGACGCCACCTGCTTGACGAACTCCACCAGGCTGCGGTCGCGCGCGAGCATGAAGGTGTTGATCATGATGCCGCTGCGCCGGCAGTTCGCGACCTCGCGGTAGGTGGCCTGCAGAATCTGTGGATCGAGACCCATCGAGTTCACGTAGATGCGCCCGTCCGGCATGGTGAGCGCCGACGGCTTCCCGTCGGTGATCATGATGATCTGGCGCATGTCCTTCTTCTGCGCCAGCAGAATCCGGCGGGCGAGCTTGAGGCCCTCGGCGGTGTTGGTGTGGTACGGCCCCACCTGCGCCTGCGCCAGCGCGCTCAGCGGGATCTCCTCGGCCGAGTCGTGGAACAGCACCACCCGGAGGCTGTCGCCGGGGAACTGGGTGCGGATCAGGTGGGTGAGGGCGAGCGCCACCTTCTTCGCGGGGGTGAACCGGTCCTCGCCATAGAGGATCATCGAGTGCGAGCAGTCGAGCATCAGCACCGTCGCGGCGGACGAGCGGTACTCCGACTGGCTCACCATCAGGTCCTGGTACTCGATGTTGAGGGGGACGCCGAGCCCCTCGCGCGCGATCGCGTTGGTGAGCGTGGCGGGCACGTCGAGATTGAGCACGTCGCCGAACTCGTACGGCTTGCTCACACCTTCCGCCTCGACCCCGGTGGCGAGGTAGGGCGTGTCGTGCGCGCCGAAGCTCGACTTGCCGACGCTGCCGAGCAGGCCCTTCAGCGTCTTGTAGCCGAGGAAGTCGATGCCCTTCTCGGTGAGGTTGAACTGGACCTGCTGCGCGGCCGAGTGGGCCTGGCCGCCGGGGCCGAACATGGACTGGTAGCCCTGCGGCACCTGGGGCGCCTGGCCGACGTTGAGATAGCCCTCGTCGATGAGCCGCTGCACGATCCGGTCGAGCAGCTCGCTCAGCTCCTTCTGCACCTGTCCGTCCCGCTCCGCGTCACCGGTGGACTCGCCCCGCAGCGCCTTCAGCATCTCGGGGGTGAGCTGGCCCGAGTCCATCAGCGCCTGGAGAATGGCCTGGCGCAGCGAGTCGAGCGACCGCTCGCCCTCGTTGCCCTCGTCGTGCCAGAAGGAGGGGGAGCCGCCCGCGAAGCCGGACTGGAGCAGGAAGTCGCTCAGCTGGTCGAGCAGGCCCTGGAGGTTGACCGCGTCGGCCAGCTCGGGGTGGAACTTGGAGTACGTGGTGAAGCGCATGATGTAGGTATAACGCGGGGTGGGGGAGTTGGCGAGGGCGGGATGGTGGTACGGCGGTACCCCGCCGCTCCACCGCTCCGCCGGGCGGGCGGCGGTAGCGCGGACACATGGCAGCTCCTCACCGTCCGCCGTTCCGCCGTACTGCCGCCGCCCTGCTAACTTCCCGTCGTGCCCGTCTCGACTCCTTCCGTCTTCTCCGCGCTGCGCCACCGTGACTTTCGGCTCTTTCTCAGCGGGCAACTGATCTCACAGTGCGGGACCTGGGTGCAGACCGTCGCCCAGGGCTGGCTGGTGCTCCAGCTCACCGATTCCGCCCTCGCGGTCGGGCTGGTGACCGCGCTCGGCTCGCTCCCGATCCTGCTTTTCACCCTCTACGGCGGCGTCGTGGCCGACCGGGTGGACAAGCGCCGCTTCGTGATCCTGCTGCAGAGCGGGATGCTGCTGGAGGCGCTGGCGCTGGCGGTGTTGACCCACCAGGGGTGGATCACGGTGCACTTGGTGATGGCCCTCGCGTCGTTCTACGGGCTGCTCTCGGCGTTCGAGGTGCCGACGCGGCAGTCGCTGGTGAGCGAGATCGTCGGGCGGGAGGACCTGATGAACGCCATCGCCCTCAACTCCAGCGCCTTCAACGTGGCGCGGGTCATCGGGCCCTCGATCGCGGGAGCGCTCATCGCGACGGTGGGACTCGCGGCCTGCTTCTACCTCAACGCCGCGAGCTACCTCGCGGTGCTCGCGGGGCTGCTGCTCATGCGGGTCCGGCGGCCGGCGGCCCGCTCGCGGGCACCGGCGCTCGGCGCTCTGAAGGAGGGCTTCGGCTACATCTTCGGCAACCGGTGGCCGCGCGCGCTGGTGACGATCGTGGCGGGGTTCAGCATCTTCGGAGCGTCGTTTCTTCCGATGATGCCGGTGTTCGCCCGCGACGCGCTCGGCCTCGACGCGGACGGCTACGGGGCCATGGTCTCGGCCATCGGGCTCGGCGCAGCCTCGGGCGCGATCGGGATGGCGGCACTCGGCGCCAGGGTGAGGAGCGGGCGCACCGTGATCGGCACCTTCGCGCTCTTCGGCGTGCTCCTCGCGGCCGGCGGCTACGCCTCCGGATTCTGGGCGGCGCTCGGACTCTTCACCGCGGCCGGCTGCCTGATGGCGGTGAACGGGATCCTGGCCAACACCAGACTCCAGCTCGAAGCGCCGGACCGGCTGCGGGGCAGGGTGATGGGCTTCTACTCGTTCGTGGTGCTCGGCATGGCGCCGTTCGGGGCGTTCCAGGCCGGGTGGATCTCGGAGCACTTCGGGGTGCGAACGGCGTTCACCGTGGGCGGGGTGGCGTGCGTGCTGATGGCAGTGCTGGTAGGGTATGCGGTGAGGGGACCGGTGGAGCGACGCAGAGCGGTGAGGGGTGAGGGGGCGGTGGGAGCTCGGGGGGCGGGGGAACGGCGGAACCACTCCCGGCCGCTCCACCGCCCGGCGGAACCGCTCCCCGCCCCGCACCCCACCGGCGGAACGGCGGGCCGAGGCTAGCGCCGCCTCAGCAAGCAAGCGAGGGATCCTCTCACCCGGTGTCGATCACCGCGGAGAAGATCCCTCGCTTCGTATTCAGTCCTGCACTTCCCAAGCTGGCC
Source organism: Gemmatimonadales bacterium (assembly GCA_036259315.1). Taxonomy (GTDB): domain Bacteria; phylum Gemmatimonadota; class Gemmatimonadetes; order Gemmatimonadales; family GWC2-71-9; genus CAVVWJ01. The sequence goes on along the minus strand of DATABZ010000232.1, from coordinate 3,637 downwards.
GCGTTCACCTACCGCCGTTCCGCCGGCGGAGTGGTCGTGGACGGGAGGGGATCCGCCGGGCGGTGCGGAGCAGCGGGGTGGGTCCGCCGGGGCGGTGGAGCGGCCGGGAGCGGTTCCGCCGGGGAGCGGAGCGGCCGGGAGCGGTACCGCCGCCCGTCCCGCTAGATTCCCCTCATGCCTTTCCGGCTGCCCATCTTTCCCCTCTCCGTCGTCCTCTTTCCCGGCACGCCGCTCCCGCTGCACATCTTCGAGCCGCGCTATCGGCGCATGCTGACCGACTGCCTGGCGGGCGATCGGCGCTTCGGGATCACGCCGCCTGCGCAGGAAGACCGGTTGCCGGATCCGGGCACGGTGGGCTGCATCGCGGAGATCAGGGTGAACCAGGAGCTTCCCGACGGCCGATCCAACATCATCGTGCTCGGCGGGGACCGGTTCGTCATCGCTCGCGGGCTGGATGAAGGCACGCCCTACTTCGTGGCGATGGTGCAGACGTTCGACGAGGAGCCCGGCACCGAGCCGGCGGAGGACGATTCGGCGCGGCTGCGCCAGGCGTTCGCCGGCTACTACGCGCTCCTTCGCCAGCTCAACGACGTCGAGCCCGAGGAGCCGAGCCTGCCGGACGACGCGGCCGGGCTCTCCTTTCACGTCGCGGCCGCGATCGAATGTGACCCCGGCGTGAAGCAGCGTCTCCTGGTGGAGCGCTCCACCGCGCGCCGCGTGGAGGCGCTGCTGATGCTGGTCCCGATCCTCACGGCGAGCGTCGAGTCCGCGCTCCGGGTGCACCGTCGCGCGCACACCAACGGTCGGGGCGGCGCGCGTCCCGACGTGGTCACCGAGCCATGACTCCGGAGATGGTCGACGCACTCGGCCGCGTGGTCGGTCCGCGGTGGGTGCGCCACCGGCGGGCCGAGCTGGCGACCTACTCGATGGATGGGCTGCCGACCCGCGAGTCGTATCCCGGCGTCGTCGTGATGCCGGGCTCCGCCGCGGAGGTGCAGGAGATCGTACGCCTCCTCCATCTCACCGGCACGCCGTTCGTCGCGCGGGGCGCGGGCACGGGGCTGTCCGGCGGCGCCGTGGCGGACCCCGACGCCGTGCTCGTCACCCTCACCCGCATGAACCGCATCCTCCACGTGGACCCGCGCCGCCGCCGCGCCCGGCTCCAGCCCGGCGTGGTGAACGCGCGGCTCTCCGAGGCGGTGCTCCCCTACGGCCTCCAGTACGTCCCCGATCCCTCCAGTCAGGCCGCCTGCACCGTCGGCGGCAACGTGGCGGAGAACGCGGGCGGACCGCACTGCCTCAAGTACGGCGTCACCACCAACCACGTGGTCGAGCTGGAGGTGGTGCTGCCGGACGCCTCGGTCGTGCGGCTCGGCTCGGGTCAGGGTGAGCCATGGGGACCCGACCTCGTAGGCCTCTTCGTGGGGAGCGAGGGCATGTTCGGGATCGCGACCGAGATCGTCGTCCGGCTGGAGCCGATCCCCTCGAGCGTGCGCACCATGCTGGCCGACTTCCCCACCGTCCGAGCCGCGAGCGAGGCCGTCTCCGCGATCATCCGTACGGGCATCGTCCCCGCCGCCCTCGAGATGATGGACCGCGCCTGCGTGGAGGCGGTCGAGGCATCCATCTACGCCGCGGGCTATCCTACCGACGCCGCGGCGGTCCTGCTGGTCGAGGTGGACGGCGGCGCCGACGCGGTCGAGGCGGAGGCGGCCACCGTCGTGGCGATTCTCCGGGAGCGCGGCGCGCGCGAGGTGCGGAGCGCGTCCACCCCGGGCGACCGCGCGCGGCTCTGGCAGGGACGCAAGAAGGCGTTCGGGGCGATGGGCCGGATCGCCCCGGACCTCGCGGTGCAGGATGCGGTGGTGCCGCGATCGGCGCTTCCCGACATCATGGACCGGATCGAGGAGATCCGCGGCCGCTACCGGCTCTCGATCAGCAACGTCTTCCATGCCGGCGACGGCAACCTGCACCCCAACATCAGCTTCGACCGGCGCGACGCGGAGCTCGCCGCCCGGGTGCAGGTGGCCTGCCGCGAGATCATGGCGGCGTGCGTCGAGGCGGGAGGCAGCATCACCGGCGAGCACGGCGTGGGCTCCGACAAGATCGACTACATGCCCCTCGTCTTCGACGGCGACACGCTGGCGGCGATGCGCGCCGTGCGGCTGGCCTTCGATCCGCACGAGCGTGCGAACCCCGGCAAGGTGGTGCCGGTGCACGCCTGCCGCGAGTGGCGCTCGACCCGGGCGGCCCGATGAGCGACGTCGTCTTCGGCCGGCTCCGCGCACTGCTGGGCACGAGCGGTGTCGAGCGCGACGCCGCGGGCCTCCCGCGCGCCACGCCCGAGTCGCCGGACGCGCTGTCGCTGGTCTGCCGCCTGGCCCACGACGAAGGCTGGAAGATCCGGGTCGAGGGGAACGGCACCTGGCTCCCGCCGGACGCGCCCGCGGAGCTCGCGGTGAGCACCCGCGCCTTCGACCAGGTGCTCTCGGTGAGCCCGGCCGACCTGGTCGCGACCGTCCAGGCGGGCACCCCGATGGAGGCGCTCCGCCGCCGACTGGCGGACGAGGGGATGTGGCTCGCCCTCGATCCGCCGGGCCGCCCCGAGCGAAGCCTTGGCTCTGTGGTGGCGACGGGCACCGCCGGCCCGCTTCGCCACGGCTTCGGCCCGGTGCGCGACCACGTGCTCGGCTGCACGGTCGCCACGGGTGACGGGCGACTGGTCCGCGCCGGCGGCAGAGTGGTGAAGAACGTGGCGGGCTACGATCTGACCAAGCTCCAGGTCGGCGGCTTCGGCGGGTTCGGCATCATCGCCGAGGTCCACCTGCGGCTCCGCGCGCTGCCCCGGGCCGACGTCACCCTCATCGCGCGCGGCCAGCGCGACACCCTCACGTCCGCGGCACGCGACATCATGGCGGCGGACCTCCTCCCGGGCACGCTGGAGTTGCTCTCGCCCGCCCTGGCGGCCGAGCCGGACTGGACGCTGGCCGCGAGATTCGTGGGGACCGACGCCGCGGTCCAGGCCGACGTCCGGCGGCTGAGCTCGCTCGGCGACCTGGCCTGGCAGCCGCTCCCCGCCGACCGCACCGCGGCCTTCTGGGGCCTGGTGGCGCGCGGCAGTCTCGGCGGGCCGATCACCCTCCGCCTCGGCGTGCTCGGCACCGGTGTGGACGAGACCATCGATCTGCTGGCACACGATCTCGACGAGGGCCTGGTGAGCGCGGGCGCGGGCGCCGGCATGATCCGCTGGACCGGGGACGCACCGGTCGAGCGACTCCGGGGACTGCGCCGCGCCGCGGCATCGCGCGAGATCCCGATGACCCTGGAGCGCGCCCCCTGGCCGGTGCGCCGCGCGCTCGGCCACTTCGGCGCCTACCGCGAGGGCGTGGGCCAGCTGGTCGGGCGCCTGCGCGACAGCTTCGACCCGGGGCATTCGTTGAGCGTCGCGCTGGAGGGGGCGGAGTGAGTGGTCCGGCGGACGGGCGGACGGGCGGACGGGCGGACGGCTTGGCGGACGGGCGGACGGGCAGACAGATCGGCGGTTCCGATACGGGGGCGCGCCAGTCGGGTTCGACGGCGGGGTCGTCGGCGACAATGCCCCCTCCTGCGGCGATGCCACTGTCCGCCCGTCCGCCCG
>DATABZ010000231.1:0-7573 GCA_036259315.1 Gemmatimonadales bacterium | reverse complement strand
GGCGGGCACGAGCACGATGCGGCGTACTGCCGCCGCTGCGGGAGCCGGCTGTGACATGCACCCCGGGTACGGGAGGGTATTTTTCGAGCACCGTACCTCCTCACGATCGACCCGGAGAGGCAGTCGTGTCCCGTACCATCGTACCCCTGCTCCTATTCCTCGCCGCGCTCCCCGTCACAGGCCGCGCACAGGCACCGGACGCAGACGGGCAGCGTGCGCCCGCGGAGAACAGCCAGGCCGCAGGTAAGCCGGACCGCCGGTTCGCCATCGGCATGAGCGCCTGGCCCACGGAGTGGTACTGCTCCGGCCCCATGACGGCGACGATGCAGCAGGTGCATCCCCGCGAGGTGGTGAAGCGGATCCAGCTCGCGGCCCGCTGCGGCATGCGGCTGGTGCTGGTGCCGCCCCGCCGGCTCCTCACCGAAGGGAAAGTGGCGAACGGGCGGTTCTCGGTGGAGAGCGCGAAGCGGATCATCGACATGTACGCGGCGGAGCTGCCGCCCGACACGCTCCAGAAGTACCGCGCGACCATCCTCGGCTTCAACCTAGCCGACGACTACGGCTGCGAGCGCTGCTGGGGCGGCCGTGCGATCACCCAGGGCGAGATCGCCGAATGGGCGGCCTATGCCCGCCCGCGGCTGCCCGGGGTCCCGCTCGGCGTCCGCGTCGTGCCCGAGTGGGTGGCGCGGGAGCCGTCGCTCGCGCCCCTGCTGGACTACACCTGGGCGCAGTACCACACCCGCAAGGGCGACGCGAAGGAGTTCTACGACGAGGCGGCCGCCACCGCCGACCGGCTCGGCCTACGGGTGGTGATGGGTGTCAACGTGAAGGACTGCTACGGCGTGGGAACCGACCCGTGCACGCCCGCGGACCTGGTGCGGTACGGAAAGATGGCACTCAGCCACCCGGCGAGCTGCGCGTTCATCAACTGGCGGTACGACGAGGGAACGTGGCGGCGGTCGGATATCCGGGAGGTGTGGAAGGGCCTGGTGGAGAGCGCGAGGGAGCGGGGCGCGGAGGAGTGCCGCCGGGCGTAGCCGTGAACGGCCGGGCACGCTCCTCGGCATCATCGTCCGCTACGCCCGGCGCGATACAACCCGCTGAGCGACCGAAGGCCGGATGCTCCCAGACACGGAGGAAGCAATGAAAGGGCTCACTGTACTCGCGCTGTTCGCCGTTCTATCGGCCACGGGTGTCGAGTCTGCGGCCGCGCAGGGCGCGGACGCCGCGCAGCCCAAGCCGGGGCCGGAGCACAAGCGGCTCGGGTTCTTCGTCGGGAAGTGGACCACCGAGGGCGAGCTGAAGCCCGGCCCGATGGGACCCGGCGGGAAGTTCACCGGCGTCGATACCTGCGAGTGGTTCGAGGGCGGATTCAGCGTCGTCTGCCGCTCGGAGGGCCAGATGCCGAGCGGGCCCAGCAAGAGCCTGGGCATCCTGGGCTACAGCACCGAGGAGAAGGCCTACACGTACTACGGAGTGGACAATACCGCGATGACGATGGTCAGCGTGCCGAAGGGCACCCTGAAGGGCAACACCTGGACCTATACCGACGAAGGCGCGATGGGCGGCCAGAGCTTCAAGACCAGAGTGACGATCAAGGAGCTCTCGCCCACCTCCCAGAGCTTCCTCATGGAGATGCAGGGGCCGGACGGCAAGTGGATGCCGGTGATGGAGAGCAGGGGCACGAAGACGCAGTAGGCGGGAGGTCGCGTTAACGCTGCACGATCTGGCACGTCCGATGCGTGTGAGCATTTCCGCTCGCGAGCAATCATCGGCATACGGATCTCAGCGACTCTCCACCGGGAGACACAGCCATGTCTCGCGCACCCACCGCTCTGCTCCTGCTGCTCGGTCTGGCGAGCGCCGGAGCGGCCCAGGCGCCCCGCACTGCCGCCTGGACGCTCGATCTGGGCGACTACACCATCCACGGCCACACCACCTACCACCCGACGCTCCTCCTGATCCCGCGAATCGTGTTCGACACGGTCCGCGGGGTAGACAGCACGCGCGTGGTGGACAGTGTCGCGGCCACGAAGAAGCACACGGCCGGGTTCGCCGCCGGCCTGAGCGCGTGGCCGACCGGCTCCTACTGCGCCGGGCCGGTGAGCGCGGCGATGCAGCAGGTGGACCCCCGGGCGCTGCTCGGCCGGCTCCAGCTGGCCGCCCGATGCAACGTCCGGCTGTTCCTGGTGCCGCCCCGCCGGCTCCTGACGGCGAATGGGCGGCCGGACGGCGCGTTCTCGGTGGACAGCGCCAAGCGGTTCACCGATCTGTACGCAGCGCTGCTCCCGCCGGACACCATCCGGAAGTACCGGACGACGATCCTCGGCCTCAACCTGGCGGACGACTACGGCTGCGAGCGCTGCTGGGGCGGCAGGGCGATCACCCAGGCGGAGATCGCGGAATGGGCGGCATACACGCGCGCCAGGCTGCCCGGCATTCCGCTCGGGGTGCGGGTCACGCCGGACTGGGTGGAGGAGTATCCTGCGCTGGCGCCGCGGCTCGACTACGCCTGGGCGCAGTACGCCACGCGGAAGGGAGACGCGCAGGCATACTACGACCGCTCGTCGACGATCGCGCGGCGTCTGGGGCTACGGCTCGTGATGGGCGTGAACGTGGAGAACTGCTACGAACCCGGAGCCTCTGCGCCGTGCACGGCGGCCGACCTGGTGCGCTTCGGTACCTTGGCGCTGAGCCATCCGGCCAGTTGCGCCTTCGTCAACTGGCGCTACCGCGAGACGACGTGGGCCCGAGCGGAGGTGCGGGAGGCGTGGGCCGGCCTGCTGGAGGTGGCGAGGGGGAGAGAAGCGGAGGAGTGTCGGCGCCAGGAGAGGTGATGGCGGAAAACAAGCCCGAGGGCTCGGTCCGCGCGCAGAGGATGCTCGAGCCGCGTGCTGCCGGGTAGACCAAGGCCATCCGAGACCGCCACGGCCGGGCGCCCCGACCCAAGCAGGTACCTTTGGGAACCGGTAACCCGCCGAGCGTGCTGTACGTAGGAAGCATCCTGAGGAGGGCCCCATGGATCCACGAGTCGCGCCGCTCGCCGCGATTCTCGAACTCAACACCGACCTGCTGGTGAACTGCCTCGCCGACGTGTCCGAGGCCGAAGCCAGGCGGTGTCTCGAGGCCGGGGGGAACAACATCGCCTTCCTGGCCGCCCACCTGGCCGATACACGCCACTTCCTCGCCAAACGGCTGGGAGCGCCCCTGGCCAATCCGCTGGCTCGCTATCTGGCGAGCGCCGGGAGCATCGAGGAGATCCTGGTATGGCCGTCACTGGAAGAGATCCGGAGCGCATGGCTGAGGATCAGTTCCCATCTGGATCAGGTGCTGCTTTCGCTGACGGCAGAAGACGTGAGCCAGCTCGACGCTCACCGCTTCCCCATCGACGACCGCACGCGCCTGGGCATGATCGCGTTCCTGGTCCAGCACGACTCCTATCATCTCGGCCAGATCGGCTTTCTCCGTCGTCAGCTCGGCAAGCCTGCGATGTCGTACGCGCGGCCGGCACGACAGGGATCGCCCAGCGGCGCAGCCTAGCCGCCTTTAAGAGGATCTCGCCATGACCTTCAAGTCTCCCGTCTGGCGCCCAATCGCGATGGGGCTGAGCGCCCTCAACCTGGTCGGGGTCGGCTTTGCGGCCGGAGCGGCCGAGCCGTGGCATGCGGGGATTCACGCCGTGCTGGCGCTGGCGTTCGCCTCATGGTCCCAGCGCCTGCGCCGGGGGGCTGCTCCCGGCGAGCGGCCGCCCGGACTCGATGAACTGGAGGCGGACGTGAACAGCCTCCGGGGGGAGCTGACCGAGATCCAGGAGCGCCTGGATTTCACCGAGCGGATGCTGGCGCAGCACGCCGAAACGCGCCGAGTGGGTCCGGAGCACTAGTCGGATGCCATGGTCGCCGCGGCGAGCCGGCGCGAAAGTAGCGGCGCCGCTTGCACTTGAGATCGGCTTGACGCCCGGTGTTCATCAATCGGGGTCTTCCGGCCCGGCCCGACGGGCTAGGGCTCACGGCACCCTACGACAGCTCAGGAGCCGGCGTCATGCATATCTCCCCTTCGCTCTCCTCCGAGTCGGTGCAGCGGACACAGGCCCGGCTGGCTTCCGGCTTCTCGCAGCACGTCGCGGTCGCGCTCGCCGCCTGTCTGCTGGGCCTCATCCTGGGCTGACGCAAGCAACTCCGGCGAGCGGGCACCGCCGACATATCGCCTAAGAGGACGACTCGAGGTCAGAGGACGGCTCGAGGTCGGAAGGCACCCGAGCTGCGGCCCCGAATGGACCACGGCCAGGCGCTCAGCCGAGCGCCTGGCAGTCGCGCTATCACGGTAGCCTCCAGACACCTTACATTCTCCGCTTCCGCTCACCTCGAGGAGGCCTATCCATGTCCGCCAGCGTGCAGGACGAGCTCGCGCGCATGCGCATCATCCTTCAGGATCTCGAGCGCAGACTGGAGGACGGCGAGGTTCCGCCCGACGGCCTGCCCGAGTTCAAGAGCATGGTGGACGAGATCCGGCTCCGCGTCTGGGGACTGCTCACCGCGGCCGGGGCGGAGGCTCCCAAGGCGACCGCCGAGCGATTCCGCCTACGGCGCGCGGCCGAGCTCTGCCGGGCGCTGGCGCAGGAGCTCGCCGCCGGTCGCCTGGACACCGACCACCCGGAGTGGCCCGAGGTGCAGCAGACCGTGACCAACCTGAGCGCCACCATCGCCGAGCACACCGGCCGCGCCGCCTGAGCCGGGGCGGCCCGCTGCGCCGTCGGGATCGGGGCGTCTCGCCCGGCGGGCACGTGGGCATGGCGCCAGGCCGACAGGGGGCGTAGACTGGAGGAACCCACCTCGCAGGAGCGCGCCATGGCTACCCTCCATGATCTGCTCGCGCTGAAAGGGCATGAAGTCATTGCCGTCCAGCCGACGGACACCGTATTGAAAGCCGCCAACCTCATGAACGAACGCAACATCGGCGGTGTGGTCGTGCTGGAGGGCGACCGCCTCGTGGGCATCTTCACGGAGCGGGATGTGCTGCGGCGAGTCGTGGCACAGGGCCGCGACCCTGCCACGACCCCGGTGGCCGAGGTCATGACCGGCTCCGTCATCACCTGCCCGCCCGAGCTGAGCATCGACGACTGCGCCGCGCTCATGACGGACCGCGCCGTGCGGCATCTGCCGGTGCAGGACGGTACGGGGCTGACCGGCGTGGTGACGATCCGGGATCTGCTGGCGCACAAGGTGAGCGAGCAGCAGGCCACGCTCGAGCAGATGACGCACTATCTGTACGACCTGCGCTGAGATCCACAGCCCGGGCCGGTGCGGTAAGAGCGAGCAGCCTCGCGAGGCAGGAGTCACGCATGAGTAACGGCCCGCGCCGACCATGAGGTGACTCCAGCGCGAGGTACTCATGCCCCCAGCCGCCCTGACCGCGCTTCTGCTCCTCCTCACCCTCACCACCACATCCTCAGCCCAAGCTGCGCCTCCGGCGGTGTGGGGGCCCCATCCGTCGCCGATCTTGAGCGCAATGCCGCGAGGACCGCTCCAGCAGCCATTCGCGCTCGATTCGGTCCCGCCACGGATCCCGCCCACGCACTGGAAGGAGGGCGCCTTCATCGGCGGCATGACGACCGGTCTCGGCCTGGCGCTGTTCCTGGACAGCTTCTGCCGCGGCTTCGAATCGAGCGGCAATTGTGCAGGCGCGTTCACGGGCGGCTTCGTGCTCGGTGGGGTGATCGGCGGTGTGGTCGGCGGATTGATCGGAGGTCAGTTCCCGAAGGCACCGGACGACGGAAAGGCGACGGACGACTGAACGCTCCGGGCCGATCCGACTAGTCTTGAGGTACCTGGCGAGCGGCCACCCGCCGCTCCCGAGCGAACTCACCACTTGTCGGAGCGGCCGTATGTCACCCCGCGATGCTACTCCTGCCGAGCGCCAGATCCAGGTGCGGCAGGTCACCCATGTGCAGGCCTCCTGGACCGAGACGGAACGCGGCAGACCCGGCGCGTTCACCCTCCAACTGATCCTCGATCACGGCGCGGACGAGTACGTGCTGCGACCCAGCGCGGAGGATGCCGACGTGCTCCTCAAGATGCTGGCGCGGAGCAAGAGCGCCGCGTTCGATCTGGAGCGCAAGGTGCTCATCTTCGCCAACCTCGCGATCGAGTAGCCGGCCCCTCGGCGGCCACTCTTGCGCGCCACCGGCCGCGCCCTTATACTGAACCATATGGTTCAGTATTCGACACGTCTCGACGCCACCTTCGGCGCGCTGTCCGACGGCACCCGCCGTGGAATCCTCGAGCGGCTCGGCCGGGGCAGCGCCTCCATCACCGAGCTCGCCGAGAGCTTCGGGATGACGCTCACCGGGATGAAGAAGCACGTGCGGGTGCTGGAGGACGCGAGGCTGGTCACGAGCGAAAAGGTGGGAAGGGTCAGAACCTGCAGCCTCGGGCCACGCCGGCTGGAGGACGAACAGGCCTGGATCGCGAAGTACCAGCGGATGGTCGAGGACCGATTCGACCGGCTGGACGAATTCCTCCGTCGCACTTCACACGAAGGGAGCAAGCCATGAGCGCAACGTTGAAGGACGCCGCCCGCAAGGCGACCGTCACCACCCCCGGCGATCGCGAGATCCGCATCGAGCGCGTGTTCGACGCCCCGCGCGAGCGCGTCTGGCAGGCGTTCACCGACCCGAAGCTCGTCGCCCAGTGGTGGGGACGCGGCAACAAGCTCGTGATCGAGAAGCTGGAGGTGGAGCGCGGTGGGCACTGGCGCTTCGTCGAGCACGGACCCGACGGGGTTCACGGCTTCGAGGGGCGCTTCCGCGAGGTGACCCCGCCGGAGCGGCTGGTGCAGACGTTCGAGTGGGACGGGATGCCGGGCTACGTGATCATCGAGAACACGACCTTCGAGCAGGCAGGGGCGGACCGCACGAAGGTGGTGACGGTCTCGCAGTTCTACAGCCGGGAGGAGCGTGACGGGATGCTCGCCTCCGGTATGGAGGAGGGGCTCAACCAGAGCTACGCGGCACTGGACCGTCTGCTCGCCACGATGGGCTGACGTACGGCTGTCGTTCCCGCGAGAATGAGCCGAGCACACCGTCGTCATTCGCGGCGTAGCGAGGGGACCTACCCGAAAGTCGCGTGAATCAGGGTCAGGATCCCTCGCTCCGCCCGGGACGACGAGCGGCCCCTCCCCGAACCCCACCCGCGGCACTATCATTGCCAACCCCTCCCCCAGGGGGCCCCGGCTCGGCCGGCCGGCGGCTACGAACCCGTCCCGACTTGCACTTACGAACACGCCTCGGCACTGCTAGAAATTGCAGAATGCCATGCTGCTAGCGCATGCTGCCGAGCCGCTCCGGAGACCTCGCCATTTCGCCTGACGCGTCCGCCCGGCGGCGCCTGCCCGCGCTGACCGCCACCTTCGTCACGCTGCTCTACGCCGTGGGCTACCTGGTCTGGGAGCGGAACGACTGGGGGAGCCCGGCGATCCGGAACGTCGTGGGCAACGTCGCGTTCATGCCGCTCAACCTGGCGGTGGCGACGATGACCGCGCTCGCCTCCCGGTCCACGGTGCTCGACCCGGGCGT
>DATABZ010000230.1:0-4665 GCA_036259315.1 Gemmatimonadales bacterium | reverse complement strand
CTCCGATCGCGCCGCCGGCCCGCAGCGCCTCGGCGCCGGCGGCTCGGCCGGCGGCGAGCGCCGGACCGGGGATGCCGCCGGGGGCGCCGCCGAGCACCACCGCCACTTTGCCCCTGAGGTTCAGTCGCCCGAAGTCTTCGTGGCCGTGCTCCGGCGAGACCACTCCGTAGCCGACGAAGACGAGGGGGGCGTCCACCGTGCCCGCTCTGGAGCCACGAAGGTTGATCGTGGCATCGGCACCCAGGCGCAGGGGCTCGATCCTGGTGCCGCGAACCAGACCGAGGCTGGACCGCGGCTCGACGATTCGGCGCACCCGGAACCTGACGGGCTGGAACCAGCCGTCGGTGCCTGCGGGCACCAGGCCAGAACGTTGGAACACTCCCGCCACGTACTCGGCCGCCTTGCGGTGCTCGAGGCTGCCCGTCTCCCTGCCGCGCATGGAGTCGTGGGCGAGTGCCGTCACGTGTCCCCACCAGACCTCCGCCTGGCCATGCGCGAAGGCAGGGAAGGCGAGCGCCAGGACGGTGGCAATCAGCAGGGTTCGCATGGAGTAATGCTCTGGTCGAGGGTGCGATGGTGTGGGCCGACGCCTATACGGGACCCACGGCGCGCTGGTTCCGCAAGCTCGATTGGTAGCCGCCTTCCCCCAGGCTCTCAGGCAGGGCCCGTCTGCCAGGCCTGCTCGATATCGTCCGCGGCCTTTTTCAGGATTTCCGCGACGCGCTTGAGCGCCGGGTCGTCGGGTCCGCGGCGCCACACGCGCTTGAAGGTGGTCCCGGCGAGTCGGGCGAAGGCGCTCTGCACCTCGCCGATGCCACCACCGGCGAAATCGCGCACTGTCTCGCGGACCCGGTCGATGATCTCGTCCAGGACGTCCTTGTGCTCCTCGAGGTACCGCTCACCTTCGGGCGTGACGTGGTAGACCTTCTTGCCCTCGGTCTCCACCACCCGCACGTAGCCCTCGTCCTCCAGGAGCTGCAGGGTGGGGTAGACCGTGCCGGCCGAGGGCGTGTAGTACCCGGCCAGCTTTTCCTCGAGCGCTTTGATGACCTCGTAGCCGTGGCGCGGCTTCTCCTTGAGCAGCCGCAGGATCACGAACTTCATCTCGCCCGACTCGAACATCTGCTGGCGCCGTCTCCCCCCCCGTGGGCCACCCCACGAGCCGTGCCGTCCCGGTCCAAAGGAGAATCCCCGGAACGGGAACCCCGGGCCGAAGCCCCAGTCGTCCTTGCACATACGCTCCTCACTTGCGCTATGACGCACGACATAGTGCGCGATATATCGTACGTAATGGCGTGCCGTGTGTCAAGCATCAGGGCCCAAGGTCCTGTGGACCTTGGGCCTTCCGTAAGTAGGTCATCGCTGCGCCCTGCGAGGCCTCGCCGGCAAGCCGCCTGGCGCACACTTCAGGTAGGAGGAGTAGCTAGACCGCCATTGCTGTCGGCGTCACCGCCCGCTCGTCGCGCTCGCCGGTCCGGATCCGATGCACCTGCTCCACGTCGAGGACGAACACCTTCCCGTCACCGACCTCACCCGTGTGGGCCGCGCCGACGATGGCCCCGACGGTCACGTCCACGAACGGCTCCGAGACGCCGATGTCGAGCCGCACCTTCTCCTGCAGCTCCATCTTGACGGTGGTGCCCCGGTAGGTCTCCACCCGATCTGTCTCGCCGCCGTGTCCCAGCACGCGGGACACGGTCAGCCCGGTGACCTCGGCACGGTAGAGTGCCTCGAGCACCTCGTTCAGCCGGTCGGGGCGGATGATCGCCACAATGAGCTTCATGGGAGTCTCCCGGCGTCAGCGCGCCGCGGTCTGGGGGTTGAGGACGGGTGCGGGAGCAAAGCCGGGGCCCGGCTCGGGGATCACGAGGATCGAGCCTTCGCCGCTGGTATAAGCCTCTTCGCCGTGCTGCGTCACGTCCATGCCCATACCCTCGGCTCTCGGCGCGGCTCGCAGCGCGGTCACGAAGCCGATCACCTTGAGGAGCACGAAGGTGGCGATCGCCGAATAGAGGATGGCGGCGCCTACGCCGAGCGCCTGGGTCAAGACCTGCGCCGGGTTGCCCGCGAGCAGGCCGTCTGAGCCGGCCGCGTTCCAAGCGGTCGATGCGAACACGCCGGTGAGGAGTGCGCCGGTAATGCCGCCGACCCCGTGACCGGCGAAGACGTCGAGCGAGTCGTCGAGCCGGGTGCGCGAGCGGGCCACGATTACGAAGTAGCTGGGCAGCGCTGCGATGCCGCCGAGCAGCAGCGCGGCGGTGGGACCCACGAACCCCGCGGCCGGGGTGATGGCGACGAGACCCACCACGATCGCGGTGGCGCCGCCGACCGCGGTGGCGCGACCGGTCCGGAAATAATCCAGCAGCACCCACACGACCAACGTGGCCATCGGTGCGAGGGCGGTGTTGGCGAAGGCGAGCGAGGCCAGCTCGTTGGCGGCCAGCGCGCTGCCGCCGTTGAAGCCGAACCAGCCGAACCAGAGCAGGCCCGCGCCGAGCAGGACGAAGGGCACGTTGTGAGGGAGGATGGCCTGCCGGCCATAGTCCTTCCGGACCCCGAGCACCATGGCGGCCACCAGCGCCGACACGCCGGCGTTGATGTGCACCACGGTTCCGCCCGCGAAGTCGAGCACGCCCTGGCTCATGAGCCACCCGCCGCCCCACACCCAGTGCGCCATCGGTGCGTACACCAGCAGCACCCAGAGCACGATGAAGGCGAGGTACGGCCCGAAACGCATCCGCTCGACCACCGCACCGGAGATCAGGGCGGCGGTGATGATGGCGAAGGTGCCCTGATAGACCAGGAAGAGCAGCTGCGGGATCGTGCCCGAGGGCTCGAGCCCGACGCCGTTCATCAGGAGGTTGGCCGTCCCCCCGACCAGCGCGTTGCCCTCCGAGAACGCCAGACTGTAGCCGGCGAGCGCCCACGTGATGCCGGCCGCGCCGAGGGCGGCGAAGCTCATCATCATCGTGTTGAGCGAGTTCTTGGACCGGACCAGACCGCCGTAGAAGAAGGCGAGCGCCGGCGTCATCAGCAGCACCAGCGCGGTGGCCACCAGCATCCAGGCGGTGTCGGCCGGCACGACTGCCGGCTCGGCGCCCTGGAGCGCGAGGAGGAGGGAGGGTCTGGTCGGCACCTGTGGGGTTCCTGAGGCTGAGGGTTGTGGGGCACTCGGGTGTACCCCTCCGAGAGTGTACCGCAAAGTGCCGCAGCGCGCAATCCCACTGTATCGAGAAATTTGCCGAATCTGCAAGATTCTGGTGACAATTTAGCAAGCAATACATCACTTGCTTGTCTTAATGCCAGAAACAGTGCGATTTCCGCTCACAATCACGATCAGCGCCGCATGCGGAAGCCGTGCGCGAACCTCGTGACGATCACGTGGGCGTTTACCCGCGCTCCGTTCGAGTGTTCGAACGCTCAGCTGACGAGTTGCGGAGGGAGGAAGGAGCCTGGCCCCGCCGCCATAGCCGGGATCCGCTTAGCGGCAGCTGCAATTGCGGTCGCATCAGCGCCGACAGGAGCAGGACACTGCGCGCGAGGGCTGACGGGTCACGGCGAGGAGATCCGCGCAGCCTCGGAACCTCCGGTATGCCGCACTTGACCCAAGTCCGCTGAAGAGGGATATTTGGGGTCTGTCTAAAAATCGCCCGTTGACCGCTCAATGCCGTTCTGAACACTGCTCGACGAGACCAGCCGTGAATCTGCGTGGACCCAAAGTCAGGATTGCCCGACAGCTCGGAATTCCCCTCACGCCCAAGGCGACGCGTATCATGGAGCGCCGCCCCGAGCCGCCCGGCCAGCACGGCGCGACCCCGCGGCGGAAGGTGAGCGAGTACAAGAAGCAGCTGGTCGAGAAGCAGCGGCTCCGCGCGCAGTACAACGTGAGCGAGCGGCAGCTCCGGAACACCTTCGCCGAGGCCACCCGGAAGGAAGGTCACACGGGTGTCGCCCTGCTCCAGCTCCTCGAGATGCGACTCGACGCGGTCGTGCTCCGGGCCGGTTTCGTCCGCACCATCTTCGCGGCGCGCCAGGCGGTCTCGCACGGTCACTTCACCGTGAACGGCAAACGGAGCACGATTCCGTCCCGCCGACTCCAGCCGGGCGACGTCGTCGCGCTCGCGCCCAAGAGCCGCGACCTCGCGGCCTTCCTCGGCCCTCTGGAGAACGCGCGTCCGTCCGCGCACCTCTCGCTGGACAAGGAGAAGCGCAGCGTCCGGGTGAACGAGATCCCCGAGCGCGAGCAGATTCCGGTCATCTGCGAGATCTCGCTGGTCGTGGAGTACTACTCCCGGTAATTGAGGCGGGCGGCGGAATCGCTCCCGGCCGCTCCGCCGCCCGGCGGAACCGCCCCCGGCCGCTCCACCGCCCGGCGGAACCGCCCCGGCCCCGCACCCCGCCGGCGGAACCCCGCCCATCTGCGACCACCCCGCCGGCGGAACGGCGGAACGGGGGTAGGTGAACGCGGGCAACACTGGTGCTGAAGGAGTGAACAGGAAGCGAGGGATCTTCTCCGCGGTGCTTGACACCGGGTGAGAGGATCCCTCGCTCTGTTGGTGAGGCGGCGCTAGCTTCGGTCCGCCCGTCCGCCCGTCCGCCCGTCCGCCCGTCCGCCCGTCCGCCCGTCCGCCCGTCCGCCCGTCCGCCCGTCCGCCCGTCCGCCCG
>DATABZ010000229.1:0-5668 GCA_036259315.1 Gemmatimonadales bacterium | reverse complement strand
CGCCACCGCGGCGGTGCTGGTCTTTCCCCGCCTCTTCTTCCCTTCGACCGATCCCGCGGCGGCCACACTCGCCTCCCTGGCGACCTTCGCGATCGCGTTTCTCGCGCGGCCGATCGGATCGGCGCTCTTCGGGCACTTCGGCGACAGGATCGGCCGCAAGGCCACGCTGGTCGCGGCCCTGCTCACGATGGGCGTCTCCACTGTGGTGATCGGGCTGCTGCCGACCTACGACACGATCGGCCTGGCCGCGCCGTTCCTGCTCGCGCTGTGCCGGTTCGGCCAGGGCCTCGGCCTGGGCGGGGAGTGGGGAGGCGCGGTCCTGCTGGCGATCGAAAACGCCCCACAGGGCAAGCGCGCCTGGTACGGGATGTTTCCCCAGCTCGGCGCGCCGGTGGGATTCCTCTTCTCGGGCGGCGTCTTCCTGCTGCTGTCCGAGGTCCTCTCCGACGAGCAGTTCTTCGAGTTTGGGTGGCGCCTGCCCTTCCTGGCCAGTGCCGTCCTGGTAGCGATCGGTCTCTACGTCCGATTGACCATCACCGAAACCCCGGTCTTCCGCGGCGCGCTGGATCGCCGTGTGCAGGTCCCGATGCTCACCGTCTTCCAGCGTCACACCGGTACCCTGATCGTCGGCATTCTGGTGTCGCTGTCGGCCTTCGTGCTGTTCTATCTGATGACGGTCTTCGCGCTCTCGTGGGGGACCACCGCGTTGGGATACAGCCGGGAGCTGTTCCTGCTGATCCAACTGTTCGGCATTCTGTTCTTCGCGCTCGCCATTCCGCTATCGGCCGTGGTCGCCGAGCGCGGCCGGCGCGCCACGGCGATCTGGGTCAATGCCGCGATCGCGCTCTTCGGACTCGCGCTGGCGCCGTTGTTCCAATCGGGTGTGGGAGGGGCCGTGGCGATGATGGTGATCGGTATGTGCCTCATCGGGATGGTCTACGGCCCGCTCGGCACACTGCTCTCCGAGTTGTTTCCGACACCGGTGCGCTACAGCGGCACCTCACTGACGTTCAACCTGGCCGGTATCTTCGGCGCCTCGCTCGCGCCCTATGCGGCGACCTGGCTGGCGCAGAACCACGGACTCGAGTACGTCGGGCTCTACCTCTCTGCGGCAGCGGTGCTTTCGTTGGCAGGTCTGCTCTTCGTCAAGGAGACGAAGGACACCTCTCTCTGATCTCCTCGGAGCCTAGCTTCCCCGCCCGAGCTTCTCGATCCACGCCGTCAGCCACTTCCCCGTCCGCGAGATCACGGCCGAGCTGTCGTTCGCCAGGAAGTCGTAGCCGCCGCGGCTCAGCGCGGGATCGGCGTACACCCCGCGGGCCCGCGCCCGCTCGCGCGCATCGAGCAGCCCGGAGAGCGCCCGCTCGGTCCCGATCCAGAGGAGCGCGTCCGCGGCCCGAGAGGCATAGCGGGGCGGCACGTCGAAGCTGTCGGGAGCCGCGTAGACCCTCACCAGCAGCGGTATCGCGGAGGTGTCGGCGGAGAACGACAGCAGGGTGAGATAGCGCACCTTCATCTCGGTGTCACCGGCCGAGAGGAACCGCGCCTGCAGCGAATCGGCCGCCCCCGGCAGGCGGCCGAGGACCCAGGCGTCACCCACGCCATACTCCCGGGTCGGAATCAGTGCCAGAAGATCCTTCAGCACCGCCGGGCCACCGCGCGTGGCTCGCTCACGCTCCAGCTGCACGGCGCGGAGCGGTGCGAGCAGGTAGGCGGGGTCCTGGCCCGGCGGCGCATCGACTCGCCCGGCCTCGATCTCCTGGCTCAGGCGGGCGGCGCTGTCGGCGTAAGCGGCGTCCCGCAGCTCGGCGAGCCGGGTGAGCGCGAGCGGCGCGTCGTTCCAGGGGACCTCGTCCCGGAGCGCGGCCCGCACTCGCCGCCAAAGCACCTCCGGACGCTTCTCACGGAGCAGCGCGAGCGCCGAATCGGCGGCCGGCGAGCCGGCCTGGAGCGCCTCGTGAAGCTCGGAGTACGTGGCGCGCGCCGGGTCACCGACCCGAATGAGCACCTGCGCCGACGTGTCCCGAGGGGCAGCGAGCAGCAGGCAAACGACGACAGCAGCGCGGATCATCGCGGGCCTTCCCTCGCGCAGACCACGCGCGCAAGTCTTCGGACGACCTTCATCATTCATCGATATCATTCATTCATCATCCATCGACGTCATTCATCGACGCGCCTCATCCGTCCTGAGTCATCCCTCTCCATCCTCATCAGCCATCCTCGCCCGGCCCTCGCGTCCGGCTCCCGTGGTCGCGGAGGTGATGCCCATCCACACACCGACCGCGAGCAGCATCCCAACGGCCGATATACGCAGCGCGACCGGCCCGCCCAGCTCCTGGTACAGGGCCCCGAACGCGAGCCCGGCAGGGAGAGCGGCCACGCCGACCAGCGCATGATAGCTCCCGAACCCCCGTCCCGTACGGACCGGCGCGAGCCACGCGACGAGCGCGCGCTCGGCGGCCTCGGTGAGGCCGGCGACCGCGCCGAGGACCAGGAACGCGGCCACGGCGCCGGCCGGCGAAAGCCGCAGCGCGAGCGCCGCCGCGACCAGGGCGAACAGCAGTCCACCCGAGGACACCGCCGCACGGGGGCCGAGCCGGTCCGCCATCCAGCCACCGGGATAGGAGCTCGCGCTCCGCACCACGTGCAGGGCCGCCCACACGAGTGGAACGGCGGCGACCGCTACGCCAAGGTCCTGGAGTCTCAGCAAGAGCAGCGCCTCGGGCACGCGCAGGAACGTGAGTGCCGCCAGGAGCAGTATCGGCGCCCAGAACGCGCGTCCCCGAGCATCCGATGGAGGGTCGGGACCGGCCTTCACCGCCGGCACCGCGCTCGGCACGGAGCGCCGGAGCAGCAGCGCCAGGATGAGGAAGGCGAGCACGCCCGGAGCCGCGCTCCACCCGATCACGTCCCGCACCGCGAGCCCCTGTTCCAACAGGAGCCAGGCCGCGAGCGAGCCCACCACCGCCCCGAAGTGGTCGGCCGCCCGGTGGAAGCCGAAGGCGCGTCCCCGCAGCTCCGGCGGCGTGATCCCCGCGATCCAGGCATCCCGCGCCGGCGTACGCAAGCCCTTTCCCACCCGATCGATGACCCTGAATCCCACGACCTGCCACGCGGCACCCGCGACGGCGATCAGCGGCCGGACCAGTACCGCCGTCGCATACCCGCCCAGGATCAGCGGCGCACGCCAGCGCGGCCGATCGGCCAGCCGGCCGCTCACCACCTTGAGCGCCGCCGCCGCCAGTTCCGCGGCGCCGTCGAGCGCGCCGAGTGCCAGCGCTCCCGCACCCAGTGGGCCCGTCACGAGGGCGGGCAGGAGAGGGTACACCATCTCGCTGGCGAAGTCGTTGAACAGCGAGACGACCGAGAGTCCCTTGACGGTGCCGGGGACGCCGTGTCGCCGTCGCTCGCTCATCCAGCGGTGTCGTCCGGGACGAACACCTCGAGCGCCCGCGGCACCACCTCGAACCGCGCGGGGGTCTCCGCGCCGAGTTCCCCATCGAGATCGATCGGCATCGGCCTCCGCGTGCGGATCTCGTAGCTCCGGGCCCGCAGCGCCTCCACCTCGCGGCGCTTCACGTGGGTTCCCCACTTGAGGGAAGGCGCCAGCCTCAGCAACTCCCACCAGTGGTTCACTTCCAGCGAGTACAAGTCGAGGCGCGCGTCATCGATGGTAGCGTCGTGCGCCACCGCCAGCGCGGCGCCGTAATGCCGCCCATTGCCCACCACGATCTGCACCGTGCGGGTGTGGCGGGTTCCGCCCTCCCAGGTGATGTCCGCATGGAACGGCAGGCTCCGTCGAATCACCTTCAGGCTGGCGAGCACGTACGCCAGCGGACCCCAGCGCCGCTTCGCCTCGGGCGAGAGCTCCTCCGTGATTGCGACGCTCATGCCGATGCTCGCGGTGGTGCAGAAGTAATGCCCGTTCACCCGGCCGAGATCCACCACCCGCCGGCGCGTGCCGGCGGCCGTCGCCGTGGCGCCCTCCACGTCCAGTGGGACACCGACGGTGCGAGCCAGGTTGTTCGCGGTTCCGAGGGGGATGATGGCCAGGGGAAGGCCCACGTCGACCAGCACCGGGACCGCCGCGTTCAGGCTACCGTCGCCCCCGGCGACGACCACGCGGTCCACCTCGCCGGCATGGCGGCGGATGAGCCCCGCACAGGCGGCACGGTCCTCGGTCGGTTCCACGATGAGGTCCAGGCCGGCGTCGCGAAGCCCCGCGGCGATCTCCTCAACCCCCTCCGCTCCCCGCCGGGCGCGCGGGTTGACCAGGAGCAGGGCGCGGGACGGCATCGCTCAAACCTAGCATGTATGTTACGCCATGCCCGCCGAGCCCTCCCGGTTTCACGAGTCCAACCTCTGGGCCACGCCGATCCGGGATCTCGGGCTCACTATCGAGGGGACCCCCCTTCAGCCCATCGTCGAGGAGTTCGAGGGCGAGCTCCGCCACGTGGGCCTCACCCGGATCCAGCCCCGCTTCTATCTCTCCACCGAGTGGGGGGTGCCGTTCGAGTCGCTCGCGATCGCCATCCCCTTCTACCTGGCCCGTCCCGACCTCAAGGCACTCCACGTGGAGCGAACGGGACTGGTCGAGGGCTTCGACCGGGCGGACGTCCTGCGGTACCTCCGACACGAGATGGGCCATGTCGTCAACTACGCCTACCGGCTCTACGACCAGGAGGAGTGGGTCAAGCAGTTCGGCTCGATCACGCAGCCCTACACCGAAGAGTACCGGCCCGAGCCGTTCAGCCGCCGCTATGTCCGTCATCTCCCGGGCTGGTACGCCCAGAAGCACCCGGACGAGGACTGGGCGGAGACCTTCGCGGTGTGGTTGACGCCGGGACTGGACTGGCGGAAGGAGTACAGCGGGTGGCCGGTCGCGGCGGCGAAGCTCGCCTACTGCGACCGCACGATGGCCCTGCTGCGGGAGCGCGACCCGGTGGTGACGACCGTCGAGCTGGACGAGGACGTCGGCGAGATCGAGTACTCGCTCGGCCACTACTACCGGGACGACGCGATCGGCATCGGCGAGGTGCCGCCCGGGCTCGACGGCGCCATCCGGGCGATCTTCGAGGACCTCGGGTCGGCCGGCGGCGCCTTAGCGGACGAGCCGCTCGCGCCGGCGGCGACGCTGATCCGCCGGCTGGAGCCCGACCTCCTGGCCAACGTCTTTCGCTGGACCGGCCACTTTCCCGAGCGTACCCGGGTGCTGATCCGGTACCTGGCCGAACGGGCCGAGCAGTTGCGGCAGGGCTACGAGCCCGCGCGAGAGACCGCGGCGACCGTGGCGGTGACGACGCTGGTGACCGGGCTGGCGATGAACCACGTGCAGCGGGGAAGCTACCTGCCCTGACGCGACGGGAGGGCGGTCCGGCCTAGCGTCTCTTCCTGCGGCGGGCCAGCGCGAGATCCACGATCCGCTCGATCAGGCGGGTGTAGTCGAGCCCCGCCGCATTGGCGGCCATCGCGAACTCGCTTCCCTTCTCCAGGTAGCAGCTCGCGTTGACCTCGAGCACATAGATTTCGCCGGTGTCGGTGAGCCGAAGATCCACCCGGCCGTAATCGCGCACCCGGAGCGCCCGGTACGCGTCCACCGCGACTTTCTGGAGCAGGGCCCGCAGCTCGTCGGGCAGTTGGGCCAGCACCGAGCGGGTGCCCTTGTACT
>DATABZ010000228.1:0-10158 GCA_036259315.1 Gemmatimonadales bacterium | reverse complement strand
CGAGGCGGCCAGCTGGACGCTGGACGACGAGCAGCCGCTCATGCGGTCCGAGTCACTCGAAGTGCTCAGCGAGGTGTGAACATGTCCGTGACCGTGAGCATCCCTACTCCCCTGCGCTCCTTCACCGGTGGGCGCGACGCCGTCGAGCTCGTCGGCTCCACCGTCGGTGAAGTCATCGACGAGCTGCTGGCGGCCCATGGCGGGCTCAAGCGCCACCTGGTGCAGGACGACGGCAGGCTCCGGAACTTCGTCAACCTGTACATCAACGACACCGACATCCGGCACCTCGACTCGACCGACACCCCGGTCCGGGAGGGCGACGTTCTCACGATCGTGCCGAGCATCGCTGGCGGCCGACCGGCGGTGGAGACCGAGCTGCCGAAGCTCTCCCACGCCGAAGTGCTGCGCTACTCCCGCCACCTGCTGCTTCCGGAGGTGGGGGTGGAGGGCCAGCGCAAGCTCAAGGCCGCGCGCGTGCTCACGATCGGTGCGGGCGGGTTGGGCTCGCCGCTGTCGCTCTACCTTGCTGCCGCGGGGGTCGGGACCATCGGCATCGTGGACTTCGACGTGGTGGACCTGACCAATCTCCAGCGCCAGATCGTCCACGGCACCTCCACGCTCGGGCGGCCGAAGCTGGAGTCGGCCAAGGCGAGGCTCACCGACGTCAACCCCAACCTGAACGTCGAGAGCCACGAGACCAGGCTCACCTCGGAGAACGCGCTCGACATCATCCGCGAGTACGACATCGTCGTGGACGGGACCGACAATTTCCCGACGCGCTACCTGGTGAACGACGCCTGCGTGCTGCTCGACAAACCCAACGTGTACGGCAGCATCTTCCGGTTCGAGGGGCAGGCCTCGGTGTTCTACGCCAGGGAAGGCCCCTGCTACCGCTGCCTGTACTCCGAGCCTCCGCCTCCGGGACTGGTGCCGAGCTGCGCCGAAGGCGGCGTGCTCGGCGTGCTGCCCGGGATCATCGGGAGCATCCAGGCACTCGAGACGATCAAGCTGATTCTCGGCGCCGGAGACTCGCTGGTCGGCCGGCTGGTGTTGTTCGATGCGCTCAAGCTGCGTTTCCGCGAGCTCAAGCTGCGCAAGGATCCGAACTGCCCCATCTGCGGCGAGAGCCCCACGATTCGCGAGCTGATCGATTACGAGGCCTTCTGCGGGATCGGCGCCGAGCCGGCATACCAGGGGCCGGAGATCGTGGCGGAGCAGCTCAAGCAGGAGCGGGACGAGAAGGGCGACGAGCTCGTCCTGGTCGACGTGCGCGAGCCCCACGAGTGGGAGATCGCGCACATCGAAGGCGCCCGCCTGATCCCGCTGGGCACGCTCCCCGATCGCCTGGCCGAGCTCGACGGCCATGCGGAGATCGTGACTTACTGCCACAAGGGCTCGCGCTCCATGAAGGCGCTGGAGATCCTGCGCGGGGCGGGCTTCGGAAAGGTGCGGAGCCTGGCCGGCGGGGTGGACGCGTGGGCGAGCCGGATCGAGCCGGGGATGGCTAGATACTAACGGCGGAACGCCGGAACGGCGGAACGTTGCCCCCGAAATGAACAACCCTCCGGTGTCATTGGACATCGGAGGGTTCTTTATCTTGGAGCAAGCGTTCCGCCGTTCCGCCGGCGGGGTGCGGCGACCAGGTGGGGTACCGCCGTCCTCACCGTCCATGCCGAAGGCGGGACTCGAACCCGCACGGGCTTGCGCCCACTGCGCCCTGAACGCAGCGCGTCTACCAGTTCCACCACTTCGGCGAAGGTGGGCAAGCTAGCGCGGTGACACAAGCGGGTCAACCCGCGCGGTTGACCGCTCGGAAGTGGTGGCCTATCCTTTGCTTAGGATCCCCACGTGACCCGCGATACCTCACCCCAGGCCGAGCGCCGCAAGTCGGTCGCCAGGAACCCCAAGGCGACCCACGATTACCACATCCTGGAGACCTGGGAGTCGGGAATCGTCCTCACCGGTACCGAGGTGAAGTCGCTGCGCAACGGCAAGGCGTCCATCAAGGAGGCCTATGCCCGCGTGAAGAACGGCGAGGTCTTCCTCGAAGGCATGAACATCACACCGTACGAGCAGGGCAACCGGTACAACCACGACCCCGTGCGCTCCCGGAAGCTTCTCCTCCACCGCCGCGAGATCGAGAAGCTGATCGGCTCGGTGGAGCAGAAGGGGCTCGCCCTCGTGCCGCTGGAGCTCTATTTCAAGGATGGACGCGCCAAGGTCGCGCTCGCCCTGGCGAGAGGCAAGAAGCTCCACGACAAGCGGGAGACCTTGAAGCGCAGGGTGTCCGAGCGCGAAGCGGCGCGGGACGTGTCTCGAGGACTCTCCCGCGCCGCCAGGGACTCCTGATGGTCGCCGGCCTGGTGCTCGCCCTGCTGGCCGCCGCTGCACCCGGCCAGATCACGGTCGCGGGCGCTCGCGGAGTGGCCACGGTGCCGGTTCGCGCCGATCCCGCGGGCGCCCCCGTGATCTCCGCACCGCAACTGGTCGCCGCGCTGGACGGCACCGTGCGGCTGCACGAGGGCTGGGTAGAGGTGGTGGTGGCCCGTCAGCCGTTCCGCTTCCTCGTGGGGACCCCGCTCTTTCTCTTCAGCAACCAGCTCCACCCACTCGCCAATCCGGTGTGGATGTCGCGCGATACCGTCTACCTCCCGCTCCAGTTCGTCTCCGAGATCATCCCGTACTATCTCGGTGAGCGGTATCGCTACGACCCTCGAGCCGGACGGCTGGAGGACATCACCGCCCGCCCGCCCGTCCCGCGCGCGTCGAAGCCGGCCGAGCGCCTGCCGAACGGGCTCAGGCCCGGTCACGTGGTCACCATCGACCCAGGGCACGGAGGCGTGGACCCAGGCAACCCGGGCAGGTACTTTCCCCCCGGCCTGCACGAGAAAGACGTGAACCTGCAGATCGGGCTGCTGCTCCGGGAGGAGCTCCGCAAACGCGGTGTGGGCGTCCGCATGACCCGCACCACGGACACGCTCATCGCCCTAGGCGACCGCGGAGCGGTCTGCACCGCCGCCTGCGACCTCTTCGTCAGCCTGCACGTGAACTCCCTCGCGCGCCGACGCGGCTACACAGAGGTGCGGGGCTTCGAGACCTACTTCCTGGCCGAGGCGAGGACCGAAGACGCGGCCCGGGTCGCGCGGATGGAGAACGACGCCGTGCGGTTCGAGACCGGTGAGTCCGAGGGGCCAATGACCGCCGGGCTCGACTTCATCCTCAAGGATCTCCAGCTGAACGAGCATCTCCGCGAATCCGCCCGCGCCGCCGAACTGGTGCAGAAGAAGCTGCGCGCCGTGCACACCGGTACGGACCGGGGCGTGAAGCAGGCGGGCTTCATGGTTCTGACCACGGCTCGGCGCCCGGCCATTCTGGTGGAGCTGGGCTACAGCACCAACCCGCAGGACGGCCGGTATCTCACCTCCCGCAAGAGCCAGCGCGCCATGGCGGCGGCGATTGCCGACGCGGTGGTGGAATACCTGCTGGACTACGAGCGCAAGACGACGGGCGCCGGAGCGGGAGTGAGCCAGTGAAGCCGGTGCGCGCCCTCGCCCTCATCACGGTGGCCATGCTGCTGGGCGGGTGCGTGTACTACAACGCGATGTACAACACCAAGCGGCTGGCCGGCTCGGCGCGAAAGGCGGAGCGGGACGGCCGCACCTTGGCGGCGAACAACCTCTGGGGTCAGGTGGTCACTCGCGCGGAGTCCCTGGTCGCCCGCCATCCCGACAGCAAGTACGTCGACGAAGCCCTGGTGCTGAAGGGTCTCGCGCTATCACGGCTGAGGCAGTGCCAATCGGCGGTGGCCCCGCTCAACCGGGTCTCGCTGCTGCCGCGAGACGCCGAAGTCGTGGAAGACGCGACCCTCGCCCTCGGGCGGTGCCAATTGGAGCTGGGCCACCCCGCGTTGGCCGCCTCCACCATCGCGCCAGTAGCGGAGAGCGACGATCCCGTGCGCCGCGGTGAGGCGAGGCTGATCCTGAGTCGGGCGCTCCGGGTGACGGGCCGGGCGGACGAGGCCGTCGCCGCGATCGAGGGGGTACCCGGCGCGCGAGCCGCGAGCGAGCGGCTGCTCGCGCTGGCCGCGGCTCACCGGCGGGAAGAGGCGGATGCCCTGCTGGATACGCTGCTCGCCGTCCGCGATTCCACCGCCCGCTGGGACACCGTGGCGGCCTCAGTCGGCGCTGCGGACCCGATCGTCGCCTCGTCGCTCGTGGACCGGCTGGAGCGCCGCCCGGGTACTCCGCCCGCGCTCCGGGCGCAGCTCCTCTACGAGGACGGACTCCGGCTGGGCTCTCACGACACCGCGCGATCCGACACCCGGCTCCGGCAGGCGGCGGCCCTCGACAGCGCGGGCGACTACGCCGGGCGAGCCCGCCTGCGGCTCACCCGCAACCGGCTCGCACGCTCCGCGTCGGTCGCCGATCTGCGCCCGATGACCGGCGAGCTCCAGGAGCTCGTCGGGGCTCGCGGAAACCTGTCGGCAGAGGCAGGGCAGCTCTCCGCACTGATCACCCGGGTGATCGCCGCCATCGACTCGGCCGCCAGCGGCGCGCCGCGGGCCGATCTGCGCCTCTTCCTGGCCGCGGAGACCGCGCGCGACTCGCTGGCTGCGCGGGCGCTCGCCGCTTCGATGTTCCGGACGATCGTGGAGACCATGCCGGATTCCCCCTATGCGCCGAAGGCGATCCTCGCCGGTCGGGCCCTCGATCCTGCCTGGGGTGAGTCGGTGGTAGCGCTGCTCGAGGAGCGCTACCCCCTGAGCCCCTATGTGGCGCTCCTGCGAGGCGAGGAGCCCCACGGCTACGCGGAGCTGGAGGACTCGCTCCGCTCCTTCGCCACCGGCTCGGCGGTACGCAGCACTCCGCAGCCCCAGCGCCCGCACCTCCGCGAGGACTCGATCGCCGCCCGGCGGCGCGCCCCTCCGCCGCGTCGCGGGCTGGAGCCGTGACGGCGGAGCCCGATCTCTCCCGCACCGTTTTCGGTCGCCGCTTTCAAAACCCCATTCTCCTCGCCGCCGGCACTGCCGGGTTCGGCCGGGAGCTCGACGGTGTCGTCGACCTCGAGCGCCTCGGCGGCCTGGTGACCAAGGCGGTCTCGGTCGAGCCCAGGGCCGGCAACCGGCCGCCGAGGGTGGCCGAGTTCCGGGGCGGTATGCTCAACTCCGTGGGCCTCGCGAACCCGGGGCTGGCCGCGGTCCGCAGCGAACATCTCCCCTGGCTCGCGACCCGTCTCCGGCGGCCCCAGGTGCTGGTGAACGTCGTCGGCTTCACGGTCGAGGAATACGCTCAGGTGGTCGCCGGGCTCGACGGCGCACCGGCGGTGGCGGGCTTCGAGCTCAATCTCTCCTGTCCCAACACCTCGGCCGGAGGGGTGGAATTCGGCGCGAGCGCGGAGTGCATCGAGCGAATCGTCGCGCTCTGCCGGTCCAGCACCCGCCTGCCGCTGGTCGCGAAGCTGTCGCCGGTGCTGCCCGACATCGCGGGCATGGCGCTGGTGGCCCGCGATGCCGGAGCCGACGGGATCACCGTGGTCAACACGCTGCCGGGCCTGCTCCACTCGGAGGCTGGCGCGGCCCGGCTGGGCCACGGGAACGGCGGCGTGAGCGGGCCGGCGCTCCTCCCGATCGGCGTGCTCGCCGCCGCCCGTGTGGTCGAGCGGACCGGCGGCATGCCGGTGATCGGCTGCGGCGGCGTGCGCTCCGCCGCGGACGCCAGGCAGTACCTCGGTGTCGGCGCGTCGCTGGTCGCGGTGGGCACCGGCGCGATGGCCGACCCCCGTCTGCCGGAACGGATCGTGCGGGACCTGGAGCGCGGCGGTGGCTGAGATCGTCCTCGCGCTCGACCTGCCGACCGGTCCGGAAGCGATGCGCCTGCTCGAGCGCGTCCCGGGGACGCCATGGGTCAAGATCGGGTCGATGCTCATGACCCGGGAAGGCGCTCCGCTGGTGCGCGCGCTCACCGCCCGGGGTCACAGGGTGTTCCTGGACCTCAAGTGGCACGACATCCCCAACACGGTCGCGGGCGCGGTGCGAGCCGCGCGGGAGCTCGGAGTGGCAATGGCGACTGTTCATGCCCTGGGAGGGCGAACGATGATGGAAGCCGCGGCGGAGGCGGCCGGAGGGGACATGTCGCTCGTAGGGGTGACAGTTCTGACCTCTCACGATCCCGCGTCCTACGCTCGCGCGGTCGGGCGCGAGGACGTGAGCCTGGCGGAGGAGGTGACCCGCCAGGCCGCGGAGGTGGTCGGGGCGGGTCTCGCCGGCGTGGTCTGTTCACCCGCCGAGATCGCCGGGGTGCGAGGCGTGCTGCCGGATCACGCCATCGTCGTCGTGCCCGGCATCCGCAGCCGCGCCGATGCAGCGGGAGACCAGGTCCGGATCGCCACGGCGGCGGAGGCGGCCGCGGCGGGCGCCACCCACCTGGTCGTCGGACGACCGGTGCTCCAGGCCACCGATCCGGCCGCAATGCTGGCGCGTCTCACCCTGGAGGCCGGTTGCGAGCCCTCCTGACCGCCGTCCTCCTGCTCCTCGCACCGGGGCCGGCACCCGCGCAGCAGGCTCTCCTGTCCGAGGCTGCCGAGAGCGCCCGCCAGGCCTGGTTCGAGCACGACGCCCGCAGGCTGGTGGCGGACGCGCCGCGCCTGCTGGTCCAGCTTCCCGGGGCCGATCCTTCCGTCGCCCTCGGCCCCGCGCAGGCCGCGGCACTGCTCGCCGACTACATGGTCCAGGGCCAGGAGGTGGAGACCGTAGTGCGGGCCGCCAGGGAGGTGGAGCCCGGCAGGGGATACGTCGAGCTGCAGCGCCGCTACCGGATTGCCGGCACGCAGGACGTGCGCACCCAGAGCCTGCTCCTCGGCTATCGCCTGGTCAGAAGCGGGTGGCGGCTGGTCGAGCTGCGGATCGTGGGGTGACCATGGAAGGCCTGATCGTCGCGGTCCTGCTCGGCCTGCGCCACGCCACCGACCCCGACCACCTGACGGCGGTGTCCACCCTCGTGCTTTCCGATGACCGCGAGGGTGCGCGGAAGGCCGGGGTCCTGGGCTTCGCCTGGGGCCTGGGACACGCCACCACGATCTTCGCCTTCGGGCTCCCCGTGGTCCTCTTCCGCGCCTACCTGCCCGACTCCGTCCACCGGGGCGCCGAGGCGGTCATCGGGCTGCTGATCGTCGCCCTCGCGGCGCGTCTCCTGGTGCGGTGGCGGCGGGGCTATTTCCACGCCCATACGCACGCTCACGGCTCCCTGCGCCATGCCCACCCGCACGTGCACGAGCAGGCTCCGGCACGGCACGCGACCACGGCCGGTCACACGCACGCGCATGCGGAGGGGTTGGGGCGGTCGCCGATGACAGCCTACGGGATCGGGCTGGTGCACGGGATCGGCGGGTCGGCCATGGTGGGCCTGCTGGTCGTCGGCGCGGCGGCCAGCCCAGCGCTCGGCGTCCTCGCTCTGCTGCTCTTCGCCGGCGGCACGGCCGTCAGCATGGCGCTCGTCTCGGCGGCCTTCGGCTACGTGCTGGCTCGGGGACCGGTGTCGCGGCTGGTGGGTCCGCTCATGCCGGCCGTAGGTCTGGCGAGCCTGGCGTTCGGGGTGTGGTACGCCGCGGGGGCAATAGGGGGTTAGTTGCGCAACAAGAAGGGCCCAGCTGATTCGCGGAGCCCTCTCGCCGATCCGGCCTGTTTGACCAGCCGGGCTGACATCATACGACGCCACAGTGACCACCAGCTTCGATCACTCGAGGTGGCGCATCGTCCACACGGAGTCGCGAGATGCTTCGTCCTGATCTCATTCGACTCCAGGTGCAGGTATCGGCGCGAGCCGTCGCCAATCGGGCCGGTTACCATCGTTCTTGTTCGTGATGACGGTTGTAACACCGGTCGTCCGCGAGTGGACCGCGAGCTTGGGCGTGGCCCCAGGGACCACGAACAGGATCTCGCGATTGTCCGGCGACCACACCGGCCTGCCCCCTTGGACCAACGTGTCCACAGCGGGCGCGCCGGAGACGTGAAGCATCGCCACCCTGCGGATGTCGGCGAAGGCGAAAAGCAGACTGTCCCGCTGTTGGCCCAGCTGAGGCTGCTGAGTCCACCGGGCGTGCGGCCGACCACGTACAGGGCGTTGGAGGTGACCAGCTCGTGGAACCTGGGGCGCTCCGGATGGCGGCCGTGATGGTGCGAGCCGGATTTCCCGAGTAGTCCTCCGCGTCCTCAATCCAGGCCAGTCTCTGCCCGTCTCCGCTCCACGTCACGCGCGTGAAGATGGCGACCGTGTCCCGTGCGGCTACCTGATGTGCACCGCTACCGTCTGCCTCGACTACCCACACAGCAGTGTCACTCCGGATGTAGGCGATCTCCTGGCCGTCCGGAGCCCAGGCGGGGAGCCTGCCATCGGGGACGAAAGTCCTGGGCGTACCTCCGGTCGGAGTCCCGTTGACCATCCGAACCTCGACCACGCCCAGTGGTGCGAGCTCGCCGTGGTCATACGCGATGCGATAGCTCGGCGCCGCCTCGGTTCCATGGAAGCGACGCTCGCCGAATCGGACCCACAGTGAGACCGAGGGCGCGTAAACCACCTCGAAGCGCTCTACGAGGAAGGTTTCGCGGGGGCCATCGCTCAGCAAGGCCGCGAAGGGGAGATAATGCAGCTCGGCATGCGGGACGATGATCAGCCGTTGCTTGTCCTTCAACAGGCCGGCGGCTTCGATCGGAGCGATCGGGCTGCGGTGCAACTTCCTGAGAGGCAGGCGCCACAGCTCCCGCGTGTCGGCTGGATCGGGGCTGGCGATCAACCCGCGGGTGAAATCGACCAAGCCAGCCAGCGTGGCATGGGAGACGGGAAGCTCGAAGGAGCGCAGTGTATCGGCCGGTGATAGTCACGCTCCTGGAGCCGCGCGAACGCGTAGCGGTCCATGGCTCCATCATAGTCCTTCCCGAGAGTGCGGGCCGCACGGAGCAGCAGGCTACTGTGCAGGGAGACGAAGTGGTCCCAGGCAAGTTCCCGGGTATCCGGATCCCGGGCCGCAAACAGCGCTACCAGCTCTGGGGGGAAGAGCTTCCGGCATGCCGTGAGCTTTCAACTTGAGGATCTGCGCGAAGGGTTGTTTCGAGGCAGAAGGTAAGGTGCGGTACGGGAGACAGCAACGACGGCTTCGTGTCCCCTGGCTGGACTCCTAACCCCACCCACACGCCGCACTTGCACGTCCCCCCGGGTGCCCGTATATTGCCCTGCTAGCCTTTAACCGGCCCGGAGTGTCAGCGTGAAGGTTCGTTCGAGCGTGAAGCCGATCTGCGAGCATTGCAAAGTCGTCAAGCGACAGGGCGTCACTCGCATCATCTGCAAGCGCAATCCCAAGCACAAGCAGCGGCAAGGCTGATCATGGCACGCATCGCAGGCGTGGATCTCCCGCGCGAGAAGCGGGTCGAAGTCGCGCTCACCTACATCTTCGGCATCGGTCGGCCCACCAGCAGCCGCATCCTGGGCGAGACCGGCGTCAACCCCGACACCCGGGTCCGCGATCTGTCGGATGCCGAGGTCGCCCGGCTCCGCCAGATGATCGAGCGCTCGGTCAAGGTGGAGGGCGCGCTCCGCACCGAAGTCGCCATGAACATCAAGCGGCTGATGGATATCGGCAGCTACCGGGGCATCCGCCACCGGCGCGGTCTGCCGGTCCGCGGCCAGCGCACCCACACCAACGCGCGCACCAAGAAGGGGCCGCGTCGGGCCATCGCCGGCAAGAAGAAAGTGACGAAGAAGTAAGATGACTGCTCCCACTCCCGCCAAGGCACCCGGCGCCAAGCGCTCGAAGAAGGTTGTCGAGTCCGAGGGCATTGCCCACATCTCGGCGACGTTCAACAACCTGCTCATCACGATCACCGACATGCGCGGCAACGCGCTCGCGTGGGGATCGGCGGGCAAGGCCGGGTTCAAGGGCTCCAAGAAGTCCACGCCGTTCGCCGCCACCGTGGCGGCCGAGAACTGCGGGCGCGAGGCGATGAACCTCGGGCTCCGCCGGGTGCACGTGCGCGTGCAGGGTCCCGGCAGCGGCCGCGAGTCGGCCATCCAGGCGCTCGCGTCGGTCGGGCTCCGGGTGGTCTCCATCCGCGATGTCACCCCGATCCCGCACAACGGCTGCCGCCCGCCGAAGAAGCGCCGGGTCTAA
>DATABZ010000227.1:0-7246 GCA_036259315.1 Gemmatimonadales bacterium | reverse complement strand
GCTCCTTGATCCGGAGCAGGAGACGGCGGCGGCGATCGTGCCGCCAGACGTAGCGGATGACGAACTGCCGGCCGAGCGAAAACGCGACCGGTGCCTCTCGGCGGACGTGGAGCGCTCCCGCGCCCGGCGCGGCGACGGCGTCCACCAGGAACGCGACCACCCACACGATATCGAGCACGAGCAGCAGCGTCAGCGCGCCCGGCCACCACAGGCCGGCCGGGGCGATCAGGGCCAGCACCGCGGCACCCCAGAGCCAGACCCGCGAGGGCACTGCCTTCATCTCGGCGCCTCGATCTTCTCGATCAGCCCGCGGAGCGCGGTGTCGGGCGCCACGCCCTCCAGCTCCAGCTCGGGCGCCACGGTGATCCGGTGGCGCAGCACGGCTGGAGCGAGAGACTTCACGTCGTCGGGGATCACGTACGACCGGCCGTCCAGAAGGGCGGCGGCTTGAGCCATCTTGAGGAGCGCGACGCTGCCCCGGGGCGAGGCTCCCAGCGTGAGCACGGGGGCGCTCCGTGTGGCGCGCACGACCGCCGCGACGTAGGCCACGAGACTGGGCTCCACTCGCACGCGACGGCACGCCTCCCGCAGTCGTGCGAGCGCGGCGGTGTCCGCCACCCGGTCCACGCCGTAGCTCGCCGGAGTGTCGGCCTCGAAGCCGCCCAGCACCCGCTGCAGGATGCCCTGCTCCACCGTCTCCTCTGGGTAGTCCAGCACCACCTTCACCAGGAACCGGTCGAGCTCGGCCTCGGGCAGCGGGTAGGTGCCCTCGAACTCGATCGGGTTCTGGGTGGCGAAGACGGTGAAGTGCTCCGGCAGCGCGTGCGAGACGCCGTCCACCGTGACGCGCCGCTCCTGCATCGCCTCGAGCAGCGCGGCCTGCGTCTTCGCGGGGGCGCGATTGATCTCGTCTCCCAGCACCAGGTCGCCGAACAGCGGACCCCGCCGAAACGTGAAGGTGCCGGGCCCGGAAAGGAGATTCACCCCGGTGATGTCCGACGGCATGAGGTCGGGCGTGAACTGAACCCGGCGGAACTCGAGGCTCAGCACCTGACTGAGGGTGCGCACCAGGAGTGTCTTGGCCGTGCCGGGCACACCTTCCAGCAGCACGTGCCCGCGTGCGATCAGCGCCGCCACGACGTCCCGCACGGCGTCGTCCTGCCCCAGGACCACGCGGCCGAGCTGCTCCATGATGGCGCGTGCGGCGGCGGCCCCGCGCTCGGCTTCGTCGGCACCGAGTGGCGCCAGTACGGTCGTCATGTCGGCTTGAGCTCCTCCCATAGGGTCTCCA
Organism: Gemmatimonadales bacterium; assembly: GCA_036259315.1. Classification (GTDB taxonomy): domain Bacteria; phylum Gemmatimonadota; class Gemmatimonadetes; order Gemmatimonadales; family GWC2-71-9; genus CAVVWJ01. The sequence continues at coordinate 5,955 of DATABZ010000227.1, read as the reverse complement.
CCGCGTTGCCTGCCGCGAGCACGCTCGCGGCGTCGGACGGTCCTCGGCTGGCGGCGGCCAGCACCTCGAGTGCCTCCCGCCCGCGTGCGCTCCGAACCGAGTCACCCAGGCCTGCGAGCCAGGTGTCCAGATCGGCTCCCGCCGGCCGGCCTCCGCGAGAGAGTCGCCGGCGAAGACCCTGGATCATGAGCCGGACCGCCACGTCATGACCGCGGGCGGCCGCGAGGGCGGTGGCCAGCGCCCGCACGTGCTCCATCGGCGACCGGCGGCGGCGCTCGATCGCGCTCCGGACCGGCCCGAAGCGAACGCCCGAAGCGACGAGTGCGACCACCCCGACGGCGGCGAGCTGCCAGACCATCCAGCCCCACGGAGAGCGGGTGCTCCAGCCGAGCGCCGCCCCCGCAAGTGAGCCGGAGGCCCGATATCCATGGTGGTACTCGTCGACCACCATCCGCCGGTACCGCGGCGCGACCAGGCCGAGCGTGAGCTCGCCGGCGGAGGTGTACCGCAGGGTGCTGTTCCGGAACAGGCGATCGTCCGCGACCAGGGTCACCACCCGCTGGTCGGGGTAGCGGAGCCGAAGCACGACCGGGCGGCCCCGCGCCGTGCGGAGGATCGTGTCCAGTGCGCTCGGCTCCGGCACCTTGCAGGAGACTCTGCGCCCCTCGGCACTGGAGGTATCCACAATAGTCCTGTTCTCGTGCGGCACCAGCACCGCCCGTGCGTGAGGAGGCGTGCGTCGCGTGGCGCCCGGCATCGGTCGAGTGCGCGCCGGTCGCTCGGGCGGGCGTACCGAGACGCGGTAGCCGTAGCACTGCATGGCCGCCGCGGCACCCGGGCCCGCGAGCAGAAGATCCGACGGCAGGTCGGCCAGCACCCGTGCCTCCGCGTCGGTCAGCGGCAGTGTGGGTCCGAGGACGGCCACCACCCGGGGAGAGACCGAGTCAGCGGCGGGCAGGAGCGCGAGCGGACGGCGCCAGCGCTCCACATCCACGCCGAGACGGGACGCTCCCTCCACGAACGCATGCGCGCCGCCGGGACCGGTCAGGTAGCTCGAGCGAGCCGAGTCGCGCTCCTGGGGCTGCGGTCGCCGGGAGCCCAGGGCGACGACGACCATCCCGAGCCCGAAGAGCAGCCCGGCCGAGAGCCCCAGCTCAGTGCGCGGGCGCATGCCAGGGTCCTCCAGCGGCGGCCCGCCAGCGCCGGTACTCGTCCGCCTCCACCGCGCGTCCGCCGAAGGCATAGGCGTAGAGGCTCCGGACCAGCTCGCGCAGCCGGTCGCGGTCGGCCTGAGCCAGCCGGGCCTCGCGGGCGCACTCCGCCGGCGTCTTGCCGGCGTGATACTGGAGCAGACCCTGTCGATCGAGGCTGAGCGCCGTCGCGACGAAAGCGAGCTGCAGCGCGTCGCGCAGCCGGCCCTCCGCCGCGGCGCGGTCGGCCTCCGCCGAGTACCAGTCGGCGTCGTGCCGCTCGCCTGAAGCGCTCAGCGGGGGAGCCCGTCCGGCCCGTGCGGCCCCGCGCACCGTGCGCCACACCAGCCAGGCGGCGTGGATGAACAGACCCAGCCACGCGATCAGGATGGTGGCGAAGAAGATCCGAAACAGCAGCGGGTTGTCGGTTCGAAGCGCCTCGATCCATGCCACCAGGCGACCCCACCACTCGGTGGCGAGCCGCAGCGCGGCGGAGGGCGGCGCCCAGCGATAGGGGTCCGTCGCGAAGACGGAATCGAGGACCGTGCGGTAGAGGTCGGGACTGACCTGCCCCTGCGGCACTCCGATCAGGCTGGCTGGAGGGTGGAGGCCAGCACCTCGAGGTCGAAGCCTTCCTTGCGGACCCGGAGGTCGTAGTAGGCGACAGTCAGCACGCAGTAGAGCAGCGGATACAGCAGCATCTGCAGCACGCCGACGATGGCGAGGGTCACCACGTCGTGGGTCTGCCCGCCGCCACCGGATGGAAGCAGAATGGTGACCAGCGCAGCGATCGCGATGATCGGCACGTAGAGCAGGACCACGAGGGTGACCAGCAGTCCCAGCATCCGCCAGCGGGCCCCCCGCGTCAGCCACCAGGAGCGGGAGAGCGCGGCGAGGGGGGAGGTCCCGGGCTCCAGCACGAGCGCCGGGAACGCGAGCAGCAGGCCGCAGAGCAGCACCACGCCCGGGAAGAAGAAACAGAGAAACCCGAACATCACCACGATCGCGAGCAGCAGCGAGCAGACGATGAGCTGGCTGAACAGCGGAGTCGCGCGCCGGAGCGCATCCGCGGCCTGGAGTGGCCGGCCGAGATAGCTCTCCGAGACCACGAACACGGTGGCCGCGGTCGCGATCGAGCTCAGAATGGTGAAGGTGACGTAGTACAGGAGCGTGAGCGGCAGGTTCTGCAGCACGCCGCCGGAGGCCTGGATATAGAGGCTCAGCAGGACGGGGAGGCCGGAACAGACGACCGCAACGGTGGCCAGCGTGGTGAAGTGCCTGCGGTAGAGGGTGAACGACACGTCGAGGATCTCACCCACTGAGAGGGGCCGCAAAGACGTGGGCACCATGTCGACTCCACCTCGCATGCAGGACGTGTCATTCAGCGGACCGGTAAGATGCGCCGTCGGCATGACGGATGGGAGCCCCGGTGAGTGACAGATGCGCCGTTCCACCGGAGCGGTTAGAATCGCCGAGTGACGAAGCGCCGCGCCTCCCTGCCCGACTACCGGCAGCGACTTCAGGTGGAAACGCCCGAGCACGTGACGCTCGACCTCGAGATCGCGGGAATCGGGTCGCGTGCGCTCGCGGCGCTGATCGACCTGCTCGTCCTGGTGGGCTCTACGCTGGCGGTCATGATCGCGATCGGGCTCGCGGCCGGGTTCAGCGCGACTTTCGGGTCCATCGGGGGAGCGCTCCTGCTCATCATCGGCTTCGTCGTCTGGACCGGCTACTTCATCTTCTTCGAGGGACTCCGGCAGGGGCAGACGCCGGGAAAGCGCGCCGTCGGGATCCGAGTGGTGAGCGACACGGGCAACGCCGTGACGCTAGGCGCCGCGGTGGCACGCAATCTCATGCGAGTCGCCGACTTGTTGCCGCCTCCCTACCTCATCGGCGGGCTCCTGGTCGCGTTCCACCCGCGGGGGAAGCGGCTGGGCGACCTGGTGGCGGGGACGGTGGTGGCACGAGACCGCCCCTCGGAGCTCCATGTGCCGCGTCGGGGGGAGCAGCGGGACTCGGGGGGGTCGCTCGGATCGCTTCCCGAGATGACGGACGCGGAGTTCCGGGTCGTGGCCCGGTTCGCCCAGCGGGAACCGCAGCTGGGCTCGGCCGCCAGGAAGCGGCTCGCGTCCGCCCTCGCCCGCAGGCTTACGGCACACCCGGCGCCTCCGGGGCTCGGCGAGGTGGACCACCTGCTGACGCTGCACCGGCGGGAGCGGGAGCGCCGGGAGCGCACCGTCGCCTCGCCCGGGTCCGCCGCGGCCACCGCGCTGGCGGCGCGGAAGTATCCCCGCTGGGCGGAGTTCCAGCGACTGGCGGAGCGGGCCGCCCGCCACGGGCTCGACAGCTTCGCCTCGCACGAGCTCCCCGACTTCGCGGCCCGGTACCGCGAGGTCGCCGCCGACCTCGCCCGGGCCCGGACCTACGGCGTCGACCACGCCACCCTGGAGTATCTCGAGCGTCTGGCCGCCGCCGGACACAACGCCCTGTACCGGGACGAACGGGGCACCTGGCGCCGGTTCTGGGAGGTGCTGGCCCGGGAGTGCCCCGAAGCCATCCGCCGGAGCCGCGGCTACGTCGCCGTCGCGTGCCTCGCGTTCATGCTGCCCGCGGCGACCGGATACCTGCTCATGCGCGAGCAGCCCGCACTGGCCGCGGACCTGCTCCCCGAGGTGCTGCTGGAGCGGGCGGAAGCCGGAGTCGAGCGAGCGGCCGCAGGGCGCCGCTACGTGGACGTCGCCCTGGGGGATCGCCCTCTCATGGCCTCGGGGATCATCACCAACAACGTCAGGGTGGCGATCGCCTGCTTCGCCGGCGGCATCTTCCTCGGGGTGGGCTCGCTGGTCCTGCTCGGGTTCAACGGACTGATCATCGGCGCCGCGGCGGGGCACTTCGCCAACCTGGGCCTGCTGGGCTACCTGATGGAGTTCATCCTGGGCCACGGCCTGCTGGAGCTGTTCGCCATCTGGGTGGCAGGGGCGGCGGGCTTCCTGCTGGGCCGCACCGTAGTCGCGCCGGGAGACCTGAGCCGCAGCGACGCCCTGGTGCGGAGCGGGCAGACCGCGGTCCGCATGCTGGGCGGCGCCGCGGTCATGCTCGTGATCGCGGGGCTGATCGAGGGCTTCGTCTCGGCCGGCCCCGGGGACGTGACCTTCCGGGCCCTCGCCAGCGCCGCGAGTCTGGCCTTTCTGGCCACCTACCTGTTCAATGGGCGAACCGCGGCGGGTGAGGAACGCACCCGCGAGGGCCGAGGGTCAGATCTCCCGCAGCATCCCGCGCATCCGGATGGCCAGGGCCTCGATCTCCCGCAGACTGTTTAACGTCTCCTGATCGAATTGCGACTCGTTGAGCAGGAGCAACTGGACCTCGGCGAGCAGCGCCGAGAGGGGGTTGGAGAGGTCGTGGCGGAGCTTGCTCAGGCGCTCGGATTCGGCCATGTCGGCTCGGGTGCGGGGATCGGGCGAGGTGAGCCAAGATCGTGCGTCCGAGAGACTTCTGCAAGCGGGCCCTTGACTGCGCACCGGGAGCGCTCTAATATGAGGTGCTTCTTGGAATCGGCAGGACAAACTCCCCTCACAACCCCGCTGTACCGCCATCGGGCCCTCATATACGCAGGCCAACCTCGCCGGCATCCCCATCTGTTTCATCGATCACCCGCCCGCACGCCGGCAGGGCTCGTCCGTTTGGAGTCTCCTCCGTGGATATCGCTGAGCTGAAGCAAAAGTCGGTCGCCGAGCTTCACACCCTCGCCGAGCAGCTGAACATCAGTAACTACTCGGGGCTTCGGAAACAGGACCTCATCTTCCGCATCGAGCAGTCGCTGCTCGACTCGGATACGGTCATCCGGGGCGAGGGGGTGCTGGAGATCCTGCCCGAGGGGTACGGCTTCCTCCGCAGTCAGGACTGGAACTACCTCTACGGTCCCGACGACATCTACGTCAGCCCGAGCCAGATCAAGCGCTTCGACCTCCGCACCGGCGACACCGTGATGGGTCAGGTCCGGCCGCCCAAGGAGGGCGAGCGGTACCTCGCCCTGCTCAAGGTGGAACAGGTCAACTTCGAGGAGCCGGAGAAGACCAAGCATCGGATCGCCTTCGACAACCTGCGGCCGCGCTACCCGGACGCGCGGATCCGGCTGGAGCGCAAGAACAGCGACCTGTCCATGCGGGTGGTCGACTTGCTGGCGCCGCTGGGTAAGGGCCAGCGCGCCCTGATCGTCGCGCCGCCCAAGGCCGGTAAGACGATCCTGATGCAGAAGCTGGCGAACGCGATCAGCGAGAACCACCCCGAGATCGTCCTCATCGTCCTGCTGATCGACGAGCGGCCGGAAGAGGTCACCGACATGGAGGAGAACGTCAAGGCGGAGGTGATCTCCTCCACCTTCGACGAGCCCGCCGACCGCCACGTCCAGGTGGCGGACATGGTGATCGAGAAGTCCAAGCGCCTGGTGGAGCACGGGCGCGACGTCGTCATCCTGCTCGACTCGATCACCCGCCTGGCGCGCGCGCACAACGTGGTGGTGCCGCACTCAGGCAAGATCCTCTCCGGCGGCGTGGACGCCAACGCCCTCCAGGAGCCGAAGCGGTTCTTCGGCGCGGCGCGGAACATCGACAAGGGCGGGAGTCTCAGCATCATCGCCACGGCCCTGGTGGACACCGGCAGCCGGATGGACGAGGTGATCTTCGAGGAGTTCAAGGGCACCGGCAATTCGGAGCTCGTTCTCGACCGCCGGCTGGCCGACCGCCGGATCTATCCCGCGATCGAC
>DATABZ010000226.1:0-15579 GCA_036259315.1 Gemmatimonadales bacterium | reverse complement strand
GAAAGGCGGATTAAGGAGCGAGCGCGCGGCTTCGCACTTCCTCGGCCATCCGGCCCAGGAACGCCTCCACCGCCATGACCTCCTGCTTCTTCCCCACACCGCGCACCCGCAGCGCGAGGCTGTCGCCCTCCGCCTCCCGCTGCCCGATGACGGCCATGTATGGCACCTTCTGAAGCTCGCCTTCGCGGATGCGGTAGTTGAGCGTCTCGGTACGATCGTCCACGTGGACCCGCAGGCCGGCGGCCTTGAGCCTCGCCGCGAGGGCGCGTGCCGGCTCGCTCTGTGCGTCCGAGATCGGGATCACCCGCACCTGCTCGGGGGCGAGCCACACCGGGAACGCGCCGGCGAAGTGCTCGATCAGGTTGCCGGTGAACCGCTCCAGCGTGCCATAGATCGCCCGGTGGATCATCACCGGCCGGTGGGGCCGGTTGTCGGCGCCGGTGTACTCCAGCTCGAACCGCTCCGGGAGGTTGAAGTCGAGCTGAATGGTCGGCCCTTGCCACACGCGCCCGATCGCGTCCTTGAACTTGATGTCGATCTTGGGGCCGTAGAACGCCCCCCCGCCCTCGTCGATCCGATGCGGAATGCCCTTTCGCTCGAGAGCTTGCTTCAGCACGGCCTCGGCCCGGTCCCAGACCTCGTCCCCGCCCAGCCGCTCCTCGGGCCGGGTCGAGACCTCGAAGTCGAGCTCGAACCCGAACGTCGCACGCACCAGGCGGTCCACCTGGTCGAGGCAGAGAAAGATCTCGTCCTCGACCTGCTCCATGGTGCAGAAGATGTGGGCGTCGTCCATGCTGAGGCCGCGCACGCGCAGGAGGCCGTGGAGCGTGCCCGACTTCTCGTTCCGGTAGACGTTCGCGACCTCGCTCAGCCGGATCGGCAGGTCCCGGTAGCTCCGCTGCTGGCTCTTGTAGATGAGCGCGTGCATCGGGCAGTTCATCGGCTTCACCCGGTAGCGCACGTCTTCCGCCTCGCCCGCGCCGGCGGCCATGGGCGGGTACTGGTTCGCACCGTAGAGCGGCAGGTGCCCGGAAATGTGGAACAGCTCTTCCTTGGTGACGTTCGGCGTGTACACCAGGTCGTAGCCGTTGGCGACGTTGTCGTCCTCCACCGCCCGGGAGAGGAGCCACTTGATCATGGCGCCCCGGGGATGCCACAGCACCAGTCCCGGACCCACGACATCCGAGATGGAGAACAGGTCCAGCTGCCGGCCGAGCACCCGGTGGTCGCGCTTCCGCGCCTCCTCGAGCCGGTGGAGATAGGCCTCCAGGTCTTCCTTCTTGAACCAGGCGGTGCCGTAGATGCGCTGGAGCATCTGCCGCCGCTCGTCGCCGCGCCAGTACGCGCCGGCGGCGTGCAGCAGCTTGAAGTGCTTGAGCCTCCCCGTGCGGGGGATGTGCGGCCCGCGGCAGAGGTCCGTGAACGGTCCGTCGGTGTAGACGGTGATCGTCTCGTCGTCGCCCAGCTCCGAGATCCGCTCCAGCTTGAGCGGGTCGTCCGCGAAGCGGCGGTTCGCCGCCTCGCGGTCCACCACCTCGCGGACGAACGCGTAGTCCGCCTTCGCCACGTCGCCCATGCGCGACTCGATGCGCTCGAGGTCCTCGGGCGTGAAGGGCCGGGGCACGTCGAAGTCGTAGTAGAACCCGTCTTCGATCGGCGGGCCGAAGCCGATGCCGGCGCCGGGGAAGAGCTCGCGGACGGCGGTGGCGAGCACGTGCGCGGCCGAATGGCGCAGCACCTCCAGCGCCTCCGGGTCGCGCTCGGTCAGGATGGCGAGCGAGACGTCCCGGTCGATCGGCCGATCGAGGTCCCAGACCGACCCGTCCACCTTCGCCGCCACCGCCGCCCGCGCCAGCCCTGCGCCGATGCTCTCCGCCACCTGCCGCGGGCTCGTGCCCGCCGCTACCTCGCGTGTGCTGCCGTCGGGCAGCGTGATGCGTACTCGGTCGCTCACTCCGACTCCACCGCTGGCGCCGCCGCCGGCCGACTCGACGGCGCGAACACGAAATACAGGGCGACCCCGGCCAGGATCAGCAAGGCGAGCATGACCCAGCGGCCCACCTCCGGCCGACGTGACGGTGTGGGGCGTTCGTTCATTTCAGCGGCCTTCCCCGGGGGAATCCTGCGCGTCATGCGCGACGCGGTTAACTTAACCGGATCGAGAATTCTTCCGTAAGAGGACTTCGCGTGCGCCACGACGACGAGCTGAGCGGAGGAGAAGTGGTGCTGTGGGCGGCGCTCGGCGCGGGTGCCGGCCTGATCGCCGCCATGGCACTGAGCGAGTGGGTGGGCGACGTGAACCGGGCGCGCGTCCGACGCATGGCGGAGCGCCTCCGCGAGCACCAGCCCACCCGGCTCACCGCCTCCGCCTCCGCCCGGGCCGTGCTGGCGGCGATCAGCGCCGAGCCGCGCCTGAACGGCCTCTCCATCGAGGTGAGGCCCCTGAGCCGCGGGGCCGTGGAGCTGCGCGGCTGGGTGCCGAGCCGAAGCGTGCGGACCGCCGCGGGACGGACGGCGCTCGCCGTGCCCGGCATCGAGAGCGTCATCAACAGCCTCCTGGTCCGGGGGGAAGACGACCGGCCCTCGACCGATCAACCCCGGGCGGCCGACCAGAGCGCATGACGGCGCCGCTCGCCCCTCAATACGACCCATCCGAGATCGAGGCCCCGCTCTACGCCTGGTGGCGCGAGCGGGATCTGTTCAGCCCCGAAGGGGCCGCGCGCGCTCGGGGCGGTTCCGCCGGTGAGCCCTACGTCATCCAGATGCCGCCGCCGAACGTCACGGCGGAGCTCCACACCGGTCACGGGCTCAACAACACGGTGCAGGACGTGCTGATCCGCTTCGAGCGGATGCGCGGCCGGCGGGCGCTGTGGGTGCCGGGCACCGACCACGCGGGCATCGCCACGCAGAACGTGGTCGAGCGGCTCCTGGCCAAGGAAGGCCTCACCCGGTTCGATCTCGGCCGCGAGGCGTTCGTGGACAGGGTGTGGGCGTACGTGCGGGAGACCGGCGCCCGGATCCTCGACCAGCTACAGGCCATCGGCTGCTCGGCCGACTGGTCCCGCACCTACTTCACTCTGGACGAGGACCTCTCCCGCGCGGTGCGCGAGGTGTTCGTCCGCCTGTACGAGAAGGGCCTGATCTACCGGGGACACTACATCATCAACTGGTGCCCCCGCTGCCTGACCGCGCTCTCCAACGAGGAAGCCGAGAAGGAGGAGGTGGACGGGCGCATCTGGCACATCCGGTACCCGCTCGCGGAAGGCGAGGGGCATCTCACCGTCGCGACGACGCGGCCCGAGACCATGCTGGGCGACACCGCGGTCGCGGTGCACCCGGACGACGAGCGCTACCGGGCGCTGATCGGCCGCAGCCTGCGGCTTCCACTCACCGACCGGCTGATTCCCGTGGTCGCCGACGAGGCGGTGGATCCCGCCTTCGGCTCCGGTGCGGTCAAGGTCACCCCCGCCCACGACCCCACCGACTTCGAGATCGGCCGACGACACGACCTCCCCGCCGTGGACGTGCTCACGCCGGAGGCCCGGATGAGTCTCGCCGTGCCCGAGCGCTTCCAGGGACTCGACCGCTTCGAGGCGCGAGCCCGGGTGGTGAAGGAGCTCGAGGCTCTGGCTCTCCTGGAGACGGTGGAGAACCACCGCCATGCCGTGGGCCACTGCTACCGCTGCGATACGGTGATCGAGCCGCGACTCTCGGAGCAGTGGTTCGTCCGGATGGAGCCGCTGGCCCGTCCCGCGCTGGAGCGATACCGCGACGGCACCATACAGTTCATCCCCGAGCGCCGAGGGGAGGACTACGCGCGGTGGCTCGAGGGCATTCGCGACTGGTGCATCTCCAGGCAGCTCTGGTGGGGACACCGGATCCCGGTCTGGTACTGCGAGGACGAGCGCTGCGCCCGGGTGAGCGTGAGCCGCACAGACGTGACCGCCTGCCCCGGCTGCGGGGGCGCGGTGCACCAGGACGAGGACGTGCTCGACACCTGGTTCTCGTCCTGGCTGGTGCCGTTCACCAGCCTCGGGTGGCCCGACCCGACCGACGACCTCGCCGCCTACTACCCGGGGCACACTCTGGTCTCCTCACCCGACATCATCTTCTTCTGGGTCGCCAGAATGATCATGTCGGGCCTGGAGTTCATGGACGAGCCTCCGTATACCCGGATTTATCTCCACGGCGTGGTGCGCGACACTCAGCACCGCAAGATGTCCAAGTCGCTCGGCAACGGGATCGACCCGCTGGAGGTGGTGGAGCGCTACGGCGCGGACGCGCTCCGCTACTCCCTGGTGACCGGCATGTCGGTGGGGACCGACCTGATTCTCGATCCGGGGGACCTGGAGACCTCGTTCGCGCCGGGACGGAACTTCGCGAACAAGCTGTGGAACGCCGGGCGCTTCATTCTCTCCAACCTCGACGGCGCGCCCCGGCCGCTCGCCGGCTCGTCGGCGGACGTGGTCCGGCCGGAGGAGCTGACGCTGGCCGACCGCTGGATCATCGCCCGGTGTGACGCCACGGTGCGCGAAGCCACCGGGAGCTACGAGCGGTTCCGGTTGAACGAGGCGGCGGCAGCCGTCTATCGCTTCATCTGGAGCGACCTGGCGGACTGGTACATCGAGCAGATCAAGCCCCGGCTCTACGGCGATGCGCCGGGCGGAGACGTGGCGCGCGCGGTGGCGACGCAAACCTTCGACGTCGCGCTCCGCCTCCTCCACCCCGTGATGCCGTTCATCACCGAGACGCTCTGGAAACGGCTCCCCGGCCGGAGGGCGGATGCCTCGATCTCGGTGGCCCCGTGGCCTCGCCCCGACCGGCGTGCGGAAGACCCGAGCGCGCTGAGGGAGTTCGGTCTGGTGCAGGAGGTGGTGGGAGCCATCCGCGCCATCCGCGCCGAGTACGGCGTGCAGCCCGGCCAGTCCGTTCGGGCCGTGGTCAGCCGTTCCGGCTCGGGCGACGGCGCGCTCCACCGGGAGCAGGCGACCGTCACCCGGCTCGCCAAGGTGTCCGAACTGTCGTTCGGAGAACCCCGGGAGCGCGTCGGCGGTCACGCCGTCCTCTCCGACGGGACTGCCGTGTTCGTGCCCCTGGGTGACGCCATCGACCTCGACCGCGAGTGCGAGCGGCTGGCGGGAGAGATGCGGCGCCTGACACAGCTGGTCGAGTCCCAGGACCGGAAGCTCGGCAACGAGCAGTTCGTCTCCAGGGCCCCGGCCGAGGTGGTCCAGCGCGAGCGGGAGAAGGCGTCCACCTGGCGGGAGCAGCGCGAGGTCCTCGGCCGCAAGTTGTCGCTGCTGGGATGCGGCTCCTGAGCCGCCTCCTCGGGGGACTCTCGCTCCTGTCCCTCGCCTGCGCACGGATGGAGCCTCCGCCGGGTGGCCCGCCGGACGTTGCCCCGCCCCAGCTCGTGGCGACCAGGCCCGAGACCTTCCAGACGCTGCCCGACTTCGACGGCCCGGTCGAGTTCCTGTTCGACGAGGTGATCTCGGAGGGCTCCTCGCCCAGCCAGGGCGCCGGCACCGGGGATCTCGAGCGCCTGGTGATCCTGTCCCCCACGCAGGAAGTGCCCGAAGTGCGCTGGCGGCGCAATCGCATCACCGTGCGGCCCGAGGAAGGTTGGCAGCCGGGCCGGGTGTACCGGGTGGAGCTGCTTCCCGGCGTCGTGGACCTGCGGCAGAACCGCTCCGACACCGGGGCACTGGTGACGTTCAGCACCGGGGCGCCCCGCCCGGAGACGACCTTCGGCGGTACCGTCGTGGACTGGACCACGGCGCGGCCGGCGCCCGGGGCCCTGGTAGTGGCCACCCGGCTACCTGACAGCCTTCCGTACCGCGGGCTCGCCGATTCCTCGGGCCGGTTCACGTTGGGGCCGATTCCCTCCGGCGAGTACGTGGTGCACGGCGTGCTCGACGAGAACCGCAATCGACTCGCCGATCCCCGCGAGGCGTTCGACACCGTGCGCGTGGGCCGAAGCGACACCACGATCCAGTTGTGGGCCTTCGTGCACGACACGGCCCCGCCCCGGATCCGCACCGTCACCGCGGCCGACAGCCTCTCGGCCACGGTCGAGCTCAGCCAGCCGCTCCATCCGCGTCAGCGGCTGGAGCCGTCCGCTGCGCGCATCTGGCTGCTGCCCGACTCCACTCCCCTCCGGGTCGCATCCATCCTGCCGAAGCCGGTGGACGACAGCCTTCACAGGCGCTCGGCGCCGGCCGATACGACGGCCCGGGACACGACACGCCGCGGCGGCATCACCCGTGATACCACCGTCCGCGACACTGCCGCGGCGCGACAGCCGCCTCCCAGGCAGACCCGTCCCCGCGGCGCCCGACCCGGCGCACGTGGGCGGACCGGCGAGCCGCTGACGACCCGGCCCCCGCTCGCCAGCCAGCTGGTGCTCCGGCCGGCCGTGCCGTGGCGGCCGGGCGCGCGCTACACCGTGGAGATTCGTGGCGTTCGAAACGTCACCGGTGTGACGGGGGACGTCGTGGGCACCCTGGTCGTCCCAGAGCGCACCGCTCGCGACACCCTGACCACACCGGGCGATTCGCTCCGCCCGCCGGCCGATACCGCCGCAGCGCGCGACTCGGCGGCGAAGCCTGCGCCCGCCAAGCGCCCGCCGACACCCACCAGGCCCGATTCGGCCCGCGCAGCGCCGAAGCAGCCGGCTCCTACGAAGCCCGCACCGAGCGGGACGGCGCCGAGCAAGCCGGCACCCACCAAGCCTGCTCCCACGAAGCCGGCGCCGACGACGCGGCAGTGACCGACCGTCGGCGCGAGCTGCCATCGGTGGACCGGTTGCTGCTCGAGCCGGAGATCCTGGCGCTGCTCCGCAGCGCCCCGCGCATGGCCGTAGTGGACGCGGTGCGTGAATCGCTCGCTGCCGCGAGGACGCGGCGCGCGGGGCCGCCGGACAGCTGGGCGCACGATGTCCGGGAACGGCTCGCCGAGCGGGTGCGCCCGAGCCTTCGCACGGTCCTCAACGCCACCGGCGTGGTCCTGCACACCAATCTCGGCCGGGCGCCGCTGGCACCGGCCGCCTCCGCCGCGATGGCAGCAGTCGGGGGGGGCTACAGCAACCTGGAATTCGACCTGGACACCGGCACCCGCGGCAGCCGCAGCGATCACTGTCGCGCTCCGCTGCGCGCGGTCAGCGGTGCCGAGGACGCGCTGGCGGTGAACAACGCGGCGGGCGCGCTGCTGCTGGCGCTCGGTGCGCTCGCCGCGGGGCGGGAGGTGCTCATCTCCCGCGGCGAGCTGATCGAGATCGGGGGATCCTTCCGCATCCCCGACATCCTGGAGCGCAGCGGCGCGCGGCTTCGCGAGGTCGGCACCACCAACCGCACTCACCTCGACGACTACCGCAAGGCCCTGGGACCGGACGTCGCGGCCGTGCTGACGGTGCACCGCTCCAACTTCGAGCAGCGCGGGTTCGTCGCAACGCCCGACCCCGCGGAGCTCGCCGGGCTGGCGCACGAGTCCGGGCTGCCGTACCTGATCGACGTGGGGAGCGGTCTGCTGGTCGACCTGGAGCCCTGGGGACTCAAAGGCGAGCCGAGAGTGCAGGACGCCCTTGCTTCCGGCGCCGACCTCGTGCTCTTCAGCGGGGACAAGCTCCTCGGAGGGCCCCAGGCCGGCTGCATCGTCGGCCGCAGGGCGGCCGTCGCGCGCTGTCGCGAGCACCCGGTGGCGCGCGCGGTGCGAGCCGACAAGATGACGCTCGCCGGACTGGAGGCCACCCTGGCGCTCTACCGCGAGCCGGCGGATGCGATCGCCGCCGTCCCCGTGCTGCGCATGCTCACGCTCGGCGCGGAGGATCTCACCGAGCGGGCTGCGCGGCTCGCGTCGCTCTGCCCCTCCAGTCTCGAGCCCGCGCTCGTGCCGGGCGAGTCCGCGGTGGGCGGCGGATCCTTCCCCGGCGCCGTCCTCCCGACGACACTCGTCGCGCTCGATCCAGGAGCGCTCGGCCCCGACGGTCTGGCTCTCCGGCTCAGGGTGGGCGAGCCGCCCGTCGTCGGCAGGGTCGCGAGCGGCAAGGTGCTGCTCGATCCGAGAACGCTGCCCGAGGAGAGCTATCCGGCTGTCGCCGCCGCGCTGGTCGAGGCCCTCCGCGAGTGAGCACGCGGGGCGCCGTCTTCCTGGACCGCGACGGCACCATCATCGAGGACACCGGCTACCTTGCCGATCCCGCCTCGGTGCGGCTTCTACCCGGCGCGGCCGACGCGATCGCGCGGCTCAATCGCGCCGGTCTCCCGGTCGTCGTGGTCACGAACCAGTCCGGCATCGCACGTGGACTCCTGGACGAGGCGGCATACGCCGCCACGGCGAGACGCCTCGACGAGCTCCTGGGCTTCAGCGGTGCCAGACTCGACGCCCACTATCACTGCCCTCACCATCCGGACTACACGGGGCCCTGCGACTGCCGGAAGCCGGGCCCGCTCTTGTACCAGCGGGCGGCGGCGGAGCACGACCTGGATCTCGCCTCATCGTGGTGGGTGGGCGATCGACTGCGCGACGTGCAGCCGGCCGAGCGTTTCGGAGGGCGGTGCGTGCTGCTCGGGCGGGCGGACGAGGGCCAGCCGGCGCGCACCGCGGGAGCGCGCAAGGGCGCGCTCGCAACTCCCGGGCAGCTCACGACAGTCCGCGACCTTTCAACCGCGGTGGACATCATCCTCCGCGAGCGATGACCGACAACCGGTGCGCCGCGTTCATGGCACCGCGCCCGCTGCCCCGGTGCCCGGGGCTCCATTACCTTCTCCCCCCATGCCGATGCACGTCGCCGTCGCCGTGTCAGGACGCGGCAGCAACCTCGAGGCGCTCCTGCGAGCACTGGGGCCGGACGCCCCCGCGCGCGTCGTGCTCGTCCTGAGCGACCGCGCCGACGCCGCGGCCTTGGAGCGGGCGGCCGCTCGGAGCATTCCGACGATCGTGCTGCGGGACGCTTCGGACGCGCGCGAGTGGCTTGCGGCACTCGAGGGCCGTGCCGTCGATCTGGTCGTCCTCGCCGGCTACCTGAAGCTGGTCCCGTCGGGGGTCATCACGCGGTATCGCGATCGGATCATCAACGTCCATCCCGCGCTGCTTCCCGCGTTCGGCGGCAGGGGCATGTACGGCCGGCGGGTGCACGAAGCCGTGCTCGCGAGCGGCGCGCGAGAGAGCGGCGCCACGGTGCACCTGGTGGACGAGGTCTACGATCGGGGCGCGATCCTGGGTCAGGCCCGCGTCCCTGTGCTCCCGGGCGACGATGCCGACACCCTCGCCGCCCGGGTGCTCGCGCTGGAGCACCGGCTGCTGCCGGCGGCCGTTCTCGCGGCGGCGGCGGCCGGCCGTCCCGTTCCGATTGCCGAACCCGTGGAGTCCCATCCGTGACCGGTCCGTCATGCCCCGCGCCCTGATTTCGGTCAGCGACAAGCGAGGGATCGTCGCCTTCGCACAGGGCCTCGTCCAGCTCGGCTGGGAGATCGTGTCCACCGGCGGCACGGCGGCCACCCTGCGCAATGCGGGCGTACCCGTCATCACGGTGGACGACCTCACCGGCTTTCCCGAGCTGCTGGATGGTCGGGTGAAGACCCTGCACCCGGCGGTCCATGGCGCGCTCCTCGCGCGCAGGGACATGCCTCAGCACCTCGCGGCCATCGAACAGCACGGGATCGTGCCGATCGACCTGGTGGCCGTCAATCTCTATCCGTTCCAGATGACGATCTCGCGTCCCGGGGTCCCGTTCGAGGACGCCGTGGAGAACATCGACATCGGCGGACCCTCCATGCTGCGATCGGCAGCGAAGAACCACGAGTTCGTGCTTCCCGTCGTGGACCCTACCGATTACCCCAAGGTGCTCGAGCTCCTCCGTCGCGACGCCCTGGACCCCGGCGTCCGGCGGGAGTTCGCGGCCAAGGTGTTCGCCCACACGGGAGACTACGACGCGGCGATCGCGGGCTTCCTGACGGCGAGGGAGGAGGGACTCCCGCAGCGGCTCGGCCTCGCCATCGAGCGCCTCCAGACCCTCCGCTACGGGGAGAACCCGGCCCAGCGTGCGGCGCTCTACGTCACCGAGGAGCCGCGCGGGATGCGCGATCTCGCCCAGCGGCAGGGCAAGGAGCTCTCCTTCAACAACCTGCTCGACATCGACGCCGCGATGGGGGCGGTGGCCAGCTGGCCGAACCGCCCGGCCTGCTGCATCATCAAGCACACCACCCCCTGTGGCATCGCTGTCGCCGCGACGGCGGCGGAGGCGTTCCGGAAGGCGAGGGCAACCGACCCGGTCTCGGCCTTCGGCTCGATCATCGCCTTCAATACGGTCGTGGACCGCGCGACCGCCCAGGCCATGAGCGATCTCTTCGTCGAAGTGGTGGTCGCGCCGTCCTTCCACGACGAAGCCATGACCGTCTTCGCCGCGAAGAAGGCGTTGCGGGTCATCGAGCTGCCGGTGAGCCGCGGCACGGGCTCCCTCGACTTCAAGCGGGTGCGCGGCGGCTTCCTGGTCCAGGATCAGTTCGAGTTCGACCCCTCGGATCAGGAATGGACGGTGGCCACCGACCGTCAACCCACCGAGCGGGAGTGGAACGATCTCCGCTTCGCGTGGGCCGCGGTGGCCGCCGTGAAATCGAATGCGGTGCTGCTGGCGCGCGACGAGATGGCGGTGGGCATCGGCAGCGGCCAGACCAGCCGCGTGGACAGCGCCTTTCTCGCCGTGCACAAGGCGCGGGCACACGGCCACGACCCGGCCGGCACGGTGCTCGCCTCGGACGCCTTCTTTCCCTTCGCCGACGGCGTCGAGCAGGCCGCCACCGCCGGCGTCGGCGCGATCATCCAGCCGGGCGGCTCGGTCCGCGACGCCGAAGTGATCGAGGCCGCGAACCGCCATGGCATGGCCATGGTGATGACCGGCCGCCGCCAGTTCCGCCATTGATACCCACGACATGAACGCCACCGCAGAGAACCGACCACCCTATCTCTGGGCGCTGGGCACGTTCGTCCTCGTGCTGAGCGTCTATCTCCTGACCCTGGCCCCGACCACCGCGTTCTGGGATGCGTCGGAGTACATCGCCGCCGCTCGGGTGCTCGGCATTCCCCACCCGCCCGGCAACCCGCTGTTCGTGATCCTGGCGCACACCTTCGGGCTGCTGCCGCTGGCCGAGTCGTACGCGGTTCGGATCAACCTCTTCGCGGCCACGACCAGTGCCGGTGCGGCGGCGTTCTGGTTCCTGGTGGGCGAGCGGTGGCTCCGCGACATCGTCCCGGCCCGCTGGGCCCGCTACGGCGCGGCGATGGGTGGGGCGCTGGTCGGTGCCACCTCCTGGACCGTATGGAATCAGTCGGTCGTCAACGAGAAGGTGTACACCGTCTCGCTGCTCTCGATCGCGCTCGTCATGTGGCTGGTGGTGCGCTGGGGCGACGATGAGCCCGGTCCGCACCGCGACCGGTGGCTCGTGCTCATCGCCTACGTGCTGGCACTCACCTCCACCAACCACCTGATGGGCTTTCTGGCCCTGCCGGCCCTCGGCATCTACGTGCTGTGGACCGACTGGCGGGTGGCGGTGCAGCCCTGGGCCATCGTCACCTTCTATGCCCTGCTGCTGGCCGTGACCGGCACCTGGCTGGACATGTTCACCGGAGACGGCGCGACCGGCCCGCTGCTGATCGCGCTCACCGTGGGCGTGCTGGGGTATGCGTTGTGGCGCTCGCCGAAGGATCCGCTGGTCTACCTGGGCCTCCTCGCGGTGGTGGTGGGCATCTCCCTCAACTACCTCTGGCTTCCGCTCAGGGCCGCGCAGTACCCCCCGATCAACGAGGGCGAGCCCGTCGGGCTGTTCAGCCAGGCGCTGCAGGACGTGCTCAACCGGGTGCAGTACGGCAAGCCTTCGCTGACCGAGCGGCAGGCGCCCTTCGGCGCGCAGTTGGCGAACTTCTGGCAGTACTTCGGCTGGCAGTTCGCGCGCGGCTGGGGTCGGTTCACGGGCGTGGCGACGGCGCTCTTCGTCGTCCTGGGGCTCGGCGGGCTCTGGACCCTGTGGAAGTCCGACCGTCGGGCGGGGCTCGCGGCCGCGGCGCTCCTCGGCGTGCTGACGGTCGGGCTCGTCTTCTACATGAACTTCAAGTACGGCTTCTCCATGTACCCCGACCAGCCGTCCCTCCCGCGCGAGGTGCGCGAGCGGGACTACTTCTTCATGGGCTCGTTCTCGGCCTATGGGGTGTTCGTCGCGCTGGGACTCGGGGCGCTGATGCGCTGGGTCGCCGAGTTCCTGGGGAATCGCGCCGCGCCGAACGTGCGCTGGCGAGTGGCGGGCGGCGCGCTCGCACTGGCACTCGTCCCCCTGGTGGCGAACGCAGCTTCGGCCAGCCGCTCCGGCGAGACGATGGCGCGGGACTTCGCCTACGACATCCTGCAGTCGGTGGAGCCTTACGGCATTCTCATCACAGCGGGCGACAACGACACTTTTCCCCTCTGGTACGCCCAGGAGGTGGAAGGCATCCGGCGCGACGTCACGCTGGCCAACCTGTCGCTGATGAACACCGAATGGCACTTGCGCCAGCTCCGCCGGCGGGAGACCCCACCGTTTGATCCAGCGGATGCGGCGTCGCTCTGGCGCCAGGTGAAGGTGCCCGCGCGCCCCACCGAGCCTGTGCTCAGCATCCCGCTCGAGGAGATCGACAGCCTGCCCGAGGCGATGCGGGTGCCGCCGGAGGGCGGCGTCGCCTTCGACAGCCTGCAGCTCCAATTCGGGCAGGACGTCCTGCTGCGTCAGGACCTCGCCACCATCTTCCTCATCCGGGACAACCTGGGCGAGCGTCCGGTGTTCTTCAGCTGGAGCGACGGCGGCTACCCCGACCAGACCTTCGGCCTGAGCCCGTACCTGGTCTCACAGGGCTTGGTGCGGAAGCTCATGCCGACCCCCGTCGCCCCGAACGACTCGATCGTGCTGAGCCCAGGGTTGGGATACGTGAACCTGCCGCGGACCAAGGCGCTGATGTGGGACGTGTACCACTGGAAGACGGCCGCCCGGGACCGGCCGGCCGGATGGGTGGACCCGCCGTCGGGGTCGATCCTCCAGCTCTATTCGGTGGTGTATGGCGGAGTGTCGGAGACTCTCGCGAAGGCGGGCGACAGCACGCTGGCGGCTCGGGCGGATTCGGTGGCGCAGGAGGTGAGCGAGGAGCTGCGGGAGGGCTCCCAGTTCTAGGTGTGAAAGAGGTTCACCCCTGCGCGGTAATTGACTGAGCTATAACGTTTTCGACATAGACGCCTACTGGACGTCGGGGCGCTCGCCCCGGGGCGCTCCCACCGGGGCGCTCGCACCGTGCCCCTCACCCGGGGCGTGACTAGCCCGTGACCGACGCGTCCCGGGCGCGTTGCGCGATGCGCGGAACTTTGACGACCGTGACAACCTGACGACTGGAGCGTATGCAGAACTTGACGATCGCAGTGGGTGGGGAAATTCCCGAGTGGCCACTCACGCGCCGTAGGATTATTTCTTCCGACCGTTCTGGCATGGCGGCCGGGAACAGGTATCTTCCCTGAGCCGACGTTGCACCCTCCCCGCGCGCGCGGAACGACTGTGACCGACCCATCGCCTCCCAGAGAGCGAGCGACCACCATTCTGGTTGCCGAGGACGACGACGCCCTCCGCAGCATCGTCACCCGGGTGTTCTGGGATCAGGGGTTTCGCACCCTCGAGGCCAGACACGGAGGCGAGGCGCTGCACCTGGCGGAGTTGGCCGCGCCGTACCTGGATCTGGTCGTGACCGACGTGGTCATGCCGGAGGTGGACGGGTTGGAGCTCGGGCGGCGACTGGCACAGCGGTGGGGCTCCATCCCGGTCCTCTACATCTCGGCGTACCCGGCGAACGACATCTTCAGTCGAGGCGGACCGGCGACGCCTGGGCCTTTTCTCCAGAAGCCGTTTACGCCGGAAGCCTTGCTCGAGCGGGTCCACGAGCTGCTGCGCGCCGCGAAGAGCAGCTCCTGACCTCGGCACCACGAGTCTCCAACCCACGCCGCTGGCTACTCTTCGAGCAGGCCCAACACTGATCGCATGAGAAATGTTGGGCACCAAGGCTGCCTGCGGAGGGTTGTAGGAGCGGAGCCTTTCGAGGAACTTGTAACCGAGGCGTGGTGGCCGAGTGGTTTAAGGCAGCGGTCTTGAAAACCGCCGACCGGGCAACCGGTCCGTGAGTTCGAATCTCACCCACGCCGCTCCCTGCAACGACTTTGCAGTCTGAGGGGCCACCCTTTAAGGGTGGCCCTCGTCAGGCCCTCTGTTCAGCGCCCTCCCCGCAGCAGCACGGTCGCGCTCGCCGCCGAATTCATCAGCTCGCCGCTGCTCGCGTAGAACAGGCCGCCCCCGTTCACCTCGATCGGCCCGCCGGTGAACCGCCCCTCGAACACGGACAGCTCCGCCTCCCACGGGGTGACGCCGTTACAGTTGAACGAGTTAAAGGCTTCGCCCACAGCCCGCTCGTGGTGCTGCGTCACGCTGAGGGAGAGCTCGACGAAAGACGGGCGCGAGCAGGTGACCGTCCCGGTGAGCGTGCCCGTCTGCTCACGCGGGCTCACGTGGCCCACCCGGTCGAGCGTCACGTCGACCTGAACAACCGGGACCAGGTTGAAGACGAGCTCGTCATCCGGTTGGATGAAGACGGCGGTTTGCGCGACCATGAAGTAGTAGGTCTGCCCGGCGACCGCATTGAACGTGAGGGCAGACGTCCGAGGGTGACCGCCGCCGGGCACGGCGTCATTGCAGTCGAGGATCGTCAGGTCACCGCGGGTGCCGGTGAGGAGCCAGAGTTCGGTGTCGTAGCTGCTGCCGATGGTGTTGGCGGTGAGGCGCGCGTTCTCCGTCGCCGTGAACTTGAACCACACGGTCTGCCCGTCCGCGAAACAGCCCTGCTCCTCCGCGCCCGTCCCGACGGGATCGTCCGCGGCGACGGTCGCGTTGCCGACGTTCTCGGTGTAGGTGAATGGAACTCCGGTGACCTCGACGGCGGCGTCGAAGTCGTCGTTGGCAGGTGCCACCAGGAGCGCCGGGCCGAGTCGCGCCGGCTCGGTCGGGACCTCCTCGGAGCACGCCGTTGCCGAGACGGCAAGCACGCCGGCCAGCAAGAGTGCGCGTCTCATCGCTTCCTCCTTACTGCAGCCTGCAGGTGGGTGGAACGCCTCGCTCCAGGCGCCACGATTCAGGCCGCCCGGCGAGACCGAGCCAATGTGGCGGGCGAATGTCAAGCGGAATTCAAGCTGATGGCCCGGCACTGCCCGCGGAGCGCAGGCCACGCGGCGGTTCCGCTGTGTGTTAGGAAGGAATCAGGCAGACACGACCGAAGAGATTGCTATGAATTTCACACACCCCGATCCGCCCCAGATATCAGGGTGCGCTCGCCGCGGAAAGCCGGGCGCTCTCCCCTCCGGCCTCCGCCAGCTCGGCCTCCAGGTCCCCGGCCGAGCGCCGCCCGACGAAGTGCCGGTACCACACCTCGGCCGTGAGCAGCAGCCAGATCCGGTTGCCGTGGTCCCGCCGGCCCTCCAGATGCTCGCTCACCAGCCCGCGGACCCGCTCGGGCCGCAGATAGCCGTCGCGC
>DATABZ010000225.1:0-1958 GCA_036259315.1 Gemmatimonadales bacterium | reverse complement strand
CCGCCGATCGCCTTGCACTCGTCGATCTTGGCGCCGATCTCCTCGAAGCTCAGCACGTAGCCTTCCGCGTGCCGCGGTCTCCGGTAGAACGCGCAGAACTTGCAGTCGGCGACGCAGACGTTGGTGTAGTTGATGTTCCGGTCGATGATGTAGGTGACCACGTTCTCCTGGTGCCGGCGCCAGCGCTCGACGTCGGCGAGCTGCCCCAGCTCCAGCAGCGGCGCCCGCTCGTACAGCTCCAAATACGACTTGAACTCACTTGAGGTGCGGTCTACAACGTTCATATTCTCAACCAGTTATCCGTTCGCCCTCTGTTCGCGACGAGGTTGCCAGGTTGCCCTCGTTCCGCCGTTCCGCCTACGCCGCCGAGATGAACGACAGAGACCCGTCCGGCACCAGACCATCCTGCGCCAGCCGGCGGAAGAAGTCCGTGAGCCCCGCCAGGTGCCGGTACGACAGCGCGTAGTCCAAGTCGCCCAGGTACTCGCGGCAGGCTCGCTCGGCGACGCCGGTCGTGCGGTGGGCCTCGCGTGCCAACTCGTCCAGGTGCGCCAGTCCCCACTCCCGTGCGCTCAGCAGTCCGCGATGCACCGCCTGCACCGCCGGGCCCCGCGCGTCCCGGCGCGCCGCCCAGACCGCGAACACGAACGGCAGCCCGGTCCACTCCTTCCACGCCTGGCCGAGGTCCACGCGCACCGGGTATCGGGCCTCGGCGGCCAGGAGCAGGGCCGCGTCGCCGATCACGAGTACCGCCTCGTGCGGCAGCCCTGCGAGCCCCTGCAGGTCCGCCGCCTCCGCCCGCGCCGACGCGAACTGAGGACGGACGTCCCAGCGATGGCGGCAGAGCAGATCGAGCAGGAGCACCGAGGTGCGGGAGGACGCGGTGACCAGGATGGTTCGGCGGTCCAGCTCGGCGAGCGGGCGCCGCGAGAAGAGCGCCACGCTGTGAACCGGCCCGTCGCAGGTGATGGCGAGATCGGGGAGGAGATGGTATTCGGCGGCGTTGCGCGCGTACTCCACGGCCGAGACGACGCTGACCTGGAGCTCGCCCGCAGCCAGGAGATCGTTGAGCTCCGATGCGGTACCGGAGACGAGGTCGGCGGGCACGCTCACCAGGCCCCGATCGATCGCCGCATAGACCGGATAGCAGTTGATCCAGGGAATGCGTCCGAGCTTCATGCCGCGTGCACGACCGGCAGGGGTGCCCCGCGGCGCATGGATGGCTCGGGCGGGGGATCGTCGAATTCCTCCCGGAGCGTGTGGTAGAGACTGTCGCGCTCGACGGGGCGCTTTCCGGCTCCGCGGATCAGCCGCACCAGCTCGAGGTAGGGCAGATGCATGTCCGTCAGCGCCCCGGCCTCGTGATAGATCCGCTCGTACACCACCGTACCCTCCACGTCGTCGCAGCCGAAGTCCAGCGCGATCTGCGAGAGGAAGGGCGTCACCATGGGCCAGTGGGTCTTCACGTGGGGAATGTTGTCGAGAAACAGGCGGGCCACGGCGATGTTCTTCAGGTCCTCGTACCCGGTCGTCGCCGTGCCCACACGCCCCATCTCCTCACCCAGTTCGTTGTGGTCGGGATGATAGGCGAGCGGGATGTACGTCAGGAACCCACCGGTCTCGTCCTGCAGCGCGCGCAGCTGGGACAGGTGCGCGATCCGGTCCTCGGCCGTCTCCACGTGCCCGTACAGCATCGTGCAGTTGGTGGGGATCCCCAGCTCGTGCGCGACGCGGTGCACCCGAAGCCACTCCTCGCCCGTCAGCTTGCGCTCCGCGATCGTCGCGCGCACGGCGGTGCTGAAGACTTCCGCGCCCCCGCCGGGCAGGCTGGTGAGACCCGCCTCCTTGAGTGCCAGCAGCACCTCCCGCTCCGAGGTCTTCTCGATGCGGGCGAGGTGGGCGATCTCCACCGCGGTGAGCGCCTTGATGTGCACCAGCGGGTGCCGCTCCTTGAGCCC
>DATABZ010000224.1:0-14451 GCA_036259315.1 Gemmatimonadales bacterium | reverse complement strand
CGCCTTCATCTGCCACGCGGGCTGGGTGCCGATCTCCGCCGGTATCGTGAAGGGACGACGCGGCACCAGCGTCGGCGCGATCAAGGACGATCTGGTCAATGCGGGGATGCTGTGGGAGGACAGCCCCGTGGTCGTCGACGGCAACCTGATCTCCTCGCGCACCCCAGCCGACCTGCCGGACTTCATGCGGGCCCTCATTCGCTGCCTCCAGGAACGGTGAGCCTCACCGAGGCGCAGCAGCGGGTCCACCAGTGGATCAGCGGGTTCGAGGAGGGCTACTTCCACCCGCTGACCAATCTCGCCCGGCTCACCGAAGAGGTCGGCGAGCTGGCCCGCGAGATCAACCACCGATTCGGCGAGAAGACCAAGAAGAAGGACGAGCCCGAAGGGGATCTCGCCATGGAGATGGCGGACATCCTCTTCGTACTCATCTGCATCGCCAACCGGGAAGGGATCGATCTCGAGGTGGCATTCGACCGGATGATGGAGAAGGTGGAGACCAGGGACCGGGGGAGATGGACGCCGAAGGGCTGACCGGGATTCACTCCCACTCCCGTGGCGCCGACTCCAGCTCCTCCAGCAGCGCGAGGTAGCTCTCGTACCGATCCCGCGCGATGCCGCCGGCCTCCACCGCCTCCCGCACCCGGCAGCCCGGCTCGCGTCGATGCCGGCAGTCCGCGAAGCGACAATCGTTGAGGAACGGCCGGAAGTCGGGGAAGCAGTCCCCCAGGGTACGGGGGTCTACGCCCCACATCCCCACCTCGCTGAACCCGGGCGTGTCCACGAGGTAGCCACCGCCGTCGAGCGGCAGCATCACGGAGGAGACCGTCGTGTGGCGGCCGCGTCGAATGCGACGGCTCACCTCACCGGTGCGGAGCTGGAGGCCCGGCTGGATGGCATTCAGCAGGCTCGACTTGCCCACTCCGGACGGCCCCGTCACCACGGACGCCTTGCCGGCCATCGCGGCCTTCAGTGACTCCAGCCCCTGGCCGGTCTTGATGCTGGTCGGATGGACAGGATAGCCCGCTCGGCGAGACCGCTCGGCGAGCGCGGTGCCGGGATCGAGGTCGATCTTGTTGAGCACGACGGCGGCCGCGATGCCGTCGGCTTCGGCGAGAACCAGCAGACGATCGATGAGCTGGGGGATGGGATCGGGCGAGCGGGCCGCGGTGACCACGAAGACCTGGTCCACGTTGGCCGCGATGGGACGGACCCCGCGGCCCTCGGGCACCCGCCGCTCCAGGACCGTACGGCGGGGCTCGATCCCCACGATGCCGTGCAGGTCGCCGCCAGGGTCCGACTCAAGCCGCACGACGTCGCCCACTACCACCTTCGGCGTGTCGAGCTTCACCTTGCCGCGCAGGACGGCCCGGACCTCCGCGCCGCCGGCTGCGACCCGGTACTCCGACCCCTCCCGCTCGAGCACGGTGCCGAGGAGCGAGCTCACCACTCCGCCGGCGCGCGCGCAATCGCCTGGTCGAGCGCGGCCTTCACGTCGTACAGCGACAGCGCCCCGATCCTCTCGGTCGCCTCCTCGGCGGTGCGGCCCCAGGCCAGCGGCTCGGTCTCCACGTGACCCTCCGGGCGATCGCCCCCGGGCGACCAGCGGACGAAGAGCAGCGAGGCCCCGTAGAGGCCGCGCACATCCGGCTCGTCCTCCACGTAGATGGCGACCGAGTACGCCCGGCCATCGCTGCCGCCGAACGCGGCCGCGCGGTCGTGCTTTCGCATGTACCCGCCCAGAGTGAACTCGCTCACCGTCCCGGTATGGACTCCTTCACGACGTTACCCAGCAGGAAGGCGATGTTGGCGGGGCGCTCCGCCAGCCGACGCATGAGATAAGGATACCACTGGGTGCCGAACGGGATGTAGACGCGGAGCCGGTGTCCGGCGCGGCGGAGCCGGGCCTGGAGGTCACGGCGGACCCCGTACAGCATCTGGAACTCGAAGCGGTCGTTCCCGATCTTCTCGCGGGCTGCGAACTCGCGGGCCTGGCGGATGATCGCCTCGTCGTGCGTGGCGAGTCCCGGGTAGTTCCCCTCCGCCAGAAGCCGCTGCATCAGCTTCACGTAGCTCCGGTCCACGTCCGCCTTGTCGGGAAACGCGACCGAGGGTGGCTCCAGGTAGGCGCCCTTGCAGAGCCGCACCCGGGCACGCAAGGCGATCAGGCCCTCGATGTCGCGCTCGGAGCGGCGGAGCATGGATTGGATGACCACGCCGCAATGGGCGCCGTACGGCTCGTAGAGTCGGTTCCTGAAGAAGTCGAGCGTGCGCTGGGTGTACTCGGAGCCCTCCATGTCCAGCCTGACGAACCCGCCGAGCGCCTTGGCCTTTTCGAGGATGCGGACCATGTTGGCGCCGCACAGCTCCTCGTCGATGTCGAGACCCATCTGGGTGAGCTTGACGGAGACGTTGACCTCGACCCCGCTCGCGGCCATGCGGTCCAGCATCTGGAGGTACTGGTCGCGGGCCGCGACGGCTTCTGACTCCACCGTCACACTTTCACCGAGCAGGTCGAGTGAAGCGGTGATGCCCCTGGCGGCGAGGTCCACCGCCGCCTGCACGCCGCTCTCGATCGTCTCGCCGGCCACGAAGCGTGAAGCGAACTTCCGCGCCATCCCGTTCCGGCGCACGAAATTGAAGATGCCCTGTCGCTCGGAGAGCCAGAGCAGGCCTTGACGCATGATCACGATCCCGCCTCGTCCGTGGAAAACGCCCCCGAAGGTAGCGGGACCGGCCCACGGAGTGTAGAGCGGCGCGGGGGTGAAAGTTTATGCATGACAACGAGTAACCGCGTCACGCGCCACTCTGCTCCCGTGACTGGCCTCACGTTCTCGCGCCAGGCCGAGGTGTATTCTCGCTCATGCCAACCAGAGCACGCCGCAGCCGGCGCCATGAGAGCCCGCCTCGACCAGCGCGTACCCGGACTACGTCCCGAAAGCGCAGCCGGACGACACCCCGCCCCACCGAGTCGGCCCAGGAGGCCGGGCTTCGCTATGTGAGCGACACGATGCCCGGCATCTCGCGCAAGCGCGCCGGCACCGGATTCACTTATGTGGGGCCGGACGGCAGAAGGATCACCGACAAGAAAGAGCTGGCGCGGATTCGCTCACTGGCCATACCGCCGGCCTACACGGACGTGTGGATCTGCCCCCACCCCAATGGCCACATCCAGGCCACCGGCCGGGACGCGCGGGCACGCAAGCAGTATCGCTACCACCCGAAGTGGAGGGAGGTCAGAGACGTCACCAAGTTCGAGCGGATGCTGGAGTTCAGCCGGGCACTGCCGGGGATACGCGAGCGCGTCAGGAAGGACACGGCGAAGCCGGGCCTGTCGCGCGAGAAGGTGCTCGCCACCGTCGTGAGCCTGCTCGAGTGCACCGGCATTCGGGTCGGCAACGACGAGTACGCCAAGTCCAACCGCTCGTTCGGGCTCACCACCTTGCGGGACCACCACGTGGAGATCTCCGGGTCGAAGCTCCGGTTCCAGTTCCGCGGCAAGAGCGGGAAGGTCCACGACGTGGTGCTCACGGACCGGCGGCTGGCCAGGATCGTCGCCCGCTGCCAGGCCATTCCGGGCGAGATCCTGTTCCAGTACGAGGACGAGAACGGGGTCCGCCAGACCGTGGACTCGGCGGACGTGAACGCCTACCTGCGGGAGATCGCGGGGCAGGACTTCACGGCGAAGGACTTCCGCACCTGGTCGGGAACGCTGCTCGCCGTGGCCGCGCTCAAGGAGCTCGGTCCGACCCCGCCCTCGGCCCGGGAGGCGAAGTCGGCGGTCCTGAAGGCGATCGACCAGGTGGCCGAGCGCCTCAACAACACCCGGGCCGTGTGCCGAAAGTACTACGTGCACCCCGCCGTCTTCAACACCTACATGGCCGGGACGATGATCGCCGCCCTGGAGAACGGGAACGCGAAGGCCGCCGCGGAGGTCGCGGCCGGGTTGTCGGACGAGGAGCGGGCGGTAGTGCGACTGCTCGGCCGACAGGCCAAGGCGGCGGCCGCGGCTCAGTAGTTCGGGCCCCGCCCTCCTTCACCGCCGTCATCGAAACAGGCCACCACGCCAGCGCCAGCAGGATCGTACGTCGGAGCCACATCGAGCCACTGCCCGGGGGACGGTGCAGACTGGAATGCCGTCCGACGTCCCATGTATAGGAGGGGACTCCGGCACCGGTCCTGGACCGCGCTGGCGTCCTGTACCCGCTTAGCCATCTTATCCGAAGCTCACCATGCGGGGGTGCAGCCATGGTCCGCAGGCGACCCACGATACCGGGCCCGATCAAGCTGAGAAGCGTTCGTACCGCCGGATTCGTCCTCACCGAAGGGATCCACAGCGGGGGCAGCCGCCTGCCCTGGCACCACCACGAGGGCCCCACCCTGTGCTTCGTGCTCCGCGGCTCGTTCACCGAGACGTCGGGTGGGGAGCGGCTCACCTGCACGCCGGATACGCTGAAGGTGATGCCGGCCGGCGAGCGGCACTGCGACGACTTCGACCGCGGTGACGCCCGCGGGTTGCTGGTGGAAACCGACTTCGATCGGGCCCGGTATATCCGGACCCATGCTCCGGTGCTGGACGAGCGGATCGCCTTTCACGGGGGCCTGCCCGCGGCGCTCGCGCGGCGGGTGTACCAGGAGTTCAGGCAGGCGGACGACGCCGCGGCCCTCGCGATCGAGGGACTGCTGCTGGAGCTCCTGGCGGCCGTCTCACGCCGCCGGGGGGAGAATGGATCCAGCCGGGGTGCGCCCTGGTTGGGCGAGACCCGGGACCGGCTCCACGCCGACCTCGCGGCCCGCCCCTCCCTGACGGAGCTCGCCGGGGCCGTCGGCGTCCACCCGGTGACGCTCGCCCGCGCGTTCCGCCGCAGCTTCGGCTGCACCGTGGGAGAGTACCTGCGGCGGCTCCGGATCGAGCGGGCCACGGAGCAACTGGCCGGGGGGGACACACCGCTGGCCGAGATCGCGCTGGCAGCCGGGTTCGCGGATCAGAGCCACTTCTCCAACGTTTTCCGCCGGCGCACCGGCATGTCGCCCTCGGCGTTCCGGCGGGCGGCCCGCGGGCGGTAGGTCGAAGTTGATCAGTCCAGCCGCATGCGCTCCCGCAGCCTTCCGAATCGGGCGTCGCTCCGCAGGGGATCCAGTAGCGGCTCCACCTTGAGATAGGCGAGCCACCCCCGCCGGTCCTCCACTGCCTGGTCCAGCCACTCGAACGCCCGGTCGGGCTCGCCGAGACCGGCGTGCATCATGACGAAGGCCACGGGGCTCACGTAGTGCTCCACCGCCTGAGCGTAGAGCCCGTCCAGGATGCCGCGGGCCTCGGTGAGCCGCCCCTTTGCCGCGGCGACGAGCCCCAGGCCGGCGGTCGCGAGCGCGGGGCTCTCGGAGCTCGCCACCGCCTCACGGAAGGCCGCCGCCGCCTCGTCGTGCATTCCCATCTGGAGGTACGCGAGCCCGAGGAGCCGGTGGTTCTCCTCCGCGGTCGGGTTCATCGCCAGCGCGCGCCGCAGGTGCTCCAGCGCCTCCCGCGGCTGTCGCGCGTAGTAGTGCAGCCAGCCCATGCTCCGCCGGATCGAGACCGACGCGGGGTCCAGCTCGATGGCCATGCGGCCCTCGGCGAGCGAGGCCTCGGTTCGGCCCATCGCCGTCAGGAACCACGAGTGCCACTGGCGCGCCACCGAGTAGGAGGGATTGAGCTCGATGGCGCGGCGGAAGTGCGCGGCGGCGGCCGGCCAGTCCCAGTCGTGGATGAAGGTCACCCAGGCCAGCGAGGTCCAGGCTTCGCCCAGCGTGTCGTCCAGCTCGAGCGCCTTGCATGCCATGGCGCGGGCGCGCTCCATCCCCTCGCGCACCGGCGCGCCGCGGTAGTCCATCTGAAGCGCGTAGGAGTCGGCCAGACCGGTGTAGGCCAGGGCGTACGCCGAGTCCTCCTCGATCGCCCGCTCGAAGTACTTGATCCCTTCGGCGATCGCGGCCTGGGTCCGGCGATTCCACCAGTAGCGACCCTTCAGGTAGAGATGATAGGCCGTCAGGTTCGCCGTGTACCGCACCGGGGGCGCGTCGCCCAGGTCGCGGAGCAGGGTGGAGCGCAGCGTGGTCACGATGGTCCGGGCGATCTCGTCCTGAATCTCGAACACGTCTCGGAGCTCGCGATCGTACCGCTCGGACCACAGGGTCCGACCCTCGGCCACGCCGATGAGCTGCGCGGTGATGCGGAGCCGGTTACCGGAGCGGCGCACCGTCCCCTCCAGCACGGCGGAGACCCCGAGGCGCGCGCCCAAATTCCGCACGTCCTCTCGCAGACCCTTGAGCGCATAGACGGAGGTGCGCGAGGCGACGTTGAGCCCCTCGACCTTGCCGAGCGCGTGGATCAGCTCGTCGGTGATGCCGTCGCTGAGGTACTCGTTCTCGGGATCCGCGCTCGCGTTGACGAACGGGAGCACCGCGATGGTGCGCGCCTCGCGCGCGGTCCCGGGGGCGGCGGCGGGTATGATCTCCGGGAGCGGCGCGACCAGCGCCTCGGCGAACTCCACCATCGTCGGGAACCGATCCATCGGGTCCTTGGCGAGGGCCCGGGCGAGCGCGCGCTCGATCGCCGGCGGCACGTTCGGGCGCCGCGCTCCGATCGGCGCCGCCGCCTCGATCGCGTGCCGCGCCATCGTCGCGCGTGCCCCGGTGCCGGCGAACGGCGGTTCGCCCGCGAGCATCTCGTAGAGCACGCAGGCCAGGCTGTACTGGTCGCAGCGGCCGTCGAGCCCGGGTTCGGCGGTCGCCTGCTCCGGGCTCATGTAGGCCGGCGTGCCGACCGCGAACCCGCGGTCGGTGATGTACACCGCGTCGCCGGCCGCCGCCGAGATCGCCGTAGCGACGCCGAAGTCGGCGACCACCGGCTCGCCCTCCTGGAGGAGGATGTTCTCCGGCTTGATGTCCCGATGGATGATGCCATGCCGGTGGGCGTAATCGAGCGCCGTAGCGACGGCACGGGTGATCCTCAGGGCGACGTCCACCGGCAGCTGCCGCTCGCGGTTCAGCCGGTCGCGCAGACTCTCGCAGCCGGCGTAAGGCATGACGAAGTAGAGCAGCCGCGGTCCGCCGTCGCGCTCGGGCTCGATCTCGCCGGAGTCATGGAGCGGGAGGATCTGGGGGTGAGCGAGCCGGGCGGCGATCCGGATTTCGCGGAGGAACCGCTGCGACTCGTACGCGCCGCCGGGAGCGGGTCGGAGCACCTTGATGGCCACCTTCCGGCCGTGCTTCAGGTCCTCCGCGAGATACACGATGGACGCGGCCCCCCGGCCGATCTCGTCTTCCAGGCGGTAGCGGCCGGCGATGACGCCGCCGGGCAGGGCGGATTGCGTGGGGTGGGTCATCGAGGGGGAAAGTTACACGGGCCGATCGTCGAGGGGCGGGCAGGCTGACGATCACTCCCGCTTCCGATAGCGGCCGTCGAACACCACCCCCCAGGTCCTGCCGCCGTCGGACGACGTCTGCCAGAGCTGCCGGAGCGCGGCCGGCCCGGTCTCCTGCCAGGTGATGCGGTTCAGCACCACCCTGCCCACGCTGTCCAGGGTTTCTCCGCTCAGCACCATCCTCCCATCGGCGTAGCCGCCCTCGAGCCGCAGCACCAGGCCGCCGTCGTCCACCCAGGTCTGATGCCAGCGGCCGCGCTGCCGGTCCCAGGCGTTGTAACTGGTCCCCGATCCGCCCTTCACTCCGGTCCAGCTCTCCTTCAGCGCGCACCCGTCGAGGATGGATTCGATCCGGTTACGGCCGGCCACCGCGCCATCGGCGGTACTGACCTCCCAGTCGCCGATCCAGAAATCGAACTGCCGGTGCTCCGGCGCGCTGCATCCCCGCCCGCGCGGAGCGCCGTCCGAGTCCTGAGCCGAGCCGACGGCGGAGATGGTGCAGCAGGCGGCTACGCAGCAGACGACCGCGCGGTGGAGTACAGGCATCCGGCGAGCACCGCGGCGCGTCGCGGAGCTGTGAGTGTAACGGTACCCGGTGAGTCGGTGAGCTCGTCGAGGCAGGCGCATGATGGCTCTACGAGCCGACCCCCCTGCCGAGTTCCGCCAGGAACCGGCGGATCGCCCCGTAGTACGCGGCCGAGTCCACCACGAACGCGTCTCCGTGGGTCCCCCGCAGCTCCACGAACCGTTTCGGCGGGACGGCCGCCTCGAACAGCTTGCGGCCGTGGCCGATGGGGACGACCTCGTCGTCGCGAGCGTGGAGGAAGAGCTTGGGAAGGCGCAGGTCGCCGATGCGCTCGATGGAGGAGTAGCGGCTCGCGGCGATCCAGCGGACCGGCGCATAGGGAAAGAGCTCCTGGGCGCGATCCACCACCGACGTGAGCGCGCCGTCGAGCACCAGGCCGGCCGCGGGCACCCGGCTCGCCAGCTCCACGGCCACGGCCGACCCGAGCGAGTGACCGAAGAGGACGATCCGTTCCGGCGGGACCTCGAGGGCGTCACGGAGGTAGCGGTAGGCCGCCTCCGCATCGCGATACAGGCCCTGCTCGGTAGGGACGCCTTCGCTCTCCCCGTAGCCGCGGTAATCGAAGGCAAAGAGGCTCAGGCCGAGCGCGCGCAGGCCGGCGTAGTGATAGGGCCGGCCGGCCTCGGAGATGTTGCCGCCGTTGCCGTGGCAGATGAGCAGCCAGTAGCCCGACGCGCGCTCCACCGGCATGACCCAGCTGACCAGCCGGATGCTGTCGGATGTGGTGAGGGACACCTTGCGCACGGCCAGGTTCAGGTCGGCCGGAGGATCCAGCAGCGTGCGGCTGGAGCCCGGGACGTAGAGCATGCGGCTTTCGCTGAGGCGGAGGACCAGCAGGACGACGAGGTAGCAGAGCGCGGCGACGCCGAGCAGCCGCAGAATGCCGTTCATGTCTGGTAGTAGCGGCCGCCCTGGCGAGCCATCTCGGTCAGCGCCGGCGCGGGCCGGAATCGCTCGCCGAACTGGTCCTCCAGCTCGTGGAGGGTGGAGACGACGCGGGAGGCGCCGAGATCGTCTATCAGACGGAGGGGGCCGCCCCGGAAGGCGGGAAAGCCGATCCCGTAGATCGCGCCGATGTCACCGTCGCGCGCGCTCCGGATCACCGACTCCGCGCACGCCATGGCCGCCTCGTTGAGCATGGCGTACACCAGGCGACGCTCGATCAGCTCGCTCGCCACGTCCTCCGCCGGTTTGACGCCGAGCAGGCCGTACACCGCACCGTCCGGGCCGGCTTTGCGCCCCTTGCGGTACCGGTAGAAGCCGCGGCCGTTCTTGCGGCCGAGCCGACCGGCGGCGAGCATGCGGTCCAGGGTATTGCCGCCCTTCATCCGCTCGCCGAACGCTCCTCGCATCGTCTCCGCGGCCTTGTGGGCGACATCCAGCCCGATCTCGTCCAGCAGCGCGACGGGACCCACCGGGAAGCCCCAGCCGGTCGCTGCCCGATCGATCCGCTCGATCGGCACGCCCTCAGCGACCATGAGCCCGGCCTCGTTCAGGTAGGGCGAGAGAATGCGATTGACCCAGAAGCCCGGGCGGTCGCTCACCACGATCACGGTCTTCCCCATCCGCCGGCCGAACCGCACGGCCGTGACGATGGCTTCCGCCGCCGTCCGGTCGGTGGGGATCACCTCCAGCAACGGCATCTTCTCCACCGGCGAGAAGAAGTGCATGCCGAGCACCCGATCGGGCCGCTGCGCCTCCGCCGCGATCTCGTGGATCGGGATGGTGGAGGTGTTGCTGGCGAAGATGGTGTCGGGACGGGTCACCGCCTCCACGTCCGCGAGCACCTTGCGCTTCACCGCGAGCTCCTCGAACACCGCCTCGATCACGAGATCGGCGCGGGAGAAACCCGCGTAGGTGTCGCCGCCGGAGATCAGCCCGCTCAGCCGCTCGAACTGCGGCCGGGTGATGCGGCGGCGCTGGAGCCGGTCCTTCAGGATCGCCGCCGCCGCAGCGAGGCCTTTTCCGACTCTCGCGAGATCGGCGTCCTTGAGCCGCGTGTCCACCTCGACGTTGAGCGCCGCGGTGCCCGCGATGCCCGAGCCCATGAAGCCGGCGCCGACCACGGCGAGCCGCCGGATCTGCCGGGGGCTCGCGCTGCCGGGAGGAATGCCGTCGTCCTTCTTGAGCGCCGTGGTGGCGAAGAAGATCTGCACCAGCTTGCGGGAGACGTCGCCCACCGCGAGCTGCCCGAACGCGTGGTGCTCCTCCGCGAGGCCCGCGGTGATCCCGTGCTCCAGCCCCACGCGCACCGTCTCCAAGGCCGCGAGCGGCGCCGGATAGTGCCCGCCGGTCCGCTTGAGGACCTGGGCCCTCGCGCCGCGGTACACCAGTTGCCGCCCCGCCGGAGTACGGTCGAGGAACAGGGTCTGGACTCCTCCGCGCGCGTTGCGCCGCGGCAGCCCGTGGCGCACCAGGCGCTGTGCCGCGGCGAGCGCGGTGTGCCGGAGGATGCTCTGCGGCACGACCTCGTCCACCAGGCCGAGCCGCAGGGCCTTCGCGGCGCGCTCGCTCTTGCCGGTGAGGATCATGTCGAGCGCGGCGCGGAGCCCGATGAGGCGGGGAAGGCGCTGGCACCCGCCGGCGCCGGGGATGAGCCCGAGCTGCACTTCGGGCAGGCCGAGCTGGGTCTTGGGGTGATCGGTAGCGACCCGGTAGTGGCAGGCGAGCGCCAGCTCGAGACCCCCGCCGAGACAGGCCCCGTGGATGGCCGCGACGACGGGCTTCGGCAGCGTCTCGACCCGGTTCACCATCTCCTGCCCTTCGAAGCTCAGCCGCTCGGCCTCGGTCTGCGTGGTGAGCGCGGTGAACTCCTCGATGTCGGCGCCCGCGATGAACGTGTCGGGTTTGCCCGAGATCAGCACCACGCCCTTGATCTCCGCGTCGTCGCGGAGGCGGATGAGGAGCGCCTCGAATTCGACCTTCACCGCCGCGGTGAGCTTGTTGACGGGCTCACCGGGGAGGTCGAACGTGACGATGGCGATGGCATCCTGGAGCTCGGCGGTGAAGGCCGACACTAGCGCTCCAGCACCATGGCGTAGCCCATCCCGCCCTGCGCGCAGATGGAGAGGAGACCGAACTGGACGTCGCGCCGCCGCATCTCGTTGGCCAGCGTGGTGACGAGGCGCCCGCCGGTAGCGGCGAAGGGATGCCCGACCGCGATGGAGCCGCCCATCACGTTGGTGCGCTCCCAGTCCACCTCGCCCACCGGGCCGGGGAGCCCCAGTCGGTCGGCCCACGCTCGCGAGCCCCACGCCTGCGCATTGGAGAGCACCTGGGCGGCGAACGCCTCGTGAACCTCGAAGAGGCCGATGTCGCTCCACGAGAGCCCCGCACGCTCGAGCGCCTTGGGCACCGCATACACCGGTCCCATGAGGAGCTGCCAGCCCGGATCCACCGCGGCGACGGCGTAGCTCCGGAGGTAGGCGAGCGGGGTGTAGCCGAGCGCCGCCGCCTTTTCTTCGGCCATGAGCAGCACCGCGGAAGCGCCATCGGTGAGCGGAGAGGAGTTCCCGGCCGTGACCGAGCCGTATCGCCGGTCGAACACCGGGCGGAGGGCGGCGAGGGCCTCGAGCGTGGTGTCGGCGCGGATGCCGTTGTCGGCCGTGACCGGCTGGTCCATGCCCGCCCCGCCGAACCAGGGCGCGATCTCGCCGGTGAGCCGGCCGTCGGCGGTCGCGGCGGCGGCGCGCTGGTGGCTCCTGAGCGCGAGCTGGTCCTGCGCCTCGCGGCTGATCCCATTCTCCTTGGCCATCTTCTCGGCGGACTGGCCCATGCTCTCGCCGGTCGAGGGCTCCGCGATGGCGGGGGTCACCGGCACCAGATCGCGTGGGCGAGTGCGGCCGAAGGCCGCCACGCGCGCGCCCAGGCTCTTCGCGCGGCTCGCGTCCATGAGCACCCGACTGAACCGGCGGGAGTGGAGGATGGGGATGTCCGAGAGCGACTCGACGCCGCCGGCGAGCACGGTGTCGGCGTGGCCCAGCACGATCTGGTCCGCCGCGTTGTTGATGGCTTGCGCGCTGGAGGCGCAGGCGCGGTTGATCGTGTAGGCCGGAACGCTGGGAAGCAGCTGCGGAAGGAGACTCACCTCGCGGGCGACGTTCGGCGCGAGGACCGACGGCACGACCTGGCTGAAGATCACCTCGTCCACTTCCCGGCCGTCGATCTCGCTCCGGAAGAGCAGCTCGCGCGCGGCATGGCGGGCGAGCGCCACGGCGGAAACGTCCCGGAACGCGGTGCCGCTCTTGAGGAACGGCGTCCGTATTCCCGCGACGATCGCGACCCGGCGGCCGGGTCGGGCTTCTTGCATGTTGCTCCGGGTGAGAGGGGGGACTTACTTCTTTACGGCCAAGACACTCGCCACCGCTCGCCACCGCTCGGGATCCACCGCCTCGATCACTTCGCGGCCGTGCACGATTGTGAGTGGGGCGACGAGTCGGGCCAGCTCGCCGGGCTCGAGCAGGTGGTCGTCCGAAGTTGGACCCCAGCCGAGCTCGCGCTGGGTGCTCAGGAACGTCTCCATCATCAACAGGCCGCCCGGCTCGATCAGCTCGATCATCCGGGGCATCTTGGCCCGGTCAAGATAATTGAAGACGAGAACCGCATCAAAGCAGCCGAGGTCCGGCCACGGCTCTTCCAGGTCCGCCGCTACCCAATCCACGCTGAGCCCCTGCGCTTCCGCTCGCTCGCGTGCCGCGGCAAGACGGGCCTCGTCGCGGTCCACCGCGGTGACGCGCGCCCCCCGCGCCGCCGCCGCCAGACTGTGGCGACCCTCGCCGCAGGCGACATCCAGCACCCGAACGCCGGGGCCGAGCCGATGACCGTGCCACAGAAACCAGGTGCTGGGGCGAGTGGTCCGCGGGACGGGGGGCATGGTCACGGAAGACTGTCCTCACAGAGGGCGTCGCTCGATCGGCTCACGGCGGAGCCGGCCGACATCCTGGTGATCGGCGGGGGCATCACCGGGGCCGGGATCGCCCGCGATGCGGCGATGCGCGGGCTCCGGACGGTGTTGGTGGACCAGAGTGACCTCGGCTCGGGCACCAGCTCGCGCTCGAGCAGGCTGGTCCACGGCGGCCTGCGCTACCTGGAGACCGGAGACCTGCGCCTGGTGCTCGAAGCCAACCGGGAGCGGCGCATCCTCCTCCGCATCGCACCCCACCTGGTCTGGCCGCTGCCTTTCGTATTTCCCCTGCATCGGGGAGACCGCCTGTCCCTCTGGCGCCTGGGAGCCGGGATGTGGCTGTACGATCTCCTCGCCTCGTTCCGCAATGTGCGGATGCACCGCATGCTCGGCAAGCGCGCGGTGCTCGAGGCCGAGCCGATGCTGCGCGAGCGGGGGCTCAGGGGCGGGGCGAGGTTCTACGACGCGCAGTGCGACGACGCGCGGCTGGTGCTCGCCACCGCGCGCTCGGCCATCGGACACGGCGCACTGGTTGCCAACTACATGGCCGTGCGGTCGCTGGAGCGCACCGCGGGCCGGGTCGTGGGCGCTCAGCTGGAGGACCGGCTCACCGGTGTCCGCGCCACGGTCAGGGCGGGCGTGGTGGTCAACGCCGCCGGGCCGTGGGCGGACCGGATCCGCACCATGGAGGACGCGGGTGTCGCGCCGCTGCTGCGCCCCACCAAGGGGATCCACATCCTGGTGGACCGGAGCCGGCTGGACCATCGCGACGGCATCATCTTCCTGAGCCCGATCGACGGCCGCGTGCTCTTCATCCTGCCCTGGCGCGACCTCTCCTACATCGGCACGACCGACACCGATACGACGGAGCCGCCGGACCAGCTCACCGTCACCGACGAGGAGGTGGTGTACCTCCTCCGCTCGGCAAACGCGCGGTTCCCCAATGCGCGGCTCGGGTTGGAAGACGTGCGCGGGGCATGGGCCGGGCTGCGGCCGCTCCTCGCCGCCAGCCCCGCGGTCCCGGAGAGCGGACGCACGCGCGAGCACGCGATCGTCCAGGGCTCGGGCGGCATGATCACCGTGGTTGGAGGGAAGCTCACGACCTACCGGTCGATGGCGCGGGAGGTGGTGGACCGCGCGATGCGCGAGCTCCGGTTCCGCGAAGGACGGCCCCGCGCCACCGAGGCGGGCACGGACGAGGAGCCGCTCCCCGGCGGGGAGACCGACGATTTCACCGAGTTCAGGGCGCGGGGGCTGGAACTTGGCGTCGTGCCCGAGAGCGTCGAGCACTTGATCCGGCACTACGGCACCGAGGCCGCCGGCATCTACAATCTTGGCGCGGCCGACCGTCGGCTGCTGCGGCGGCTGCACCCGCCGCATCCTGCGATCGAGGCCGAGGTGCTGCACGCCGTGCGGCGCGAGCTGGCGCAGACGGTGGAGGACGTGCTGGTGCGGCGCATCCACCTGTATTTCGAGGTGGCCGACCGCGGGATCGCGGCGGCGAGCAGGGTGGCCGAGCTGATGGCACGGGAACTGGGGTGGGACGAAAAGCGGGGGGG
>DATABZ010000223.1:0-7122 GCA_036259315.1 Gemmatimonadales bacterium | reverse complement strand
GCGCGCCGCGCGCTGGAGGCGCTGATCCAGGACGGCCGCATCCATCCGGGCCGGATCGAGGAGATCGTGGCCAAGGTGCAGAAGGAGCTGGAGGGGCAGCTGGTCGAGCTGGGCGAGCAGGCCGCCTACGACACCGGCATCAACGGCCTGCACCCGGAGCTGATCAGGCTGATCGGCCGGATGCGTTATCGTACCTCCTACGGCCAGAACATCTACGAGCACTCCAAGGAAGTCGCGTGGCTGGCCGGGATGATGGCGGCGGAGCTGCATCTCGACGCCCAGCTCGCCAAGCGTGGCGGCCTGCTGCACGACGTGGGCAAGGTGCTGACCCACGACAGCGAGGGGACGCACGTGGAGCTGGGGGTCGAGGTCGCCCGCCGGTACGGGGAGAGCGCGGCGGTGATCAACTGCATCCAGGCGCACCACGACGACGTGCCGCACGAGTCGGCGGAATCGGTGCTGGTGCAGGCGGCGGACGCCATCAGCGGCTCGCGCCCGGGGGCGCGCCGCGAGGCGTTCGAGACCTACGTGAAGCGCCTCACGCGGCTGGAGGAGATCGCAAACGGGTTCCCCGGGGTGGAGAAGTGCAACGTCATCCAGGCGGGCCGCGAGGTGCGGGTGGTGGTGACGCCCGACCGGATCGACGACGGCGCCGCGACGCAGCTCTCGGAGACGATCGCCAGGAAGATCGAGAACGAGCTGCAGTATCCGGGACAGATCAAGGTGGTCGTGATCAGGGAGACTAGAGCCGTGGACTACGCTCGATGAGCGCGAAGATTCTGGACGGGGTGGCCCTGGGCAAGACGATCCGCGCCGAGGTGGCGGCGGAGGTCGCGCGACTCGGCGGCGATGGGCGCAGGCCGGGCCTCGCGGCGGTGCTGGTGGGGGACGATCCGGCGAGCGCGGTGTACGTGCGCTCGAAGGGCAAGGCGACCGAGGAGGCCGGGATGTACTCGGAGACCATCCGCCACCCGGCCACGATCGGCGAGGCCGAGCTGCTGGCGATCGTGGACCGGCTCAACGCGGACCCGCGAATCCACGGCATCCTGGTGCAGCTCCCGCTGCCGAAGCACATCGACAGCGAGAAGGTGCTCTTCCGCATCGATCCGGCCAAGGACGTGGACGGGTTCCACCCGGTGAACGTCGGCCGACTGGTGACGGGGGACAGGAAGGCCTTCCGTCCTGCCACTCCCTACGGCGTGCAGCAGATGCTGATCCGCAACGGCATCGAGACCAAGGGGGCCAACGCCGTGATCGTGGGGCGCTCCAACATCGTCGGCAAGCCGATGGCCAACCTGCTGATCCAGCAGGGCCCGGGCGGCGACGCCACGGTCACGGTCTGCCACTCCCGGACGAAGGATCTGCCGGCTGTCACACGCGGCGCGGACATTCTGATCGCGGCCATCGGCCGGGCGGAATTCGTCACCGCGGACATGGTCCGGGAGGGCGCGGTGGTCGTCGATGTGGGGATCAACCGGGTGGACGACGCCTCGCAGCCCAAGGGCTACCGATTGGTGGGCGACGTGGCGTACGGCGCCGTCGCGGAGAAGGCGAGCTGGATCACTCCGGTGCCGGGCGGCGTGGGGCCGATGACGATCGCGATGCTGATGCAGAATACCTTGCAGGCGTGGCGGCAGATCGAGTCTCTTCACTAGGGTGGGGTTTGGGTGAGGATCGCACCACGGAGGTACAGAGGGCAGCACGGAGCCATTCCCGGACCGCTGGGGGAGGGGTGGCTCGGCCCCTCCGTGCCTCTGTGGTGAAGAAGTGCAACCGCGCGGAGAGGTGAAGCCGGCAGCGGCCGCCCGATGGGTAGGCGCCTACCAGTAACGCAGGAGCCCGCAGGACAACCGATGGCCCTCTCCTTCCAGCTCAGCATGATCGCCCCCACGGACGAAGTGTGGTCCGTCAGTCAGCTCACCTCCGCCGTCAAGCGGCTGGTGGAGGGCGAGTTCATGCCGGTGTGGATCCGGGGTGAGGTGGTGGGGTGCAAGGCATGGTCCAGCGGGCACTGGTACTTCAGCCTGCGGGACCGGCAGAGCCAGGTCCGCTGCTGCATGTGGAGCCGGTACAACCAGACCGCGGGGGAGCCGCCGAAGGACGGCACCGAAGTCTTCGTGCTGGTCAGGCCGGGGATCTACGAGGCCAAGGGCGAGTTCCAGCTCAACGTCACCCGAATGATTCCCACCGCCGCCATCGGCGCCGCGCAGCGGGAGCTGGAGCGGGTAAAGGAAGTCCTGCACCGCGACGGGCTCACCGATCCGGCCCGCAAGCGGCCGATTCCCGAGCTCGCGTGCACCGTGGCGGTGGTGACCAGCACCGACGGGGCCGCGCTCCACGACATCATCACCGTCGTCGGCAAGCGGTGGCCCTGCTGCCGACTGCTGGTGGTGAACGCGAGGGTGCAGGGCGACGGCGCGGTAGCGGCGCTGGTCCGGGCGCTCAGGCTGGTGAACCGGATCCCCGACGTCGAGCTCTGCATCGTCGGCCGCGGCGGTGGGGGACGGGAAGACCTGGCGGCGTTCAACAGCGAGGCGGTGTGCCGCGCCCTCGCCGACGTGCGCGTGCCGACGATCTCGGCCGTAGGCCATGAGACCGACATCTCGCTCACCGACCTCGTCGCCGACGTCCGCGCGCCCACGCCTTCCGCGGCCGCCGAGATGGCCGTGGCCGACCGGCGCGAGGTTCTGCGGCAGCTGGACGACGTCGCCGCCCGGCTGGCCGGTGGGCTCGGCGGCCGCACCCGGCTCGCCGCCGAGCGGCTGGCACGTACCGCGGACCGGCTGCAGGTCGCCATGGAGGCGGTGCTCCGGCGCGAGCGGCACCGGGCGGACCGACTCGCGGGGCAGCTCGACGCCCTGAGCCCGCTCCGCATTCTCGATCGCGGCTACGCCGTCCCCGTCGCGCAGGACGGTCGGGTCCTCAAGCGCCGGGCGGATTTCGCTCCCGACACACGCTTTCGACTCCGGGTGGCCGACGGCGACGTCGCCGCCCGGGTGGAGTCCTCATGAGCATTGCCCAGGATCTGAACCGACTCGAAGAGATCGTCCGGAAGCTCGAGGTCGAGGACGTCGAGCTCGATGCCGCGCTCGCCCTGTTCGAGGAGGGCGTCGCCCGGCTCCGGGCCGCCCGCGAGCGCCTCGGCGCGGCGGAGGTCAAGGTCCAGACGGTGCTGGAGGAAGCAGGCGACCTCCGGCTCTCGGATCTCGATGACTGACCTGGGCGGCAGTGCCGATGGCTGAGCCCCATGGCTGAGCCTATGGCTGAGCCGGACGGCGAGCTCGATGGCTGATCTCGCGGATCACGCGATGGCCGACTTCGCCGTGCCCTCCGCCGCGGACCTCCTCTCCGAGGCCCGCGAGCGGACCGACCGGATCCTGGAGCAGTGGGCCCGTCGCCTGCGCGAGGAGGTGCCTGGCCGGAACGGCGAGGCGCTGGCCTACGCCCTCGCCACACCGGGCAAGCGGGTGCGGGCTGCGCTTCTCCTGGCCTCCTACCGTGCGGTCGGCGGCCGGTCGCCCGCCGTGGCGGAGGTCGCCGCCGCGGTCGAGACGGTGCACACCTACTCCCTGGTCCACGACGACCTCCCCTGCATGGACGACGACGACCTCCGCCGAGGCCGTCCGACCACCCACCGGGCGTTCGACGTCCCTACGGCCACGCGCGCCGGCTACATGCTCGTGCCGGTGGCGGCGCGCGTGCTCGCCGCCGCGGCGCAGGCGCTGGCGCTCCCCGCCGCGGCCCTGGGCCGGATGGCGGTCGAGCTGTTCCGCGCGGGTGGGATCGAGGGCATGGTGGGTGGGCAGTGGCTGGACCTGGAGGCGGAGGGCCGCGCGCTCGCCCTGGAC
This sequence comes from Gemmatimonadales bacterium, assembly GCA_036259315.1. Taxonomy (GTDB): domain Bacteria; phylum Gemmatimonadota; class Gemmatimonadetes; order Gemmatimonadales; family GWC2-71-9; genus CAVVWJ01. The sequence continues at coordinate 3,274 of DATABZ010000223.1, read as the reverse complement.
GACCTGACCGCCGTGCATCGCGGAAAGACCGGCGCGCTGATCCGGGCCTCATGCACCGTAGGCGCCATCGCGGCCGAGGCGGGGCCGGCGGCGGTGGCCGCGCTCACCGACTACGGCGAGGACGTGGGGCTCGCCTTCCAGATCGCCGACGACGTGCTCGACGCCACCGGCACCAGCGAGGCGCTGGGCAAGACCGCGGGCCGCGACGCGCAGCTCGCCAAGTCCACCTACGTGAGCGTGATGGGCGTCGAGGCGGCCCGGACCGAGGCGGAGCGGCTGGCGCGGAGGGCGGTGGCCCACCTCGATTCGGCGGGGGTGCCGAGCGGGGCGTTGGGGGCGCTGGCCGGGTATATTGTAACGCGGAGCTCCTAGGCACCGCGATCCACAATCCCTCGCTGCCCGACGCCCTACACCAGCACCGACGCCCATGAGTCTGCTCGCCACCATCCAGTCCCCCGCCGATCTCAAGCGCCTCAAGCGGGAACAGCTTCCCCAGCTCGCGCAGGAGATCCGCGACCGCCTGATCGAGTGCTGCTCCATCACTGGCGGCCACATCGGCGCCAGCCTCGGCGTCGTCGAGCTGAGCATCGCGCTGCTCTACGAGTTCGATTCGCCGGCCGACAAGATCGTGTGGGACGTGGGCCATCAGGCGTATGCCTGGAAGCTCCTGACCGGCCGCAACGATCCCTTTCCCACGCTGCGGCAGCGGGACGGCATCTCCGGCTTCCTCAAGCGCGAGGAGAGCGAGCACGACCAGTTCGGCGCGGGGCACGCGGGCACCGCGATGTCCGCCGCCTTCGGCATGGCCACCGCGCGCGACCTGCGGGGCGAGTCGCACAAGGTGGTGGCGATCGTGGGCGACGGCGCGCTCACGTGCGGCCTCTCCTACGAGGGCATGAACAACGCGGGGCACTCCGACCGCGACATCATCCTGATCGTGAACGACAACGGGATGTCGATCTCCCCCAACGTCGGCGCGATCAGCAAGATGCTGGGCCGCATCGTGGCCGACCCCCGCACCAACCGCCTGCGGGAGAAGATCAAGGGGATGACCTTCGCCCTCGGCGGCGTGTTCGGCGAGGGCGTAGTGGACTTCGCCAAGAACGTCGAGGAGAGCGTGAAGAATCTCTTCTCGCCGGGCATGCTGTTCGAGGAGCTGGGCTTCCGCTACTTCGGGCCGATCGACGGCCACGACCTCACCAAGCTCTGCGACACGCTCCAGTTCGTCCGCGGCATCGACGGCCCGCGCGTCATCCACGTGATGACCCAGAAGGGCAAGGGCTTCTCCTACGCCGAGACGAACCAGGAGAAGTGGCACGGGCTCGCGGCGTACGATCCGGTGACCGGCGAGGCCCGGAAGAAGGCGAGCGGCCCGCCGACCTGGACCCAGGTGTTCGGCGACGGGCTCACCGCGCTCGCGGGCGAGCACCCGGAGCTGGTGGCGATCACCGCCGCCATGCCCGCGGGCACCGGGACCAACATCTTCCAGAAGAAGTATCCCGAGCGCTTCTTCGACGTCGGCATCGCAGAGGGTCACGCGGTGACCTTCGCGGGCGGGCTCGCGACCCAGGGCATCCGCCCGGTGGTGGCGATCTACAGCACGTTTCTCCAGCGCGCCTACGACAACGTCATCCACGACGTCGCGGTGCAGCATCTCCCGGTCATCTTCTGCATGGACCGGGCGGGGCTTGTCGGTGAGGACGGACAGACCCACATGGGTCTCTACGACATCGCCTACATGCTCGCGGTGCCCGGGATGACGGTGACGGCGCCCAAGGACGGCGACGAGCTGGTGGGCCTGCTCCGCACCGCGATGGCGCACACCAGAGGACCGTTCTGCACCCGGTATCCCCGCGACAAGGCTCCCGTCGAGCCGATCGACCCGGCGAGCGTGCCGGAGGTGCCGTACGGCACCTGGGAGCAGCTCCGGGAGGGCAAGGGCGACGTCGCGATCCTCGCCGTGGGCACCATGGTGGCTCCCGCGGTGCAGGCGGCGGAGCTTCTCGGTGCCGAGGGGGTGGACTGCGCCGTCGTCAACTGCCGCTTCCTCAAGCCACTCGACTCCGCGATGCTGGAGTCTCTGGTGCAGCGGCACCGGATCCTGGTCACGGTGGAGGAGGGCACCATCGTGAACGGCTTCGGCGCCTACCTCGCGGAGACGCTCCAGACCACGCACCCCGAGGTGCGCGTCGTAGCCCTCGGCGTGCCCGACCGGCTGGTGGAGCAGGCGCCGCGCGCCGAGCAGCTCGAGCTCTTCGGCCTCACGGCGGCGGGCATCGCCCGGCGGATCACCGCGCTGCAGCACGAGGAGAGCCTCGAGGCGCGATGAACGTCGGAGTCGTCGGCAATCCCAGGTACCGCGACCTCAAGGCGGTGCTGGAGTACGTCGCCCGCCAGGCTCCGACGCGGGGGATGACGCTCTTCGCCGAAGAGCGGCTGGGGCCGTTCTGGAGCGGCGAGCTGGCTCCGCTCTCCTCGATCGAGCTCGACGCGCTCCTCACCTTCGGCGGGGACGGCACCCTCCTCCGCGGCGCCCGCCTCCTCGGCGGCCGCGAGACCCCCATCCTCGGCGTCAACTTCGGCCGGCTCGGCTTCCTGACCACCGCGACGCGCGACGGGCTCGATCAGGCGCTCGACTCCCTGGTGGCCGGCCGCTTCGTGGTCGAGCGCCGCCAGGTCCTCCAGGCGTCGATCCGCGACGGCTCCGGCGCGCAGCGCTCGGTGCAGATGGCGGTGAACGACGTCGCGGTCCACAAGGGCGGCGTCGCCCGCGTGGTCCGGGTCAACGTCTTCATCAACGGCGAGAACGTGGGTCCCTACAGCGCCGACGGCATCATCGTCGCGACGCCGACGGGCTCGACGGCCTACTCCCTCAGCGCCGGCGGGCCGATCGTGGTCCCCGGCGTGGAGGCGATGGTGGTGACCCCGATCGCCGCGCACACGCTGGCCGTGCGGCCGCTGGTCGTGCCGGGAACGTACCGGATCGTGGTCGAGCCGATGGAGGGCTGGGCCGACGACCTGCTGGTGTCGTTCGACGGGCAGACCGGCACGACCCTGGCACCGGGGGAGAGCGTGGACGTGCGCCGGGCGGACCACCGGGTGTGCCTCGTGCGGCTCGGCGGCGACGGGTTCTTCAGCCGGATGCGGCAGAAGCTGCACTGGGGGGATCTGTCCGATCGCGAGTCTATGCCGTGAGGTGCGTGGGGCGGGGATCGTTGGCCTTCGCGAGGCAGCGGGGCGCGAGCGGACGACAAGCACACAGTCGCCCGCTCGC